>NZ_JAMYDZ010000059.1:0-3355 GCF_024129905.1 Pseudomonas sp. 21LCFQ010 | reverse complement strand
ATGGTTGCCATGGTGAATGCTGATTTCTGACCTTTGTCAGATCGTTCTTTAAAAATTCGGATATGTGAAACATTTTAGACTGTGCACCACTTTCACTGGTGGGGTGCAGGCTAAGGCAAAGAAAGTTTGTTGAATCAAGCTTTCGGCGAATGTCGTCTTCACAGTATAACCAGATAGCTTGGGGTTATATGGTCAAGTGAAGAAGCGCATACGGTGGATGCCTTGGCAGTCAGAGGCGATGAAAGACGTGGTAGCCTGCGATAAGCTTCGGGGAGTCGGCAAACAGACTTTGATCCGGAGATCTCTGAATGGGGGAACCCACTCAGCATAAGCTGAGTATCTTGCACTGAATACATAGGTGCAAGAGGCGAACCAGGGGAACTGAAACATCTAAGTACCCTGAGGAATAGAAATCAACCGAGATTCCCTTAGTAGTGGCGAGCGAACGGGGACCAGCCCTTAAGTGGCTTGGAGATTAGCGGAACGCTCTGGAAAGTGCGGCCATAGTGGGTGATAGCCCTGTACGCGAAAATCTCCTTGTCATGAAATCGAGTAGGACGGGGCACGAGAAACCTTGTCTGAATATGGGGGGACCATCCTCCAAGGCTAAATACTACTGACTGACCGATAGTGAACCAGTACCGTGAGGGAAAGGCGAAAAGAACCGCGGAGAGCGGAGTGAAATAGAACCTGAAACCGTATGCGTACAAGCAGTGGGAGCCTACTTGTTAGGTGACTGCGTACCTTTTGTATAATGGGTCAGCGACTTATATTCAGTGGCAAGCTTAACCGTATAGGGGAGGCGTAGCGAAAGCGAGTCTTAATAGGGCGTTTAGTCGCTGGGTATAGACCCGAAACCGGGCGATCTATCCATGGGCAGGTTGAAGGTTAGGTAACACTGACTGGAGGACCGAACCGACTACCGTTGAAAAGTTAGCGGATGACCTGTGGATCGGAGTGAAAGGCTAATCAAGCTCGGAGATAGCTGGTTCTCCTCGAAAGCTATTTAGGTAGCGCCTCATGTATCACTGTAGGGGGTAGAGCACTGTTTCGGCTAGGGGGTCATCCCGACTTACCAAACCGATGCAAACTCCGAATACCTACAAGTGCCGAGCATGGGAGACACACGGCGGGTGCTAACGTCCGTCGTGAAAAGGGAAACAACCCAGACCGTCAGCTAAGGTCCCAAAGTCATGGTTAAGTGGGAAACGATGTGGGAAGGCTTAGACAGCTAGGAGGTTGGCTTAGAAGCAGCCACCCTTTAAAGAAAGCGTAATAGCTCACTAGTCGAGTCGGCCTGCGCGGAAGATGTAACGGGGCTCAAACCATGCACCGAAGCTACGGGTATCACCTTTTGGTGATGCGGTAGAGGAGCGTTCTGTAAGCCTGTGAAGGTGAGTTGAGAAGCTTGCTGGAGGTATCAGAAGTGCGAATGCTGACATGAGTAACGACAATGGGAGTGAAAAACTCCCACGCCGAAAGACCAAGGTTTCCTGCGCAACGTTAATCGACGCAGGGTTAGTCGGTCCCTAAGGCGAGGCTGAAAAGCGTAGTCGATGGAAAACAGGTTAATATTCCTGTACTTCCGGTTATTGCGATGGAGGGACGGAGAAGGCTAGGCCAGCCTGGCGTTGGTTGTCCAGGTTTAAGGTGGTAGGCTGGGATCTTAGGCAAATCCGGGATCCCAAGGCCGAGAGCTGATGACGAGTGTTCTTTAGAACATGAAGTGGTTGATGCCATGCTTCCAGGAAAAGCTCCTAAGCTTCAGATAATCGGGAACCGTACCCCAAACCGACACAGGTGGTTAGGTAGAGAATACCAAGGCGCTTGAGAGAACTCGGGTGAAGGAACTAGGCAAAATGGCACCGTAACTTCGGGAGAAGGTGCGCCGGTGAGGGTGAAGGACTTGCTCCGTAAGCCCATGCCGGTCGAAGATACCAGGCCGCTGCGACTGTTTATTAAAAACACAGCACTCTGCAAACACGAAAGTGGACGTATAGGGTGTGACGCCTGCCCGGTGCCGGAAGGTTAATTGATGGGGTTAGCGCAAGCGAAGCTCTTGATCGAAGCCCCGGTAAACGGCGGCCGTAACTATAACGGTCCTAAGGTAGCGAAATTCCTTGTCGGGTAAGTTCCGACCTGCACGAATGGCGTAACGATGGCGGCGCTGTCTCCACCCGAGACTCAGTGAAATTGAAATCGCTGTGAAGATGCAGTGTATCCGCGGCTAGACGGAAAGACCCCGTGAACCTTTACTATAGCTTTGCACTGGACTTTGAATTTGCTTGTGTAGGATAGGTGGGAGGCTATGAAGCGTGGACGCCAGTCTGCGTGGAGCCATCCTTGAAATACCACCCTGGCAACTTTGAGGTTCTAACTCAGGTCCGTTATCCGGATCGAGGACAGTGTATGGTGGGTAGTTTGACTGGGGCGGTCTCCTCCCAAAGAGTAACGGAGGAGTACGAAGGTGCGCTCAGACCGGTCGGAAATCGGTCGTAGAGTATAAAGGCAAAAGCGCGCTTGACTGCGAGACCCACACGTCGAGCAGGTACGAAAGTAGGTCTTAGTGATCCGGTGGTTCTGTATGGAAGGGCCATCGCTCAACGGATAAAAGGTACTCCGGGGATAACAGGCTGATACCGCCCAAGAGTTCATATCGACGGCGGTGTTTGGCACCTCGATGTCGGCTCATCACATCCTGGGGCTGAAGCCGGTCCCAAGGGTATGGCTGTTCGCCATTTAAAGTGGTACGCGAGCTGGGTTTAGAACGTCGTGAGACAGTTCGGTCCCTATCTGCCGTGGACGTTTGAGATTTGAGAGGGGCTGCTCCTAGTACGAGAGGACCGGAGTGGACGAACCTCTGGTGTTCCGGTTGTCACGCCAGTGGCATTGCCGGGTAGCTATGTTCGGAAAAGATAACCGCTGAAAGCATCTAAGCGGGAAACTTGCCTCAAGATGAGATCTCACTGGGATCTTGAATCCCCTAAAGGGCCGTCGAAGACTACGACGTTGATAGGTGGGGTGTGTAAGCGCTGTGAGGCGTTGAGCTAACCCATACTAATTGCCCGTGAGGCTTGACCATATAACACCCAAGCCATCTGCACAGCAGTGGCGGTGTGTGAAGACGATACAGCCGAAAGCTGATCAGCAAACGCCGAAAAATGTTCACATAACCGAATTTGCCAGCGTGTGAAAACACACTGGCTACCGAATTTCTTGACGACCATAGAGTGTTGGAACCACCTGATCCCATCCCGAACTCAGTAGTGAAACGATACATCGCCGATGGTAGTGTGGGGCTTCCCCATGTGAGAGTAGGTCATCGTCAAGATTCAAACACAGAACCCCTGATCGC
>NZ_JAMYDZ010000058.1:0-4002 GCF_024129905.1 Pseudomonas sp. 21LCFQ010 | reverse complement strand
CCGGTGTACACCGACACCCCGCTGCACGAAGTGCTCGGCATCGTCGCCCGCCTGCCCTACCCGGTTCCGGTACTGGACCGTGGCGGTGCGTTCAAGGGCACGATTTCCAAGACCCTGTTGCTCCAGACCCTGAGCCGCGACTAAGCGCCCACGCCAAAAAGAGGTAGCCCCCATGTCCGAATTCAGCCTTCTCGATCCATTCCAGTCGATGACCATTCCCTTGGGTGACTGGGTAGAAGCCGCCCTCAATTACCTGGTACAAAACTTCCGCGAAGTGTTCCGTGCCATCCGTTGGCCCATCGACCAGGTGCTCAACGGCACCGAATACATCCTGCAAAGCATCCCGCCGAGCATCGGCATCCTGTTGTCGTCATTGCTCGGCTGGCAACTGGCGGGCAAGCGCATGGCCCTGTTGTGCTTTGTCACCCTGACCCTGCTGGGCTTGATCGGCGTGTGGTCAGAATCGATGACCACCCTGGCGCTGGTGCTGACGGCGGTGTTTTTCTGTGCGGTGATCGGTATTCCGCTGGGCATCCTCTGCGCCCGCAGTGACCGGCTGGAAAAGATCATTCGTCCGGCACTCGATGCCATGCAGACCCTGCCCGCCTTTGTGTACCTGGTGCCGGTGGTGATGCTGTTCGGCATCGGTAACGTGCCTGGCGTGCTGGTCACCATTGTGTTTGCCCTGCCGCCGCTGGTGCGGCTGACCAACCTGGGTATTCGCCAGGTGCCGGAAGACAAGATCGAAGCCGCCCGCGCCTTTGGCTGCACGCCCCGGCAGATGCTGACCCGCGTCCAGTTGCCGCTGGCGACCTCGACGATCATGGCCGGCATGAACCAGACCCTGATGCTGTCGCTGTCGATGGTGGTCATCGCCTCGATGATTTCCGTCGGCGGCCTGGGCCAGATGGTCCTGCGCGGCATCGGCCGGCTGGACATGGGCCTGGCCACCGTCGGCGGGGTCGGCCTGGTACTGCTGGCGATCTTCCTTGACCGCCTGACCCAGGCGATGGGTGAGCGCAGCAGCGCCGAACCGGGCCGGCGCTGGTATCACACCGGGCCGCTGGGCCTGCTGCTGCGCCTGTTCGGCGCCAACCCGGCTGCAGGGCGGCGCAAGACCGCCTGATTCATTCCCCTCTTGATCTGCCGTACTTGAATAACAACCAGAAGAAGGTATGCCACGATGTTTGAATTCAAGATATCCCAGCGCTTTAGCCAATGTGCCTGCGCCGTCGCGCTGGCGGTCGTGTCACTGGGCATGGCGACAGGCGCCAGCGCGGCGAGCTTCGAAAAACCGGGCGACGGCGTGAAGATCACCCCGGCCTTTCCGACCGTCGATGAAGAACGCTTTCGCGGTGAAATCGCCATCGCGGGTCTGCGCGAGCTGGGTTACAACGTCCAGAAACCCAAGGAAACCGAATACGCCACCATGGTCCTGGCGGTTGGCTTCGGCGATGCCGACTTCAGCGTCAACCTGTGGGACAAGTTGCATGCCAGCTTTTATCAGAAGGCCGGTGGCGACGCGGCGATGATCAAGGCAGGCGACATTCTGCCGGGCGTATTGCAGGGTTACCTGATCGACAAGAAAACCGCCGATGCCTACAACATCAAGTACATCACCGACCTGAAGAAACCGGAAATTGCCAAGCTGTTCGATGTGGATGGCGACGGCAAGGCTGACCTGACCGGCTGCAACCCCGGCTGGGGCTGCGAGCTGGTGATCGCCCACCACATGAAGGCGTACGAGCTGGACAAGACCGTGCATGTCAACCAGGGCTCCTACTTCGCCCTGATGGCCGACACCATCACCCGCGCCAAGGCCGGCAAGCCGGTGCTGTATTACACCTGGACCCCGCAATGGGTGGCCGGTGTGCTGGTCGAGGGCAAAGACGTGGTCTGGCTTGAAGTGCCCAAGACCGACCTGCCGGGCGGCGATAACAGCGTCAACACCCAGTACCAAGGCAAAAACCTCGGCTTTGCCGTGGACAAGGTCGAAGCCGTCCTGAACCGCAAGTTCGCCGAGAAGAACCCGGCGGCGCTGAAGTTCCTGTCGCTGGTGCAGATCAGCGCCGCCGACGAAAGCGCGCAGAACCTGAAGATGCAGAACGGCGAAAACAAAGCGGCAGACATCCGTCGCCACACGCAGGAATGGATCACCGCACACCGTGCCGACTTCGACGGCTGGCTGCAGGCCGCCCGGGACGCCGCCAAGAAGCCGTAAACCGTTCGCTGGCAGTCGGCTGCCCCTGTCCGGTGGCTGCCGGCTTGCCAGCGAAGCTTTTGACGACTGGCATTACAAGAACAAGGAAAGTCCAGCCATGATGACCTCACCCTTCTCCATCGCGCACCACGCCCGGCGTATCGAGCCGGGCCGCGTTACCGACCGCCCGTGCAAACCCGACGGCTCGGAAAACAACAACGACCGGGTCGAGATCGGCCCGACTCCGCTGGCCTTCGCCGAGTGGGATGCCCTGGGCCTGCAGGCGCCGCAGCTGGCGGCCATGCGCGAGTACCGCCTGAAACGCATTCGCGAGCAACTGATCAAGTACGATCTGGGCGGCATCCTGCTGTTCGACCCGCTGAACATTCGCTACGCCACCGACACCACCAACATGCAACTGTGGACCACCCACAACCCGGCCCGTGCCTGCTTCGTCGCGGCCAGCGGCCATGTGGTGCTGTGGGATTTTCACGGTTGCGATCATCTTTCAAGGCACCTGCCGCTGATCAGCGAACTGCGCAGCGGCGCGTCGTTTTTCTACTTCGAAACCGGCGAGCACACCGACCTGCACGCCAAACGCTTCGCCGGGCAAATCGATGAACTGCTGCGCAACCACGCAGGCTCCAACCGCCGCTTGGCCGTTGACCGCATCGAGGTGGCCGGCCTGCGTGCCCTCGATGCACTGGGTATCGAGGTGCACAGCGGCCAGCAAGTCACCGAACTGGCGCGAGTCATCAAGGGTCCGGACGAGATCCTCGCCATGCGCTGCGCGGTGGCGTCCTGCGAAGCGTCTATCGCCGAGATGCGCCTGGCGATGCGCGCCGGCGCCACCGAGAACGACGTCTGGGCCGCGCTGCATGCCGGCAATATCCGCCGCGGCGGCGAGTGGATCGAAACCCGGATTCTCAGTTCCGGCCCGCGCACCAATCCCTGGTATCAGGAATCGGGGCCACGGGTACTGAGCGATGGCGACCTGCTGAGCTTCGACACCGATCTGATCGGCGTGTACGGCATGTGCGTGGACATGTCGCGCAGCTGGATCTGCGGCGACCTGGAGCCGAGCGCCGAGCAAAAACGCCTGTACCGCATCGCCCATCAACACATCAGCGTCAACACCCAGATGGTGCGCCCCGGCGTCAGCTTCGCCGAGCTGACCGCCCAGGGTCATCGCCTGCCCGAGAGCTGCCGCGCCCAGCGTTACGGGGTGATGTTCCACGGCGTGGGCCTGTGTGACGAATACCCCTGCATCCGCTACCCCGAAGATTTTGAGTCGCACGGCTATGCCGGCGAGCTGGAGCCGGGCATGGCGCTGTGCGTGGAGGCCTATATCGGCGAGGTTGGCGGCAAGGACGGTATCAAGCTGGAGAACCAGTTGCTGGTGACCGAGACCGGCTGTGAAGTGCTGACCCATTACCCGTTCGAGAGCAGCTTTCTCAACGATTGATTTGCATCGCCGCAGTTTTTGTAAAAGGAGAAGTAGCAATGAGTACAGGCAACAGAGGCGTGGTGTACCTGGGGGCCGGCAAGGTCGAAGTCCAGAACATCGATTACCCGAAAATGCAGGACCCGCGCGGCAAGAAGATTGAGCACGGTGTGATCCTCAAGGTGGTCGCCACCAACATCTGTGGTTCCGACCAGCACATGGTGCGTGGCCGTACCACGGCGCAGATCGGCCTGGTATTGGGCCACGAGATCACCGGTGAAGTGATCGAGAAAGGCTCGGACGTCGAGAGCCTGAAAATCGGTGACCTGGTGTCGGTGCCGTTCAACGTGGCGTGCGG
>NZ_JAMYDZ010000057.1:0-4310 GCF_024129905.1 Pseudomonas sp. 21LCFQ010 | reverse complement strand
GCCAGGCAGCGCCCGAGCAGAGGATCCACAGGATTGCGTGGAGTACCAGACGATCATCACTGCGTGGGCGACCCATTTTCTGCTCTGGAGAAACCAGATCCTTGATCAATTCCCACGATGCGTCGGAGAGTTCTTAACGCTTTGCCATGCGGGCCTCCAGCCAATCATGGCGGCAATTTTACCCGTACTGACTTTTCGTACAAAACCTAGTTTTAACTTCTGTCAGGTACCGGATCATGGTCTGTTCTCTTCAGGTGCAATGGCCCGGCATTTTACAACCGGCAAAGCGGTGGCGGGGGAGAAAGCTGGCCGGGTGGTTCAGTTATGTCGATATCTTGAAACCTTTTGACACATCCGGGGCTCTGACACAGCAATCAATGGCTTCACTCGAAGGGACACGCACATGGGCTCTGTACTCAAGCAGGAAAAGTTTCTGCTGCTGGCGATCATCGCGACGCTTGGCGCTTACTCGCTTGAGCACTGGCTGTTGGGTAATGGCAAGACCGTGGCGCTGGTGGCCGGTCTGGCGCTGGTGGGGTTTATCGTCTGCGCGTCGCTGCGGGTGGCGCATCATGCCGAAGTCCTGGCCGAGAAGGTCGGTGATCCTTACGGCACCATGATTCTGACCTTGTCAGCGGTGCTGGTGGAGGTAGTGATCCTGGCGATCATGATGAGCAATGAACCCTCGCCAACCCTGGTGCGCGACACGATTTACGCGGCGGTGATGCTCGATATCAACGGCATTCTCGGTCTTGCGGCCCTGATGGGCGGGCTCAAGCACGGCGAGCAGGCCTACAACGACAGTTCGGCGCGTACCTACAGTGTGATGATTCTGACGGCCATGGGCGTGTCGATGGTCGTGCCGGAGTTCATCCCGCAGGGTGACTGGAAGCTTTATTCAATGTTCACCATCGGCGCGATGGTGGTGCTCTACGCGTTGTTTCTGCGCATGCAGGTCGGCCCGCACAGTTACTTTTTCAGCTACAACTACCCGGAAAAGAAGCACCGCCAGGACGCCGCCCAGCACGCAGGCGGCGCCAGTAATCTGAGCATGTCTATCGCCATTCTGGTGCTGGGCGTTATCGTGATCGGCGCATTGGCCGAGGTCATGGCCCAGACCCTGGATCTGGGGCTGGAGGGCAGCGGCGCACCGCCGGTGATGACCGCAATCCTGGTTGCGGCGATTTCGGCATCGCCGGAAATTCTCACCGCTTTGCGTGCGGCGCTGGCCAACCGGATGCAGGCGGTGGTCAACATTGCGTTGGGCGCGTCGTTATCCACAGTGATTCTCACCGTACCGGTCATGGAAGCCATGGCGCTGTACAACGACCAGCCGTTTCAGATGGCCATGACCCCGGTGCAGACAGTCATGGTATTCATCACTTTGCTGGTCTGTGCGATCAACCTCAATGACGGGCAGACCAACGCCATCGAGGGCATGACGCACTTCGTGCTGTTTGCCACCTTCATCATGCTTTCATGCCTTGGATTGTGAGGAGAATGCCTGTGGATAACACAGGCACGTTCCCGGCCGATCACCAAGCGATGGTTTCGCCCTTGTAGTTGATGAAGTGGTGACCGCCCTTGCCGGCATAGTCGGTCAGTTGCTTGACCAGGCCGGTGGTGCTGGTCAGCACGTCGATCTCGGCGTTTTCGCCACCCATGTCGGTCTTGACCCAGCCCGGATGCAGTGAAAGCACAGTCGGGCGAGGCTCTGGCAGTTTGCCGACGAAGGTATTGGTCATGGAGTTGAGCGCGGCCTTGCTGGCTTTGTACAGGCCCAGCGTGTCGCCGTCCGGGCAGGCAACGCTGCCCAGCACTGAACTCATGAAGGCCACTACGCCGGTATCGGGGCGGATCTGTTCGATCAGGTATTCGGCCAGGCGGATCGGCGCCACCGCATTGGTCATGAACAGTTGGCCCAGCTCTGCGGCGGTGGACTGCGCGGCGCTCTGGTGCGCGGCGCCGAGCACGCCGGCATTGACGAACAGCACATCGAACACTTCGCCCTTGAGCTTTTGCAGCAAGACCTCTACCGAGGCGTTTTCATCAATGTCCAGTGTCTCGATGCGGACATCGGGGATAGCTCTGAGTGCGTCGGCCTTGAACGGATCGCGTACGGTGGCGGTGACTTTCCAGTTCTGTTCTGTCAGGCGCTGGACAAGACCCAGGCCCAGGCCGCGAGATGCGCCAATGATCAGCGCCGTTTTTTCAGCGGGCATGGAAAACTCCTTGTTGTGGATAGCGTTGGCATCAGGTCTCGCAGCCTACTCCAGGCTCTGGCCTGTGGATACCTTGTTTCAGATCCTCTGATTGGCCGAGAGTGCATTCAAATTCTGGTCAAAAAACGAGCAATTGTTCGCGGCCCCGGCGCGACCTGCCATAGCGTCAGGCGTGCACCTGTTATCCACAGGCTGCTCCACAGTTAATGTGCGAAACCTGCTGATGTGGGGATAACTGCTTGGGCTGATAGCTTTGAAAAACGCTTAAGTGCTTGTTTGTCTGCCATTTTTAGTAAATGGCAGGGGTTTGAACAAAAAACGATCAATGCTCTGCAGGTCTTGTCCGGTAAGGCTCTTGGGGTAATGTGCTCAGCTTATCCACAATCAGGCCCACAGCAGATGTGGGCAAGTATGCCGCTCAGTTCGCGCTCGATGAGTGCAGTAAAATCCGCCCGCGGCTCAGGTCGGCCAGTTGCCGGCGCAGGGTTTCCAGTTGCTCCGGGCTGACGGCAATGCCCAGCTGTACCCCATTGGCGGTAAAGCTTTCTTCTTCTATAAGGGCATCGGCCTCGCTGAGGCGTAACTTGACCAGGGCCAGCTCACTGAAACTGCACGCCAGGCTGAACGCTTCGCGGTTGATCAGCAGCACTCGTTCAGCCTGCTGCAGGCATTTATTCGCGCCGCCGCCATAAGCGCGGGCGAGGCCGCCGGTGCCCAACTGGATACCGCCGTACCAGCGAATCACCAGAACGACCACTTGATCAAAGTCTTGCGCTTCAATGGCGGCGAGGATGGGCCGGCCTGCCGTGCCACCCGGTTCGCCGTCATCATTGCTGCGGTACTGGCTACCCAGTTTCCAGGCCCAGCAGTTGTGGGTGGCGTTCAGGTCGCTGTGCTGCTCAATGAAGGCCTGCGCTTGGGCGGGGCTTGAGACGGGGCCGGCGAAGGTGATGAAGCGGCTTTTACGGATTTCTTCGCGGAACTCGCAAAAGCCGGCAAGGGTAGAGGGCATGCGCTGCATCCGTCTGATTGCGGGATGCGCATTTTACAAGGCCGGCGGCACTAACCCACAACCTTTGAGGATGATGCGGATCAGATTCTCGGTGGCCAGGTCCATGTCCTGGCGGCTCAGCCGGCTGCGCCCGGTAACACGACAGATCTGGCTGGCGAAGTCAGCGTAATGCTGGGTGCTGCCCCACAGCAGGAAAATCAGGTTAACCGGGTCGACGGGGTCCATCTTGCCGGCATCGATCCAGGCCTGGAACACGGCAACCCGTCCCTGGAACCAGAGGCAGTAGTCCTTATTGAAATGCTCACTCAGGCATTCGCCGCCACTGATGATCTCCATGGCGAAGATTCGCGACGCCTGTGGATAGCGCCTGGAGAACTCCATTTTGGTCCGTATATAAGAAGCGAGTGCCTCGGCGGGGTCATCCTCGGCGCTCAGGTGACTGAAGGTTTCGTCCCATTGCCCGATGATGTTGCTCAGGACCGCGATGTACAGGCCCAGCTTGTTGCTGAAGTAGTAATGCAGATTCGCCTTGGGCAAACCAGCATTCAGCGCGATGGTGTTCATACTGGTGCCCTTGAAACCATGCCGGGCAAATTCGTCTTCGGCCGCTCTGAGGATGAGCTGCTGGTTTCGCTGCCGGATACGACTGGCAGGCTTGCTTGGCGATGAGCTGTGCGCAGGGACTTCAAGAGGCATGTGGCAATTCCGCAGGGCTGTCGTTCAAGGGTGCAGAGATAACGTACCTGTAAGGTTCCTACAAGCTTACTTGGTAATTTTGTCTGACAATCTTACGGTGTGGTGTCGTCTTCTCGTGCCCCGTGGCATAGACTCCTTATATCTCTCTATATATAAGGTGCGGATGACGGGAGGCTATCGGCAGCCGTTTTACGGGCTTGGCTGGTTAATTTCGAGATATTTGAAATTAACGGTTGACGGGGTTTCAGATGTCCTTATAATGCGCACCACTTCCAACGCGGAATGAACGAAAAACTCCTTGATAATCAACGAGTTAGAAGTTCAGAAAGGGTTGGAGGCGGTGCGAGCCTCCTGGCTCCGGCGGTGAAAAAGGCAGTTGA
>NZ_JAMYDZ010000056.1:0-4339 GCF_024129905.1 Pseudomonas sp. 21LCFQ010 | reverse complement strand
ATGTTGGCCAGCAACTCGCCAGTGGCCGGGTTAGTGGTGGCGAAGGTATTGCCCGACAGCGCATCGCGGAATTCACCGTTGATGAATGCCTGGGTCGGGAATTTCAATTCAGCGGCCAGCGCCTTGTATTGGTCTTTGCTCAGCAGTTCAGCCATTGGCGTGTCCTTGATGATGGGTTCAGGGGGAGTGGAGGCGAATCAGACTTCATGCCGGACTTCACGCGACGGCGGATAACCGAACACGTCGCTGTAGCACTTGCTGAAATGGCTGCCTGACACAAAGCCGCAGGCAATCGCCACTTCGAGCATCGAAAAGGTTGAGTTCTGAATCAGCCGGCGTGATTCGTTCAGTCGCAGTTGCAGGTAATACTTTTGCGGCGAAGTCCCCAGTTGCTCGCGGAACAGCCGCTGGATCTGGCGCTTCGACAGGCCGGCATAGTGCGCCAGTTGCTCCGGCTCCAGCGGCTCTTCAAGGTTGGCTTGCATCAGCGTGATCAGTTCGCGCAACGGCTTGCAGAGCTTGCGGCGCGGTGACTCACTGGTGCGCTGAAAACGGCTATGGTCGTAGTCGAGCAGGCTGGTCACCGCCTCGGCCAGGTCCGGTTCGCAGGCCTTGGCCAGCCACTTGCGCATCACCTCGAAGGCACCGGCCGGGGTGGCGGCAGTGAGGCGGTCACGGTCGAACACCATGCTATCAAGGCTTACATTGGCATTGGGCGAGCGTTCCGAAAGGGCAGTACGCTGTTCGGAGTGAATCGCACACCGGTAACCATCGAGCAGCCCGGCCCGGCCCAGATACCAGGCGCCGTTCCACAGCCCGCCCAGAGTTATGGGAAAACCGGCGAGCTTTTTCAGCAGGCTGACCAGCCAGTCCGGCACCTGGCGCGGGGTGCGCAGGCCGCCACAGACCATCATCAGGTCGAGATCGGCGATGCGGATGTCGGTCAGTGGCGTGTTGGGCCGGATTGGAATGGCCAGGTCGCTCATGACCTCGCTGTTGCGGTAGCCGAACGTATGGACCTTGACTGAACCAGGGCGGATCAGGTTCGCGGTGGTCAGCACGTCCAGCGCCTGGGTGAAACAGGGCAGGGAGAAATTGTCCAGCAACAGAAAGCCTATGTTCGCGGTTCGCTGGGCCGCGTGCGTTGCAGCTCGGTGCTGCGCTGCCGACGTTGCAATCGTCTCGCACCAGCCATTGTCTATCGCCGTGGTCATGATGGGCATTGTTGCGTGCCAGTGTCTGAAAGAAAGCTGTCCTCAAACGGATAATGGGTCAGCAGCTCATAACCGGTGTCGGTCACCAGCAGTTGGTTCTCCAGCTTGATACCGTCACGTCCGCCGACTTCCCCTACATACGCCTCCACGCACAGCGCCATCCCCGGCTCCAGCACGCCTTCGTAGCCGTAGGACTCCAGGTCTTCCGGATAACGGATGCACGGGTACTCGTCGCACAGGCCGACACCGTGGAACATCACCCCGTAACGCTGCGCACGGCAGCTCTCAGGCAGGCGGTGGCCGCGGCTGGTCAGCTCGGTAAAGCGCACGCCGGGTTTGACCATCTCGATATTGCGGGTGATGTGCTCATGGGCGATACGGTACAGGCGCTTTTGTTCAGCGGTCGGTTCGAGGTCGCCACAAATCCAGCTGCGCGACATGTCGACACACATGCCATAGACGCCGATCAGGTCGGTGTCGAAACTCAGCAGATCACCGTCGCTCAGTACCCGCGGGCCCGATTCCTGAAACCAGGGGTTGGTGCGCGGCCCGGAGCTGAGAATGCGCGTTTCGATCCATTCACCGCCACGGCGGATATTGCCAGCATGCAGAGCGGCCCAAACGTCGTTCTCGGTGGCGCCAGCACGCATCGCCAGGCGCATCTCGGCAATCGAGGCCTCGCAAGAGGCCACCGCGCAGCGCATGGCGAGGATCTCGTCCGGGCCTTTGATGGCACGGGCGAACTCGGTGACTTCCTGACCACTGCACACTTGCACGCCAAGGGCATCAAGGGCGCGCAGCCCGGCCACTTCGATGCGATCCACCGCCAGCCGGCGATTGCTGCCAGCATGGCTGCGCAGCAGCTCATCGACTTGCCCGGCGAAGCGGCGGGCGTGTTGTTCGGTGTGTTCACCGGTCTCGAAGTAGAAAAACGAAGCGCCGCTGCGCAGCTCGCTGACCAGCGGCAGGTGCGCCGACAGGTGATCGCAGCCGTGAAAATCCCACAGCACCACATGGCCACTGGCGGCGACGAAACAGGCGCGGGCCGGGTTGTGGGTGGTCCATAACTGCATGTTGGTGGTGTCGGTGGCGTAGCGGATGTTCAGCGGGTCGAACAGCAGGATGCCGCCCAGGTCGCGCTTGACCAGTTGTTCGCGAATCCGTTGCAGGCGGTATTCACGCATGCTCGGCAGGTGCGGGGCTTGCAGTCCCAGGCTGGCCCATTCGGCGAAGGCCAGCGGGGTGGGGCCGATCTCGACGCGATCGTTATCGTCCTCTGAACCATCGGCTTTGAGGGCGGCCCGTGGTCGGGCCGGGTCGATACGGCGGGCGTGGGTGGGGATGGAAAAAGGGCTGCTCATGACGGTCCGGGCTCGCGGTTATTGTAATGAAACAGGCTGCTGTAAGGCTGTAGGAGCAGCAGTGACCTTTGCAAAAGCTTCGCAGTTGAAGCTGCTCCTACGGGCCAATGCCGATCAGGAAGTCTTCGCGGCTAAAGCCGCTCCTACGGGGCCGGCAAGCGAGCTTATTGTTTGGCGGCGTCGCGTGATGCCTGCAGCCAATGGTCGAACTGCGCACGGTGCGCGGCGACCCATTCCTTGGCGTGGCGGGTGACGTCTTTGGCCTTGTTCTCGCCTTGCTGCATTTTCAGGTTCTGGGTGCTCTCGTCATCGGTGCTGATTTGCACCAGCGACAGGAACTTCAGCGCTGCGGGGTTCTTGGCAGCGAAGTCCTTGTTGACCACGGCAACCACCTTGTCCACGGCAAAGCCCAGATTTTTGCCCTGGTACATCGTATCTACGCCGTTGTTGCCGCCGGGCAGGTCGGTCTTGGGCACCGGCAGCCAGACCACGTCCTTGCCTTCGACCAATACGCCCGAGATCCACTGCGGTACCCAGGTGTAATAGAGGATCGGTTTGCCCGCCTTGTAGCGAGTGATGGTGTCGGCCATCAGCGCGAAGTACGAGCCGCGGTTGACGTTGACGGTCTTCTCCAGACCATAGGCTTTCATGTGGTGATCGATGGTCAGCTCGCAGCCCCAGCCGGGGTTGCAGCCGGTCAGGTCGGCCTTGCCGTCACCGTCTACATCAAACAGCTTGGCGATTTCCGGCTTTTGCAGGTCGGTCAGGCTGGTGATGTTGTGGGCTTCGGCGGTCTTCTTGTCGATCAGGTAACCCTGCAGCACGCCGGGCAGAATGTCGCCTGCCTTGACCAGGGTCTTGTCGCCACCGGCCTTCTGGTAGAAGGTGTCGTGCAGGGTGTTCCATAGGTGGACGGTGAAGTCGGCATCGCCGTTGGCCAGGGCAACCATCATCACGGCATATTCGGTTTCCTTGGGCTCCTGGATCTTGTAGCCCAGCTCACGCAGGCCTTCCATGGCCACTTCGCCGCGAAAACGCTCCTCGGCAATCGGCGGGAAGATCGGTGTGACCTTGACGCCATCGCCGGGTTTCTCGGCAGAGGCCGAGGCACACAGCGAGGCGATGGCCAGCGACAGCGCGGTCGCACACTGCACAAAACGCCGGGAAACGTGGATCTTGTTCATCGTTGCTTACCTTCTTCTGGTTTTTATCCAAGGGCGGCAGATCAAAAAGAGCGAGTCATCAGGCGGTCTTGCGCCGACCTGTAGAAGGGTTGGAACCCAATATTCGCAGCACCAGGCCGACCGGGCCGGTATGGAACCAGCGCCGGCCAGGCTCGGCGGCGGTTCTTTCACCCATCGCCTGGGTCAGGCGGTCGAGGAAGATCGCCAGCAGTACCAGACCGACCCCGCCGACGGTGGCCAGGCCCATGTCCAGCCGGCCGATGCCGCGCAGGACCATCTGGCCCAGGCCGCCGACGGAAATCATCGAGGCGATGACCACCATCGACAGCGACAGCATCAGGGTCTGGTTCATGCCGGCCATGATCGTCGAGGTCGCCAGCGGCAACTGGACGCGGGTCAGCATCTGTCGTGGCGTGCAGCCAAAGGCGCGGGCGGCTTCGATCTTGTCTTCCGGCACCTGGCGAATACCCAGGTTGGTCAGCCGCACCAGCGGCGGCAGGGCAAACACAATGGTGACCAGCACGCCAGGCACGTTACCGATGCCGAACAGCATCACCACCGGCACCAGGTACACAAAGGC
>NZ_JAMYDZ010000055.1:0-4769 GCF_024129905.1 Pseudomonas sp. 21LCFQ010 | reverse complement strand
TGCGCCCGTGAGGGCAGATAACCAAGGCGTTGCCTTGGTTATCTAATAATCAGCGGCTGAAAATCGGGCCTTTCGGCATCCTCAAGCCGTCCATTTCCGGCTGATGGGCAACTTGTTCGGAGTTTCCTTAGCGGCTGCGGTACAGAACTTGCGCCGACTGGCAAAACTCACCTCTCACGGGCCGCCAACCACGGGATAGGTGCGCCCGAAATCAGCAAAAACCCTCAAATTAACCCACTGACAAAGCAGCAACGGTCAACGAAGTACCGAAAAACCACTTAACAGTGGTGAATAGGTTCTTTGATGAGGCCAAGCTCAGCGTCACGTTTTCTGAAAAATCGACTTTTTAACAGAATTGTCCAGAAGCAGTCACCTGGTCTACAAAAGCTGCTCGACTCAGAACAAGGCGAAGGTGGCCTCCCCCAACGGACGGGCCTGTTGACGTATCTTCTTAGCCATGTGAACAAACGCCTTCGCCGCAGGTGAAAGCCGCTCAAAATTCAGTGCGGCCAGTGCGATTTCTCTCGGTCTAAGTGGCTTCAAACTTCGATATACCACGCCATCAGGCGGTTCTGGCAATGCTAAACGTGCCGCGATCGTCACTGCTGCACCTTGAGCGACAAACCCCAACATCGATGAAAGCTGCTCGAAGCGGAACTGTGTCTTGGGTACAGATCCTGCTGCCGTAAGGAACTGGTCGATATAGGGGCCGGAACCGGCTGCGGTACGGATAAACGGCTGATCATGAAAGTCGTTTGCCGCGACGCTGGATTGACCAGCCAGTTCATGACTAGCTGGTAATACCGCCACCAATTCGTCAACAGCAAGCGTTATCGTATCGAAACGATCATCGGGCAAGACCACGAACCCTAGCTCAACACGTCGCTCCAGCAGCCACTGCGTCACCACATTGTCCACTCCCTCGTCGATATGTACTTCAACGAATGGGTGCTCATGTCGATAACTGGCAATCAACTGCGGCAGCAAGTGCAGTGAAGATGTGGCTCCAAATGACGCGATTCGTAACGTACCGCGTGCGATGCCGCGCTCATGGCCGGCTTCCTGCCGCAAAGCCTCTCTTTGTTGCAGGATGTCATTGGCGCGCACCAACAATCTAGCTCCTGCGTCAGTAGGAGTTGCTGACGCAGCTTCGCGGGTGAACAGGCTTATACCAAGTTCGGTTTCGAGTTGCTTAATCGCGTGGCTGACAGCGCTTTGTGTGGTACCTAGTGCTGCAGCTGCTCGAGAAAAACTACCGATTTTTGCCAATGCAGAGAAAAC
This sequence comes from Pseudomonas sp. 21LCFQ010, assembly GCF_024129905.1. Classification (NCBI taxonomy): domain Bacteria; kingdom Pseudomonadati; phylum Pseudomonadota; class Gammaproteobacteria; order Pseudomonadales; family Pseudomonadaceae; genus Pseudomonas; species Pseudomonas sp. 21LCFQ010. The sequence continues at coordinate 3,488 of NZ_JAMYDZ010000055.1, read as the reverse complement.
TTCAAGCTGCGAGAACGTCATGAGTATTTGCTCATTAGACTATTAATTCTGATAAGCAAATACTACGCTCCATGAAAATTTATAGATACTCCGTGCATTTGGGGCTGGTGGGCATGACTGTGCTTTGGGGAGCCTCGTGGCCATGGGGCCGACTGGTCGCACAGTCCATGCCACCGTTAACGGCTGCCTGTCTGCGCTTTCTTCTGGCGAGCTTCGTGCTGGTCTTTTGGTTGCACCAAAGTGGGCTTCTGGGGGCCGTGCGTGCTTTAACTGTCAAGCAGTGGCTGGGGCTGGGTTGCGCATCTGCAGTAGGTGTGCTGGGCTACTCGATCTTCTTTCTGCTGTCGCTCAAGGCGGTGCCGGCAGGGAAAGCAGCCATGGTCGTGGCGCTCAACCCCGTACTGACATTGTTCTTCGCCGCCCTGCTGTTTCGGGAGCCTGTCAACTTGAAGATAGGAGTCGGCGTCATCATGGCGGTTTCAGGAGCCCTGTATGCACTTAGCGGGGGCTCCTTGGCGACCTTGTTACCTGGCCAAGCAGGGAGTGGGGAATTACTGCTACTGGGATGCGCAGGTTGCTGGGTGGGCTATACGTTGATAGGTCGAATGCTGCTGGTTTCAGTAGATTCGCTCACTACGACGACCGTCACTGCGGTGCTGGGAGCCGGATTTCTGCTTGTAGCCAGTATGACGATGGAAGGTACAAGTGCATGGGTAGGGCTTGCTCATGCTCCCAGACAAGCTTGGTTCAGCTTAGCCGCGCTGGCTTTAGGAGCAACTGCACTTGCCTATGCGTGGTACCTCCATGGCGTGAAAATCCTTGGCGCCGGGACTGCAGCGGCCTATATGGCGCTCGTCCCTCTGTTCGGAATTTTGTCTTCGAGTCTATGGCTAGATGAACCTTTGACCCTGCCCCTTGTAGTAGGAGGCGCCTTGGCGATCAGCGGTATGGCAGTCATGAATTGGGGACGTAAGAGTCTTAGCTAATGGGAAAATCAAGTGGAATGCAATTCTCCAGCTCATCAAGTTTGATGACTGACGGGAGCGCCTCTCGGGTCCAATATCTGATGCTTACCCATAGGTTCTGCAGTATGTGAGATTGTTTGTAGCCAAGATGTGTCACCCTGAGAATCCCTCACCTATTATCGGCAGGATGCTTCGTCCATGGCGGGATCACTGAGGGAGAACCAGTTCTGCAGCAGATGAATGTGCAACATGGTTTTCAACGGATAAGGCCTGCGGCACCTCGCCTTGGGTAACGAGGTTCGATCAAGGCAATGAGTCCGCGCCTGGGAACGACTTACTCCATCTCGGCCAGGAAGTGTTCGCGCGGATCTGTTTGCATTTGCCGCGTACTTGAAATTTGAAAGCTCATCTGGCTCACGGTACTGGCTGCTGCTCGTGGCCGGAGGTGGCTATTTCAGCACAGCGTGCGGGCGCTGTGCTGAACTTGATTGGAGCTTCCCTGAATGGTTGGCTGCAGAGCGAGTTGCTAAGGCGCAAAAACTGCTCGAAACGACAGATTTACCTATTGAGTGCGTGGCTGGTGAGGCACGCTTTGGCACTCCATTATCCTTGAGGCTACGCTTCGGTAGTCAGTCTGGCACTTTGCTGTCTTAATACTGCAAGGGTCCGATTAAGAAAATGATTTAAAACGCTCTCGGTATTCCTTCGGTGTGACAGAGTATTTTTTTGTAAAACCACGAATAAAGGTAGACTCATCGCCTAGTCCGCATTTTCTGGCAATCGCCTTGAGTGGTATGTTCGAGGTGACAAGCAGGTGGCAAGCTGCTTCTAGGCGTACCTGCTCTACCATCTTGCTGGGGGTCGAGCCCATGGTTTCCCTGTATCTTCGCGAAAATGTTCTTTCACTCATGTTCATGAAGTTTGCTAAGGATGATATCGATAGATCACCAGTAAGATTGTTGTTCAGCCATGCGTGAAGATCTGAGAATTGACTGCTCTTGGATTGAAGGGTTAATGATGAGCTGAACTGATTTTGATCTCCGGGGCGCTTCAGGAAAACAACCATGTGTCGTGCCACTTCAAGCGCAGCAGCATGACCCAAGTCTGCTTCAACCATTGCAAGAGCTAAGTCGATGCCGGAGGTAACACCCGCTGAAGTCCATAGTTCTCCGTCATTAACATAGATAGGCCCGCGCATCACATTTACAGATGGAAAGTCTAGCTCCAGCTTTTCATAGGTAGACCAGTGTGTTGTAACTTTTCGCCCATTTAATTTTTTGGCAGTTGCCAGTGCAAATATGCCTGTACATACGGAAACTAGGCGCTTAGCTTTATCTGCGTGTTTTACAAAATGTGTAAAAAATTTAGGGTGATTACAAAATTCATGTATTCCAGGCCCGCCAGGGATGATGAGTGTGTTCGCCGCAGGCGATTCTGGTTCCAGCACCATTGCGTTTAGCGAGAGGTTAGAGAGTATCGGTGTCTCAGAGTCTAAAGTAAGGACAGATAAGGCGTAGGGCGGATGGCTAGGATGCGCAAAATGGTTTGCAGCGATAAAAACATCCAAGGGCCCTGCCAAATCTAGCAAGCTAACTTCAGGGTAAGCGATGAACTGAATCAACTTCACTGGCATTTGGATCAGCTCCTTCCAAGAGGCGTACAATTGATTTTTATGATTTTGGCAGGAATTGCAAGCGTTTTGTCATATTCTTGGCCGTTTTTCGTATAATGTATTTCTAATCTTGAGCGGTGCAGGGGGGCGACGAAAAAGCTTCTTTCCTGTGCTAGAAGCGCACTTGAGCATCGTGCTTTCTCCCTAGGTTGTTAACGCAGCTTAAAAATAGTCTCAACTTGGAGTGTGTCCAATGTCAGGTCTTATGAAAAGCGCCATGGGATTCGAAGTCAATATGGATGATGATCTTGAAGGTAAGATATCTGGCATTCTTGGTTTGGTGGAGCGAAACTCTTCGGGTGTTGCTAAGTGTGAGTTGAGGAGGGTTGCCGAAGGAAATAATTGGATAATTGAATGCTTGTGGAATGACCAACAAGCAATGCACGCTCACTTCTTGTCCTGTCAACTGCAAGAGCTGATAGGGTTACTTGTTTCTAGATCCCGAAAAATTGTTTTTGAGTGCGATAGCAAATAAAGTCTAAGTTCTGTCGCAAATGTGCGCAGTGAGGGCGCAAGGTCATAGTCCCAGATGCATTTGGCAAGTTAGTTTTCGAAAAGTTCTATCATAAGGCTAGTACACGCTATTGGTAGAGTAACGACGAAATGGCTACATATTTCATGCCGCACTCTGTAATTTCCAAGTTTCAGCTAGGCGCGTACTATCTGATCGTAACTCTTTTCAAGGGGCTGAACACGCCGTGACTAATCGCAGCAGTGCCGCTAGGGATTCTCCGATCAAGTCACCACAGGCCATCTGACCTGTGCTGAAATAGCCCTCCGTCCAACTGCCCTCTACAAGCCCGCCATCCCATGAGTCAGATGAGCTTTTCCGATTTCGAGTACGCCGGTAA
>NZ_JAMYDZ010000054.1:0-5019 GCF_024129905.1 Pseudomonas sp. 21LCFQ010 | reverse complement strand
GAACACCATGGCGTGATCACGTGGTTTGAATGGGGGGCGGGCTTTGCCCGCCATCGCGGAATCTATCCGCGATGGCATTATAAAATGCCCATTCATCGGGGGATGATGAAAGACAGTTGGCTCCCACCGGGTCCGCAGTGTTTATCTGAACAGTATTGCGGCTGAAGCGGATCGCCGCCCGGCCGCTCTTACAGCGATTGTGTTGGCTCCAGGGCCATCACCATCGACACCTGTTGCGCTGCCTTTAAACAATCCAGGTCCTGAAAATCCTTGCGCATGTCATCAATCCGGCTCAGCAGCTTCTGCTTCTGCTGCGCGGTGCTCATGGCATAGATATCCGCCACCAGGTTGATCGCAGCCTGTTCGGTGCGCGCGTAGGCTTCGCGGTAGTCGGCGGTCCAGAAGGTCTGGCGGTCTTGCAGCAGGGCGCTGATGCGCGGGGCGAAGTCAGGTTGCTGGCGCTGTTGCAGTGCCGCCAGGAAGCGTTGCTGCCAACTGGCGCGGTTGGCCAGCCAGGCCTGGTTCTGCTCACCCAGCGACACCGACCACTGCTGGACCCGCGCCTTTTGCTCGGCGGTCAGCGAGCCCATCCACGGCGACAGGCGTTTCTCCATGCGCCCGGCGCGGTCGGCGATCTGCTTGTCCAGCGGCTGGTTGAGGTATTCCTTCTGGCGTTTGCTCTGATCGCGCTCGAAGGCTTGTTGCATCTCCTGCACCTGCTTGTCATCCAGGCGGCTGAGCAACTCGACCACCGAAGGGGTGACCTGCCGGGCAATGCGGGCGATCGCCTGTTCGGCCTCACGAGTACGGGTTTGCAGCGCGGCAGGGCTGACCTGATCGTCACGCACCATCTGCTCAAGCCGGTCGAGCCAGGTCAGATAACCCGGCAACTGGGTACTGCAATGCCACTGCAAATGCTGCTTGAGGCGTTCATCGAGCCAGTCTTTCTGCTCGCCACGCACCTTGAGGTAATCGCTGAGCGACCAAGGGATGATCACATCCAGGTTGCGATAGGCCAGGCTCACCTGGCCACAGCCGCTCAGCAGCGACACCGTCAGCAACAGGGTAATGACAACTTTCGACAGGTAATCCATGACCTTTCCTCACAACATCGGCCTTGTTGTAGAGAGTGGCGGATCATGGCAGTTCCCTGCAATCAGAACAGCGCACGCACCGCCTTGAGCGTGACTGTCTGCTCGCAGCGCGGGTTATGCCCGCTGTACAGGCCGCAATCATCACCGCTCAGGCTGGAGTCGCTGTAGATCAGGTTCATGTCGATGCCCAGCCAGGGCCGGGACAACTTCAGCGACCAGTCGTTGAAGCCGCCGACCAGCCGGCCGTCACTGGCAATCTGTGCGCTGCCGAACTCGTGGGTGGTGTACTGCATGCGCACGTTCACCCCCAGTTGCGGCATGCTGCCCAGATCAACGAACAGGGTGTTATTGCGCGTGCCGGTGTCGTTGCTGAAGGCCGCGCCCAGCCGGCTGTCGAGAATCCGCAGGCCAGCGTACAGCTCATGGCTGGCCACCTGATTGGTGTCCGGGTAGCTGTAGCGGATCATCCCCAGCTCGTAACCGGTGCTCTGATCAAAGGGCTTCTTGAAGCCCATGTAAGAGTCCAGCTCCATATTGCTGTCTGGCGTCAGGCCCATGTTCGGTGACCACTGGCCGAAATACAGGCCGCTCTCATGGGTCAGGTCCAGCCCGCCATGAAACGAATCACCGCCGCTTGAGGGTGCCACCAGGCCCTGGGCCATGCTGCGCGTCGGCGTGGTTCCCAGTTTCAGGCTGAAGTCGCCCAGGCTTCGTTCCAGTACCTGGGCAGAAGCCGGCTGACAAACCAACAAGGCGCCGAGCAACGGCGTCAGGCATCGAATAACACGCATAAAGCACTCCAGGTGATGGGCGAGGAGTGTGGAAAAAATAGGGTTTGGATTGGGCTGGTGCGCGCAACCCGCGAGCCAGAGCCATCGCAAGAATACCGATGAAATCCGCCGGGGCATGACCGTTCGTCGATTCAACGCCAATTCGGCCACGATCAAGGACCACATGAATGCCCGTCAACAAAACCGGTTAGAATGCCCGCCACGCAATTCAGAGTGATCGGCACATGGCTTTAATCGGGCGCTTCAACAGCTTGCAAATCGTCAAGCACACCAATTTCGGGTTGTATCTGGACGGCGGCGCGGACGGCGAAATCCTCCTGCCCAACCGCTACATCCCCAAGGACGCGCCCACGGAGGTCGATGACTGGCTCAACGTATTCATCTACCTCGACAGCGATGACAAGCTGATCGCCACCACCCTCAAACCGAAAATTCAGGTCGGCGGCTTTGCCAGCCTCAAGGCGGTGCAGGTCAACAACATCGGGGTGTTCCTCGACTGGGGCCTGCCCAAAGACCTGCTGCTGCCGTTCTCGGAAGAAAAGCGCCAGATGGAAGCCGGCGAATACTGCGTGGTGCATGCCTACCTCGACAAACACACCCGGCGTATCACCGCCACCTCGCGGCTGGACCGCTACCTCGACAAGACCCCGGCCACCTACAGCCCCGGCCAGGCGGTCAACCTGCTGGTGGTCGAGCGCACCGACCTGGGCTTCAAGGCGATCATCGAGAACAAGCACTGGGGCCTGATCCACAAAAACGAAGTGTTCAAATTTCTGCGCCCCGGCATGCAAGAGAAAGGCTTTATCAAAGAAGTGCGCGCCGACGGCAAAGTCAGCCTCAGCCTGCAACCCATCGGCGCGGCCGCTGCCGACGACCTGTCCGGGCAAATCATCGCCAAACTGCGTGAAAACGGCGGTGTGCTGGAAGTCAGCGACAAGAGCGACCCCAAACTGATCAGCGACCTGTTCGGGGTCAGTAAAGGCAACTTCAAAAAGGCCATCGGCGGGCTGTACAAACAAGGCCAGATCGCCATCCATGCCGACCGCATCGAACTGACCTGAGGACGGCATTGGCCGGCCAGGCCGGTGGCAGATCACCCACCGGTTTGAGTTGCGTTCAAATTGCCGGCACTACGCTGGACCGGTGGCAGTCGGCTCAGCCGACGAAGGCGTCAGCAGATTCTATAAATGTGCCAACCTTTGCATCTAAACACCGCCCAGCCAACAGCCAATTTTAAAAATGCCCCTCAGGCAAGCAAAGCATCAATCTCCTGCGTCAGCCGCTGCAAGGGCAGGGTGCCATTGAGCACCTGCGCCTCGCTCAGCGGCTGACTGGCCCTACGCAACAGCAGCACCGGCACGGCCCGCAGCCCCAGCGTATCAGCCAGCGCCTCGTCATCGCTGACCGCAACCCGGTGCTGCTGCTCCTGCAATGCCAGGCGCAGCGCCTCGGGCTTGAGCCCGGTTGCGCTGGCCAACTGCAGCAGCACCTGATCCTCACCAATATTCTGACCGTACTCGAAAAACGCCCGGAACAACGCCCGATTGAAATCCCCAAACCGGCCCTGGCTGCGCGCAAAGTTCGCCGCTTCCAGCGCCTTGCGGCTGTGCGGCTGCACAGGCGGAATCTTCATCGTCAACTGGCGCCGATCGGCCATCGGCAACACCGCCTGCAACCAGGTCATGCGCAGGTAATCAGCCTGCGGGTCCGGGGTGGTCAATGGCTCGGGCCGCAACTCAAATGCATGCCAGCGCCACTCGATCATCGCGCCGTAACGGGCCTGAAGCTGTTCGAGAACCGGCAATTGCAGGTAGCAGAATGGGCAGACATAGTCGCTCCATATATCCACCCTCAGGGCGGGTTGTGTGTCTGTATGCATTCGCCTGGCTCCTTAGCTCTATTAGCAGTGACTGCCCACTTATGGGAAAAGTCCGGCTATTTCGCGGATCAATTCCCAAACGGTCGCTGTCCCAGCCATAACCCTCTCAGGACACATCGCCATGAAACGATTTCTCACCGCCTACGCTGCAACCCTGGTCGCGTTTCTGATCTTCGACGGCTTATGGCTGGGCGGGCTGATGGGCCCGACCTACCGCGCCTGGCTCGGCCCACTGATGCTCGACACACCGGTCATCGGCCCGGCGGTCGCGTTCTACCTGATGTACGGCGTGGGCATCGTGGTGCTGGCCGTGCTGCCGGCCCTCAACGTGCAACGCCTCGGGCAAGCGGTCGGCCACAGCGCCTTGCTGGGCCTGGTGGCCTACGGCACCTACGACCTGACCAACTGGGCCACCCTACGCGGCTGGCCAGCGCAAATGGCCTTGGTGGACCTGGCCTGGGGCGTGGTGGTGACCACATTGGCGGGGACAGTGGCTTATGTGCTGACGTCGCGGTTGTTGCGCTGAGCCTGTAGGCGCTTCAGTCCACCGCCCAGTAGGAGCGAGCTTGCTCGCGAAGAGGCCAGTAAAGTCACAGCAGCTGTAGCGAATGTGCTGCCGTCTTCGTCGGCAACCGCAGCGCTGGCCGGCCACTCTCATCAAACAAAATGCAAACTATTGATTTTTAATGGATATCCCGTAGGAGCGGCTTTAGCCGCGAAGGCTTCCCGGCTAAAGCCGGTCCTACGAGGTCTGTGTTTGCTGCGCGACAGCGCGGCGCCGAGGCGGCGGGCGATCTCCCACACGAGATCTGTGCAGCTTCCAGATCATGGGCAATGCCAGTGAGCGTGTTCGGTTAAGCACCTCGTTGACCCGATTGGTTCTGCCGATGGCAGGGACGTGGTCGGCTACGGTCAGCCCTGACTGCTCCATGCGCAATTTGATCGCCTCAATCGGGTCCGGTAAATCAACCGGAAAGTGCTTGGCTTCATAGGCTTCAATCAGCGTGATCATGACCTCGAACGCGTCGCCTTACGGTGTGCCAGGCTCTGGTTCGTTATCGAATAGAGGCGATATCTCCTTGAGAGCCGCTTGATACTCTGCGTCAGTGCGGATCGGGCGGATTTTAGGGAAACTCCGAACAAGTTGCCCATCAGCCGGAAATGGACGGCTTGAGGATGCCGAAAGGCCCGATTTTCAGCCGCTGATTATTAGATAACCAAGGCAACGCCTTGGTTATCTGCCCTCACGGGCGCA
>NZ_JAMYDZ010000053.1:0-6652 GCF_024129905.1 Pseudomonas sp. 21LCFQ010 | reverse complement strand
AATGCCATCACAAGGGAGTACCAAAATACGCATCGCAAACCCCTTTCTTATTGTTTGAGCTGATTAGTGAGCCTGGTGGCCATGGGATCAAGCGTTTAATGTATATCGTTGCCGTAATGTACAATTTTGAAGAAGCGAAAATTTCATTCTGACGCTCTCGGCCTTGATCACACGAGCGGGCCGCTCTCTTTTCCCAGTAGAATTATTGCACTTTATTGCATCAATATACAATAAATGCAACCTTTATGTGGACGCATACCAGCCACCACAATCGCGTTTAGGCGACGTCCTTGATGCTCAATAGCGCAAATTAACTGGCGTCAAAAACTTCAAGGTTGCGCTGGTAGTCCAGCTCATCCTTGGCTTCCTTGTCCGTTTTTTGACGCCCGACGACGTCCAGGTGGGTACGCAAGAACTCTGCAGCAGCTTCTCTCTGGCCACTTTCAATGAGATCCAGTAGATGGATATGTTCTTTACATTGATTGATCAAGCGCGGCCGATCGACGTTGGCCTTGTAGGCCATGAATCGACGCAATTGGTTCTGTCGACGGATCGCCTCAAGAAAAAACGCATTTCCAGAGCAACGCACAATAAGCTCATGGAGTTGCGACCCCACCTGAAATAACTGCGATCGCGACAAGCTGAAAATGTCGCCTTCCAGCATTTTCTGTTGCGTTTTTCGGGCTTTGGCAAAGGCGGCTTTATCCACCTCGTAGCCAGGCTCAAGTAGTGCAGCAGGTTCGATTGCCATACGAAATCGATAGCTTTGAATGTGGGCCTTGGAGTCATGCAAAAAGCTGTTGATCTCCCAACCCTGCCCCGGCTTGCGCTCGATCATCGCCTCATTGGCCAGACGGTTGAGTACCTTCATGAGCTGCCCCCTGGGCACCTCATACTTGCGAATCAACTCTGCTTCGAAAAAAGTCGTTGGGATGTCTCCCCGCAGCACGTCGTCCACAACCCGCAGGTAAAAGTCCTCGAAAGGGTCAACCTCCAACGGGAGTTTGCGGCTATCTATCCCTCGCGCATCAGCTGTCAAGAAATAGCCGCGATTCGGCTCTTGGATGGCCAGCCCCAATTGAGCCAACAGCGCAAAACCGCGACGAATTGGAGAGCGCGAAACGCCCAACTCCTTAGCAAAAGACTCCTCACGAAGCGGGTCGCCCGCACGCATCGACCTCGCTCTAGCCATATCGATGATTTTGGGAGCCAATTGCTCGGCGAGGTCTTTTTTGATCTTGGGCTTCATATTGGTCGGGGCACCTGCCAATTGTTGATCAAGAGTCGATTCTGCTGGATTCATAAAAACCGATTATCGAAGGAGGATGGTGCTGGCACGTCGCTGTACACGCTCCGAGTCAAAATAACACACCTCATGTTCTTCAACACGCTGCTGGGACACCTTGCCCTCAGTGCTCCTGTACACAAAACGACAAAGCCATCACCGCACCACACCCTACTCTATACACGTAACACATGGGCCATTGGGCCAATGACGGTCGCGGCAGGAATGTCAGTCAGGCATCACCCCTGAGATGATTGAAAGGAGAAGCACCCAAACCTCCACACGTCGTGACCGGAACGTACATGTTGAAAACACATAAAAAAACCCGCCAAAGCGGGTTTTTGGTTAAGCATCGCCTTAATGACCTGGAACGATCGAGAACGCGCCGAAGCCTACCATCGCTGCCATGATCAGGAAGCTGAGAGCAAAAGCCCACTTCATGGTGTACTTCTGGTGGTCACTGAACTCAACCCCTGCCAAGCCACAAAGCAGGTATGTAGAGGCCACAAGAGGGCTGAGCAAGTGGACAGGCTGACCAACCAGAGAGGCGCGGCCAATCTCGGCATGGGTAATGCCGTACACTTCCGCAGCCTTGGCCAATACCGGAAGAACGCCGTAGTAGAACGCATCATTAGACATGAAGAAGGTGCCTGGAATACTTGCCAGTGCGGTGATCGGCGCCATGTAGGGCCCCCACGTATCTGGAAGCATGGCCAAGAAACTTGCCGACATCGCGTTCACCATACCCGTGCCAGACAAAATGCCTGCCAGGATACCCGCTGCAAGGAAAATCGCGATCTGGTTCAGCGCAGTGGGTGCGTGGGCTGCAATGCGACGACGCTGATCCGCCATATTGGGGTAGTTGATCACCAGACCGACAGAGAACGCCACCATGAACAGAACAGCAAGCGGCAGCAGTTCCATTACCAGTGCAGTCATTAAGCCCACTGTGAGCAGCGCGTTAAGCCAAAACAGTTTCGGGCGACGCAGATCTTCATCTTCCTGCGACATGGAGGGCAAACCTGTGACGTCATCGTCATAGGAAATCGTTTCAGCGTCATGAGGCAGTACGAGCTTGCCCAGACGGCTGCGCTCACGAACACCAATGAAGTAAGCAAGCGCCATTACTCCCAGAAACCCTATGACCATCGACGGGATAATGGGGAGAAACAGATCCGACGTTTCAACCTGCAGCGAGGCCGCAGCCCTGGCCAATGGGCCGCCCCAAGGAAGAAGGTTTGTCACACTGGCAGCCAGGATCACGACACACGTCAGCGCAAGCGGATTGAGCTTCAGCCGCTTGAACAAGGGCAACATGGCAGTGACGGTGATCATGTAGGTCGTTGAACCATCACCATCCAGCGAAACCATGCCCGCCAGAAGCGTGGAGAAGATCACAGCCTTAACCGGATCGCCCTTGATGATTTTCAAGAAGGTTCGAATAATCGGGTCGAACAATCCTGTGTCGAACATCATGCCGAAATACAGGATGGCGAACATCACCATGATCGCTGTGGGAGCAACCTTCTTCAGGCCATCAATCATCATGACGCCCATATCAGGGCCAAAACCTCCGATCAAGGCAAAGACGATCGGAGTAATTGTGAGGGCGACCAAGGGTGAAAGCCGCTTGGTCATGATCAACGCCATAAAGGTCACGATCATGCCGTAACCAAGCAAAGACAGCATTTGTATGTCCTCGATTAAAATACAATTGTTTTTATGATTTAGCGCTCATGCGCTGTCGAGAATGCGTTGGCTACAGCAGTGTTAAGTCATTTCGTACCGAGCCAGTGGAGGTCAACTCATGTGCAAGCCGCCATTAATTGAAAAATCAGCACCATTGGCGTAACCCGACTCATCCGATGCCAGCCAGGAACAGATCGCAGCGATCTCTTCCGGATTGCCCAGGCGCCGAGACGGAATCTCCTTGATGATGCGATCCATGGCATCCACGGTGGTGGTTGACTTGAGCTTCGAGGTGGCGACGTAACCAGGAGAGACCGTGTTTACGGTCACACCGCGAGAACCAACTTCTTTAGCCAAAGCGCGTGTAAAACCTCGAATCGCTGATTTAGCCGTGGAATAATTAACCTGGCCTACTTGCCCCAACTGAGCATTGACGGAAGAAATGTTGATAACTCGGCCCCAACCACGAGAAACCATTCCATCGATAACTTGCTTGGTCACATTGAAAAGTGAGTTGAGGTTGGTATCGATGACGGTCTGCCAATCGCCTGGTTGCATGTCTCGAAATACTACATTGACCGCAGTGCCCGCATTGTTGACGAGCACATCAATCGGGCCAACATCTTTGGTGATTTTTTCAAAAGCGAGTTTCGAGGACTCCCAGTCAGCGACATTACCCTCAGAAGCAATGAAGCTGAACCCGAGTTTCTTCTGCTCAGCGAGCCACGCAGTTTTGCGAAGTGAATTTGGGCCGCAGCCCACCACGACGGTAAAGCCGTCTTTGGCGAGACGCTGACACACGGCAGTCCCTAAACCACCCATACCAGCAGTCACATAAGCAATGCGCTTAGACATACGAACACTCCTGTTTTGTTTTTTGTTGGGAGTACGACTTGCGAGCCATTTGGCTACTGAGCCTACTAAACGCCACCCAATATTGTTTTGCAAAGCAATGATGTACAATTCGTAAAAGGGCAACGATTTTTGCGTGAAATTCATCCTCCGAGGGGGATTTGATGATCAAAATCCAAAAAACAGTTGGTAACACGAGACGATAAATCTTGCAGCGCCTCATCAAGAATAAATTTGCATTTATGCCTACCTAAAAGCTGTTCTCCTTTGGAGAACGCAGGCTGCTTTTTGGAATGACGCCCCATTGATTGAGCCAGCTCAACCCCTCATTCGTCGCGATGAGCGGACGATACTCGCAACCTATCCAACCCTCATAACCGACGCGCTGTAGGAAGCTGAAGACTTGAGCAAATTTCAGGCGTCCGGTACCAGGCTCATGCCTTCCGGGCCAATCTGCTACCTGGACGTGATGAATCCGATCAATCCAGTGTTTCAGGAGGCCCAATCCATCACCTGAAACAAGCTGTGCATGGTACACATCCATGATCAACCCTAGCTCAGGGATAGCTTCGAGCACAGGCTCTGCTAAGTCGAAGTTGCAGAGGTAATACCCAGGCATCTCGGTAGCGCTGATGACCTCAATGAGGCCTTTAATTCCATGATCCGCCAGGTAATCAACGGCGTAGTGAAGATTGTCCAGATAGGTTTGGCCATCGGTACACAGTGCACCGGCGATGGTCATCCCGGACATCAAATGAACATTGCAGCACTGGAGGCGATTCGCATACTCCACAGCCTTGACCAGCCCGCCCCTGAATTCGGCATCTCGCGAAGTCGCAGCTGCCAGTCCCTTGGTTAACCCAACGGGAGCGGCGAACTGCACCATCGACAACTGGTGTTCTTGCAGCAAGTCAAAAAGCACCGAGGGCTCATGGTCATAAGGTATGGGAAACTCGACCGCCGAAAATCCCGCTGAGGCGGCCGCTTCGAACCGCTTGAGGAAAGGCTTTTCCGTAAACTGGAAACCTAAATGCGCATTGAAATTGAGCATGTACTTACCATCTCAAAATAGACCAACGATGACTCAGGCTTCCAGGCAAGCGCGGAGCTTGAGTACCGCACTGTCAGGTGTTGTAAGAATACTCAGAGCCGTTGATTTTCTTGCCTCGGCGACAGCAGTCACCATCGAAAACTGCGCAAAGCAAATCAGATCCTGATCCTCGATACGACCCATCAGTTCGCCAATCAGCTTGTCGTGATGTTCAGAATCCCCTGTATGCAAAGCCTCCAACGCCTTTGGGCAGGTGAAACTCGTCAGTTCGAGGGCACGCCCCGCTCTACTGGCGGCCTGAGTAAACTCTTCGGCCATGGATTCAATAGCCGGTGGAAAAGTCGCCACAATCGCAATTCGAGAAGCTTGGGAGATGGCCTCGGTAATCATGGCCTCATTCGGCTTGAGTACAGGAATAGAAAGCTCGCTTTTACACAGATCGATCGCGTCGCCAAATGCAGAGCAGGTAAACAGAATTCCATCGGCACCTGCCTGAACGGCATAGCGCGCCAACGCCAAAAATCTTGATTTCAGATCTTCGGTAATACGTCCTGCGGCTGCAAGATCTCTGGAGAGCGAATCCTCCAGCAGGTTCGCCAATTGCGCTTCGGGCCACAACTTTGCGAATGCCTGATTGATGGGCTCAATGGCGACCGATGTAGCATGGATGAGGAAGATACGCTTGCTTTTCATGAAATAGACCGTTTTTTCGTTCTTATTACGGCGATTTTGTAAAAAGGCCATGCCGCAACAAAAAGCCGTTGGTTTAGTATTTTTTTGTTTTTCTACGCCCCCACCTGGAAATCGTTGGTCGCCTGAAGACAGCCAAGGAAACCCCGCATGAGTTAGCACAACAAAAAATCATTGAGGCTTCGATAGCGACTTAAATCGCAGGCACAGATTCGTTGAGAATCACCACGCCATCGTCGTCCCCATATAGACGATCACCATTGGCGATTGTCTGCCCTGCAAAGGTCACCGGATCGCCCACTTGCCCCTCGGAACGCTTGACCGACTTGCGCGGTGACCCCCCCAGGGCTTTGATCGCAATCGGAAGCTTTTCAAGCACGGCCCGATCACGGACGTAGCCGTAGATAAGCACCCCTGCCCAACCATTCTTCACTAAATCTTCAGCAATGATGTCGCCCAGCAACGCGCAGCGATCGCTTGCCCCGCCGTCCACCACCAGAACCTTACCCACTCCGGATTCCGCGCTCAGTTCCTTGATACGAGAGTTGTCTTCGAAGCACTTAACGGTCACCGCCTCTCCGGTGAAATCCTTCCTGCCACCCAGATCCTGGAATAGGGGTGCCAGTACCCGCGCCTTGTCGCCAAATTCATCACACAGATCAGTCGTTTTGAAAGACATAAGCACTCCAGCTGGTAGGGGCAAAAGCAATTTGTGAAAACAAAGGTTGCATAATCTGGATATTGATGCAATAAAATGCAATCTGTCAGGGCGAATTTTTGACGACCGGGCACCGAAAACGCGATTCAGTCGTCAGAAGGTGAAGGCCAGGCAACCGCCTTGACATCATTGTACTTCGTAATTACGGGGTACAGAAATTCTCGGGCAACCCTGCGGCCTGCCTTAGCTTCGAATAAAAAAGTTAGGAGATTGTGATGCGTATTCTTGTTCTTCCCTGCGATGGTATCGGCCCGGAAATCGTCGAATCCTCGATGTCTGTCCTTCATGCAGTTAACAAAAAATTCAGCCTGGGTCTGACGTTCGACTATGACGACGTCGGCTTCAAAAGCCTCGAAAAGCACGGGAC
>NZ_JAMYDZ010000052.1:0-7426 GCF_024129905.1 Pseudomonas sp. 21LCFQ010 | reverse complement strand
ACCTGCCGCTTTCAAGGCGATCACCGTCGCTGCAGGTGGCCGTGGTTTTCAGTCCGAGGTCGATACCCACCGCGTCCTGGCCTGGCGATAACTGCCGGTCGACCTCGACCACGACGTTGAAATACCAACGTCCACGGCTGTCCTCGTTGAAGCTACCGGATCTGAATTTAAAACCCGCCAGGCCGTAGCTGTCCCAGACCTTGAAGTGCTGTTTGTTGAAGACGACCTGGCCGTTTTTCCAGACAGCAGCGCCGGCCTTGAGGGGCACCCAGCCCAGGCTGCGCCGAGCGCCGCCCGAGCAGCGCCAGCGGAGCTGGCGCTTTTTGAACTGCTTGCGCCGTGTGACATATTCGTCGGCAACAGCCTGCACCGATTGGCTGTGCAGTCCCAGATCCTTACCAGCCCCGTTGGTGTACTTGTGAATGTCGAATGCCGACAGAAAACGACCACGCTCACGAATCAAGCGACTACTCAACTCGTTTACGTAGTTCCATACAAAATTCACAGCACGAGACGCTTCACGCAGCTGCGCTGCGTGCTTGTCTCGCACTCGAATCTTGAGGGTTTTGGTCACTTTCATTTCAGTCATGAAACACAGAATAGGGGCGGTTTTATGGATGTTAACCCCTATGAGCGCTTCGCGGTGGCGCTTTCATCCCCCACCTGAAGGAAGGGGCTTTTCGCGCCAGCTTGGTAATGGCTGCCAGCGCGCGTAGTCCACCTGAGCGGATCAGCAAGATCAGTCATTCCAAAACTCACCATCAGGTCCGGAACTTCTGTACCAACCCGTCCAGTTCGCTGGATAGCGACGCCAGGCTTTGAGAGTCAATGCGCGCCGATTGCGCCAGCTCAACAATCGTTTGTGCATCGCCATGAATCTGGCTGATATGCCGATTGATGTCTTCAGCCACTTGATGCTGCTCTTCTGCGGCGGTAGCGATCTGGGTATTCATGTCACGGATGACGTCTACTGATTGGCGAATCTGGCCAAAGCTGATACGGGCTTGGCCGATCTTGCTCACCGACTGCTCAGAGACCTCAAGGCTAGAATGCATCTGTTGAGCCACTGAAGCAGTGCGGCGGGCCAGATTGCCCAATAAGCCGTCGATCTCGGCAGTAGAGTCTGCGGTACGTTTTGCCAAGGCCCTGACCTCGTCAGCAACGACGGCAAAGCCGCGACCCTGCTCACCCGCACGCGCTGCTTCGATGGCCGCGTTAAGGGCAAGCAAATTGGTTTGCTCGGCAATCGAACGAATGGTGTTCAGGATTGACTGGATGTCATTACTGTCTTTCTCCAACTGCGTCATATCCTGCGCAGAACGGGAAATTTCCTGGCTAAGGCGATCCACACTTTCCACCGCATCATCTATCTGCCGCTGGCCATCGCGTGCCTGCTGCTGACTCGTATCTGCCGACTCAGCAGCCTGGCTGCAAGAGCGCGCGACTTCGTTTGCTGTGGCGACCATTTCATGGAAAGCGGTGGACACCATATCCACCGCTTCACGCTGGCGGCTCGCGGCCTGCGACATATTGCCTGAAACTTGAGTAGCGCTATGCGAGGCTACAAGGATACTACTGGCGGCTCTGGATATATGCTGGATCAAGCTGCGGATAGCGTCCAGAAACTGGTTGAACCAGCCAGCCAATTGGGCCGTCTCATCGTTGCCACGCACGGCCAGAGTTACGGTCAAATCGCCTTCGCCTTGAGCAATGCCCTCCAGACCGCTCGAGACACCACGGATCGGGCGGACGATGAAACTGGCGAAAGTCGCTCCCAGCCCCGCAAAGACCACCGCCAGCACAGCAGTGATAATACCGATCAGCCAGGTCAGTTCATTGGCTGCGGCCATGACTTCGTCCTGTTTGATCAGGCCGATAAACGTCCAGCCAAGCTTTTCAGCAGGATAGACATTGGCCATATAACGCTCACCATTGATCTCTACCGCAGTCAGACCTTTTGATATCTTGGCCAGCTCATTAAGCCCGCTCCCCAGCTCACCAAGCTTCTTGAAGTTATTCTCAGGCTGCCTGGGATCGACAAGCACGTTGCCGTTATCCTCCACCAGCATCAGGTAACCAGTCTGACCCAGCTTGATCTGTTTGACGATGTTGGTCAGTTGCTTGAGCGTCACATCAATGCTCATCACCCCGCCCGGATTACCCAGACTATTAGGGATGGCGCGTACCGTCGCAATCATCACTGCGTCATCGGCGGCCCAATAATAGGCATCGGTGCGCACTGTTTTGCCCGGGTTTTCCAATGCCGTTTTGTACCAAGGACGGACACGAGGATCGTAGTGGGTGCCGAGGCTCTGCCCGTCGGGCCAGAACGCGTAACTGCCGTTGGCCAAACCGTAAGAGATATAGGAGTAAGACGGGTGGCTTTTCGCTACGCGATCAAACAGCGCAATGATGCTCTTGCCCGCGTCAGACTCAGGCAGGCTCGCCAGTTCAGGGGTCAAAGAACTTTTGAGGCCAACACCTGCAGTGGCAATCAATGGATCAGAGGAAAGATAATCGATGTTCTGGCTAATACTTTCGAAGAACAACTGCATAGCGTTCTCGATCTGGCCTATTTCGCGCCCACTGTGATCGAAAAAGCTTTGCGTCGCTTCGCTACGCAGATTAACGACGACCACACTTGCCACAACAATAATGGGCAGGCATGCGATGATCGCGAACGCCCCCGTCAGCTTTTGCTTGATATTCATGCAGGCCCCAATTTTTTATTTATGGCAAGTCACAACAATCACTTATAGACCGCCTCTGGCTTATGTCGACCCTGGTGACACCTCGCGCCACGGCAAGACTTTTTATACAGAACCCAGCAATGTATGCGCCTGAGCGTGGCGGAATGTTAATAGCCATGCAAATATCGAAACAGAAACTTTTACTGCGGGCTATTGATAACCCAGGGTTATAGGTCTGCGACATCGTGTTCCCAGAGCAATACGTTATGGCCCGCACTGACTCCCTCACCTCAGCGAAAACCTCCGGCAACCCATAACAGCAGGTCATGATTAGCCTATATAAAATATCGATTTTCACGGTCGGCGACATCACCCTAGGATAGCGAGAAAACATCAACGACTCTTGAAAAATCCGATCGGACCTGACGCGTCCAAGGTGCTTAAAAACAGCGCACTACGATGCTCACCACACTCAGCCCTGCCTCACTTTTTGTTAACGCTCGGTGCGGCGTGTGACCCCGTAAAATCAAAGCACTTTGTTAAACAACTCAATTCTCTGGAGATTTTATGTCAACCCTCCTACCCACCACGATGCATGCAGTCTTACTCAATGGCCTTGGCGGGATTGAGCAACTGGAATACAGGACAGATGTTCCTGTGCCACAACCTGGCGCCGGAGAGGTACTGATTAATGTGCGCGCCTCCGCTGTGAACAATACAGATATTAATACCCGGATAGGTTGGTATTCCAAATCCATCACCAGCGATACCGGGTCCGGGGGCGCTACCGGCTTCGAAAGTGTGAACGGCGACGATGCCTCATGGTCGGGTTCAGCGCTTGAGTTTCCGCGAATTCAAGGCGCCGACTGCTGCGGGTATATTGTGGCCGTCGGTCAAGGGATAGCGGCTTCTCGTATAGGCGAGCGTGTTATCGTCAGCAATCTTTTGCGTACCTATGTTGACCACAGGCCTTATGAGTGTTGGACATTTGGCAGCGAGTGTGACGGTGGCTTTGCCCAGTTTGCTGTGGCGCCCTCAAAAGAGACACTCAAGGTGGAATGCGACTGGAGCGACGCCGAGCTCGCCTCGATCCCCTGTTCATATTCAACGGCAGAAAACATGTTGCACCGGGCCAAGGTAGCTAAAGAAACCGTTCTGGTTACCGGGGCCTCAGGAGGGGTGGGGTCAGCGGCCGTTCAATTAGCCAAACGACGCGGCGCAACCGTTATCGCACAATGCTCAGCTGCCAAGGCTTCTGACGTTAAGGCACTGGGGGCTGACCGCATCATTGATCGCAATACTGACTTGATCTCGGCATTAGGCGAGCATGCTGTAGACGTCGTAATAGATGTGGTTGGCGGAAACGAATGGCCAACACTTTTACGTGTTCTGCGACCAGGAGGCCGTTACGCTATTGCCGGAGCCATTGCTGGCCCCATCACCGAGATAGACCTTCGAACCCTGTACTTGAAGGACCTCACGCTTTATGGCTGCACATTTCAAGAGGATGAAGTCTTTACTAATCTCGTGTCATATGTCGAGTCTGGCGAAATACGCCCTGTCGTTGCCAAAACCTATCCGTTAAATGAAATTCATCAGGCGCAACAAGACTTCTTGACCAAGACCCACATCGGCAAGCTGGTTTTAATCATCCCAGAGGTTGAACAATGAAAATCGCAAGTATCCATATTTACACACATGAATTGCCCGTTGTGGATGGCCCCTATACCATGGCCGGCCGAGTGATCTATTCGTTAACAACGACACTGGTCAAAGTTGTATCCGACAATGGACTGATTGGCTGGGGAGAGACCTGCCCGGTCGGCCCGATCTTCGCCGAGTCACATTCGCTGGGCGCCATAGCAGCCCTGACAGAAATGGCGAAAGGGCTCATCGGCACTGAGCTGCTGCCCGTCCCGCTTCACCGTCGCATGGATAAATTACTCAAAGGCCACAGCTATGCAAAAGCAGCTATTGATCTTGCTGCGCATGATCTACTGGGCAAACATTTAAAGCTCAGCGTTTGCGAGCTTCTAGGGGGCGCCCTCACCGATCGCGTACCCTCCTATTCAGTTGTCGGTATCAGCGACCCTGACGAATCGGTTCGCCTGGCAATCGAAAAACGTGATCAGGGTTATCCCCGTTTGCAAATTAAACTCGGAGGCAGGCCCATCGAGGAGGACATCGCTGCTATCAACAAGGTGTGGGAGGCCGTAGGGCGTTCGCGAATCAAGCTCGCTGTCGACGCCAATCGTGGCCTTACTACCCGAGATACGTTAAGGCTCTGTCGTGAGTGCGCGCATGTGCCTTTCATCCTCGAACAGCCATGCGAAAGCATCGAAGACTTCCAGAAAATCCGCTCGCAAATCAGCCATGCGATGTACATGGATGAAAGCTGTACCAGCATCAACACGGCAATCACTGTGGCAGGAACCGGTCTGGTCGACGGTTTCGGAATGAAAGTGACTGCGCTGGGTGGTCTGCACCCGATGCGGGCATTCCGTGATATTTGTGCCGCGCGCAACCTGCCTCATACCTGCGACGACGCCTGGGGCGGCGACCTCATAGCTGCCGCTTGCACGCAAATCGGCGCGACCGTCGCTCCTGAGCTGCTGGACGGTGTCTGGATTGCAGCGCCAATGATCGAAGGTAACTTCGACCAGAAAAATGGCATCCGAGTCGAAGATGGTCATATCAAAGTCCCGCAGGGATTCGGTTTGGGCGTTGTGCCAGAGGAGGGTATCTTCGGGGAGCCTGTAGCGTCCTTCTGACATTCTGCTTCTGCACTAACCTGTTACTGACAATAAACACGGGTGTACATGAATACACTGCCACACCTGATTCGCACTCTGCATCGTACAACACCAAGAGGCTGCTTTAGCATAAGAAATACACTCGACACTTTAAATCTGCCGTACTTGAACACAATAACCAGAAGAAGGTATGCCATGAAGTATCAGTCCAGTTTTTCTCGCACGCTCATTCAATGCACCTCAGTACTTGTACTTGCCGCGGCCTCAATATCTGGCCATGCATCTACAGAAAAACCCGGTGAGGGGGTGAAGGTCACCGGTGCATTCCCTACCATTGCCGAAGAACGTTTCCGCGGCGAGATTGCCATCGCCGGGCTCAAAGAACTTGGCTACAACGTTCAGGAACCCAAGGAAACCGAGTACGCCACGATGATATTAGCAGTGGCCTATGGAGACGCCGATTTCACCGTACAGATGGTAGAGAATCTTCACGCCAGCTTTTACAAGAAAGCGGGTGGTGATGAGAACATGGTAAAAGCCGGTATTTTCATGGAGGGGATCCTGCAAGGCTACATGATCGACAAGAAAACCGCAGACGCTTACAACATAAAATCGGTCAACGATCTTAAAAAGCCAGACATTGCCAAACTGTTCGACACCGATGGCGATGGCAAAGCCGATTTAACCGGCTGCAACCCCGGCTGGGGCTGTGAGCTGATCATTGCTCACCATATGAAGGCGTATGACCTGAAAAAAACGGTCAATGTCAATCAGGGTTCCTACTTTGCATTGATGGCTGACACGATCGCCCGCTACAACGCCGGCAAGCCTGTCCTTTATTACACATGGGTGCCGCAGTGGATCTCCAACGTACTCGTGGAAGGCAAGGACGTGGTCTGGCTCGAGGTCCCGAAAACCGACTTGCCAAATGGAACGCAAGGGAATACCTCGTACGAAGGCAGGAATCTGGGATTCATCATTGATAATGCCTACTCGACGCTAAACCGTAAATTTGCCGAGAGAAACCCTGCGGCGCTGGCGTTCTTCAAACGCGTGCACATCAACGCTGCAGATGAAAGCGCGCAAAACATGAAAATGCAGCAAGGTGAGAACAAGCCTGCTGATATCCGTCGTCATGCCCAAGAATGGATCGCTGAACATCGCAGTGAATTTGATCAATGGTTGCAAGCCGCAAGAGACGCGGCCAAAAAGTAAGACCTGATCAGAAATCATTGATATGACATCAGCTACGAAAGACGCCACGGCGTAGCTGATGTCGTTAAGCAAACGGCCAAACACGCCATGCGCGCGATTCGAGCGAGTGAACCGTTAATTAACGTCAGCTACAAAACATTGATCACACGCCCCCATTACGATCTACCCGCCAATACATGGTCGATGAATGCGCGAAGTTTAGGCAACACCTGTTGCAGACTCGGATAGTAGAGCGCTAATCCGGGAAAGTTTGTTGAGAAACTGTCCAGAACAACTTCAAGCGTTCCCGCGTTTATTTGTCGAGCACCGAGAGATCGAGGAAGCATGAACAACCCAATGCCTCGCTCCGACGCGTGAATACAAGCGGCCACATCGTCCAGAATCAACGGACCACTGATACGCACCCCATGTCTTTCGCCTGAAACGCTGAATGTCCAGGTGTCCAGTGCAATACCTGCCTGCCGATAGATAAGGCACGGAAGGTTATGAACGTCGTCTGGCAGCAAGGGAGCCATTTACCGGGGGTTTGTAGTCGACGGGGATAGTTAAAACTCTTGCCTGGATCCCTTTCGTAATCACGCTGCAAGTCAAGCTCGCTATTTAACGCTTTGAAGCACGCAGTTAAACCTGCGTGCTTTTTCTTGACATCCTCCCCGGCCTGAAGGCCGGAGATTCCTACGGCGCTCAGGCGCGGCATCGAGCCGCCCCCAAGTCGCTTCGGTGGGTTCCTGCTGCTGGCGCCATGACCTCTGCGCTCACTTCACAGGC
>NZ_JAMYDZ010000051.1:0-9840 GCF_024129905.1 Pseudomonas sp. 21LCFQ010 | reverse complement strand
TGTGGTTTTGAAGGCAACGCCGATGTGGTCGGGGCGATCAATGTACTAAGGGCGGGACACGCCCGGTTAGCCTGTGAAGTGAGCGCAGAGGTCATGGCGCCAGCAGCAGGAACCCACCGAAGCGACTTGGGGGCGGCTCGATGCCGCGCCTGAGCGCCGTAGGAATCTCTGGTCTTCAGGCCGGGGAGGATGTCAAATGGCCTACAAGGACACCTTGACCGGGCTGCCCAACCGCCGGGCGTTCATGGACCGCCTCGGCACGACCCTGACAGACGCAACGAGCGCCGCACCGCTGTTTTTCCTGATGCTCGATATCGACGACTTCAAGAAGGTCAATGACGGCTTCGGCCATGACGTGGGCGATCAGGTGCTGATCGCGGTGGCCGCAATCCTGCGCGAGCATAGCCATGGCCATAACTACGCACGCATGGGCGGCGAAGAGTTTGCCGTGGCCGCGCACGTCGCGAATGCCGCGCAGGCGCAGGAACTGGCCCGCACCATTGTCGCGGCGGTCAACTCGGCTCAGGTGTGTGGCCTGTCCCTATCGATCAGCATCGGCCTGGCCGATCACCAGCCGCAAGAATCGCTGCTGAGCCTGATGCATCGCGCCGACCAGGCGCTGTATGACGCCAAGAGCGACGGCAAAAACCGCTATGCCATGGCCCGGCAGGTGGTGATGGTGGTCTGAGTCATCTGATGCGGCGTGCATGAACCAACCTCGCCCTGGCAGGTCGAAGGCCGACGACGATGCCACGCAGGGCTCAGGTTCTGCACAGCGCCGCCCCACCCTGGCACGGCAATCGTGCAAATCTTTCCGGGTGATAACAGGTTCTAAAAGATGAAAAAAATCGTTCTGCCAGTTCTGGCGCTGCTGTTTTTGCATGGCTGCGCGCAGATGCCCGACTACTCCAATGTCGAGGGTGACAAACCGGTCGACGAGTCGCGTTACACCGTGCTCGAAACCGAGACCTGGGCCACCCGCGAGCAGCGCAGCCTTCTGGATGATCGGCCGAATCTGAACATCATCAGAATCAACGACAAGAAGGTCGGCAACATCCCCTTCTCCACCTACTACTACAAGAACGACTCTCCGCAACGTGCCGTGCTGCAACCTGGGACTTACACCATCCAGCTGGAATACCGGCTGCCGCTGCACTTCATGTTCACCGACCTGAAATTCAACGCCAAAGCGGGCCAGAAGGTCATTGCCCGCTCCAAGTACGTGGGCGTCAGCCGGCTGGAAATCTGGCTGGAAGATGCCGCCACCGGTGAAGTGGTAAGTACCCGGGTGCATTGACCCGCCGCGCACGGCTAGCCGCGCAGGCTCAAGCCGAAACGAAACACCGCGCCCTGCCCCGGGACATCCAGCAGTTCGATCCCGGCGCCATGCAGTTGCAGAATCTGATAGACGATCCGCAACCCCAGGCCGCCATCACGCCGCGCACCGCCGATGGTAAACGGGCGCAGAAACAGCCCCTCGCGTAGCGCCGGCGCAATCCCTGGGCCGCTGTCGGCAACGATGATGTTCAGGTGCTCGGCAGCAGGCTCCAGTTGCAGGGTTACGCTGCCACCTTGCGGGGTATGGCGCAGGGCGTTGTCGAGCAGGTTGGTCAGCACCCGCTCGATCAGGCCCAGGTCGGCATACACGTCCGGCACACTGCGGGGCATCTTGGCCTCCAGGGTGATGCCCTTGGTCGCAGCAGTGAGTTCGAATTTCTGCAATACGTCCTGCAGCAAGTCCGCTGCCGAGAAGCGTTCGATCACCGGTTTGACGAAGCCGTGTTCCAGACGCACCAGTTCCAGCAACGCCTGGGCCAGGCCGCCGACCTTGTGGCTCTGGTCCAGGGCGATGCCCAGGTAGCGGCGGCGTTCTTGCGGGCTCAGGCGTTCACCTTTAACCGACAACACTTCCAGGTAGCCATGCAGTGAAGCCAGCGGGGTGCGCAGGTCGTGGGAGATATTGGCCACCAGTTCGCGGCGTTCCTGTTCCTGGCGATTGAGGGCACGCAGCTGTTCGGCCAGGCGCTGTTGCATCTGCGCAAAGGTACGCTCCAGAGCGCCGATTTCATCGTTGCGCGGGCGCGCTTCGGGCACGGCTGGCGGCTCGGCGCTGGCGTCGATATCGAAGCGTTCCAGCGCAGTGGTCAGGCGGCGCAACGGCCGGGTGATCCAGGCGAATGCGGCAAGACCGGCCAGCAGACACAGCGCGGCGATCAGGCCGATGGCCCACACCGCCGTGCTCAAGGCCTCGCTGGTGGCACCTCGGGCGGCAAACCGGTCATGCGCTTCACCGAGCAGCACCACGTAGAGAAAGCCGGCCCGCTGACCGGCGACCATCAGCGGCGCAACGCTGAACACCTTGCGGGCATCGAGGCTGCGCGGGTCATCACCAACGATCGGCAGCGGCTCACCGGCGATGAAGCGCTTGATCGGTGCCAGATCGACCTGGTCGCGCAGCAAACGGTCGCGGGGCGCGGCGTCGCCGATGATGCGCCCGTCGATGTCCAGCAGGTACACCTCAACGCTGGGGTTGACCAGCATCAATTGGCTGAACAGCTCGCGCACCGCGCCGGGCATCAGGCCGTTGGCGTCCATCAGTTGCGTATCGCTGGCGATATGGCGGGCCAGGTCGCGGGACAGCCCTTGCACCACTTCCAGCTCATGCATGCGGCTGGAGCGCACTTGCAGCCAGATCGAGGTGCCGCTGCACACCAGCAGCAGCACGGCGAACACCAGTGCCAGGCGGCGGGTCAGGCTAAGCGAAAACATCAGGCGTCACCGGCGGCTGCGAATTTATAACCGCGCCCCCAAACGGTGAGGATCCGCGCAGGGCTGGCGGGGTCGGCTTCGATCTTGGCGCGCAAGCGGTTGATGTGGGTATTGACCGTGTGCTCATAGCCGTCATGGCTGTAGCCCCACACAGCATCGAGCAGCTCCATGCGCGAGAACACCTTGCCCGGCTGACGGGCGAAAAAGTACAGCAAATCGAACTCCCGTGGCGTGAGGTCCAGGCTTCGAGCATCAAGGGTCGCTTCACGGGTAATCGGATCAATCCGTAAACCGGCGATCTCCAGGCCGCCGCTGTCCAGGCGCAGATTGTTCGCCAGCGCCTCGACCCGGCGCAGCAACGCCTTGACCCGCGCGACCAGTTCCATCATCGAGAACGGCTTGGCCAGATAGTCGTCGGCGCCCAGTTCCAGGCCGAGAATGCGGTGCATTTCACTGGAGCGCGCGCTGGTGATGATGATCGGCGTGTAGCGGGTCATGGCCCGGGCGCGGCGGCAGATTTCCAGGCCATCGACCCCAGGCAGCATCAGGTCGAGGATCAAGGCGTCCCAGCCGCCTTGCTCCAGCAGGCGCAGGCCCTGTTCGCCATCGGCGCTGTGCACCACCTCGAACCGCTCATCGCGCAGGTGCAGGCAGATCAGCTCGGCGATGTGTTCGTCGTCTTCCACCACCAGCACGCGTTTGACCTGCTCCATTGCGCTAGCCCCTCCGGTATCGATTCGCTGGTCATTCTCACACAGCGCTGCCCGTGCAGTTATCACGAATTGTTTAACTCTGCGTGAGGATTTGGCGAAGCGCCGGGGCGTAGCCTGAGTCCATCAAAAAATTGGCCGTAGCGCACAGGAGACCACCATGCTCTCAAGACGAAAACTACTGCTCAGCGCCGGCTCATTCGGGGTCGCCGCCACCGCCTTTGCCGTGCTGCCACGGCTGGCCGACAGTCAGGTTCTGAATGGCGCAGATGACGACATCGGCAGCTTCGAGGTCAGCCATAGCGACGCTGAGTGGCGCCAACGGCTGACCGCCGAGCAATACCGCATCCTGCGCCAGCAAGGCACCGAACGCTCTTACAGCAGCCCGCTCAATAACGAGCACCGCGCAGGCACTTTTGCCTGTGCCGGTTGCCAGTTACCGCTGTTTTCGTCCGCCACCAAGTTTGACAGTCACACCGGCTGGCCGAGTTTCTGGCAACCGCTGGACAACGCCGTGGGGCAACACACCGACCGCAGCTACGGCATGTTGCGCATTTCAGTGCATTGCCGGCGCTGCGGCGGCCACCTGGGTCATGTGTTCGATGACGGCCCGCGCCCCACCGGTCTGCGTTATTGCATCAATGGCGCCGCCATGACTTTCACGCCGGCTTGAGGACAACCCCATGCTATTGCTGACACTCGCCTACCTGGGCGGCCTGCTGACCATCCTCAGCCCGTGCATCCTGCCAGTGCTGCCCTTTGTGTTTGCCCGTGGCGGGCGGCCGTTGCTGCGCAATGGCCTGCCATTGCTGGCCGGCATGGCCCTGACCTTCGCTCTGGTCGCTACCCTGGCGGCGGTCGGCGGGGCCTGGGTGGTGCGTCTGAACCAATATGGTCGCTGGCTGGCGCTGGCGTTCATCACCCTGTTCGCCCTGACCCTGCTGCTGCCGCAACTGGCCGAACGCCTGACCCGGCCACTGGTGGCAGCAGGCAATCGTCTTAACGCAGCTGCAGGTCACGACCAGCAGCCACGCGCTGGCACCTCATTGCTGATCGGCATCGCCACCGGCCTGCTGTGGGCGCCCTGCGCTGGTCCCATTCTGGGCCTGGTACTCACCGGCGCCGCGCTGCAAGGCGCCAACATCGGCAGCAGCCTGCTGTTGCTGGCCTACGCCGCCGGTGCCGCCACCTCGCTGGGCCTGGCCCTGCTGGTGGGCGGCAAGCTGTTCGAGGCCATGAAGCGCGGCCTGGGTGCCGGTGAATGGCTGCGCCGTGGGCTTGGCGCAGTCATGCTGGTCGGGGTGGCGGCCATTGCTTCGGGGCTCGACACCGGCCTGCTGACCCGTTTGTCGACCGCGACCACGGCTGGGCTGGAACAACATCTGGTAGATCGCTTGACCGGCCAGCAAGACGACGGCGCAATGATGATGCGCGCCACCGACAGCCACAGCGGCGAACTGCCGGTGGAAGGTAACCTGCCCGCCCTCGAGGGCGCGGTGCAGTGGCTCAACTCACCGCCGCTGAGCGCCGAAGCACTGAAAGGCAAAGTGGTGCTGGTCGATTTCTGGACCTACTCGTGCATCAACTGCCTGCGCAGCCTGCCCTACGTCAAAGCCTGGGCCGAGAAATACCGCGACCAGGGTCTGGTGGTGATTGGCGTGCATGCCCCGGAGTTCGCCTTCGAGCGTGACATCGACAACGTCAAAAAAGCCAGCCGTGACCTTGGCATCACCTACCCGGTGGCCATCGACAACGACTTCGCCATCTGGAAAGGCTTCAACAATCAATACTGGCCGGCGCATTACTTCATCGATGGCCAGGGCAAGATCCGTTACCACCACTTTGGCGAGGGCCGTTACGACGAGTCCGAGCGGGTCATCCAGCAGTTGCTGCGCGAAGCCGGGCAGCACGACGTTGCCAGCGGCATGGTCAAGGTCGCTGCCAGCGGTGCTCAACAAGCCGCCACCCAGGGCATTCGCTCGCCGGAAACCTACCTGGGCTACGACCGCGCCCAACACTTTGTCTCGCCCGGTGGCGCCCGCCAAGACCGTGTGGCCAGCTACAACCTGCCAGGCAGCCTCAAGCTCAACGACTGGGGCCTGAGCGGCGCATGGCAAATCAACGAACAAGAAGCCGTGTTGGCCCAGGCCGGCGGGCATATCGCCTACCGCTTCAAGGCCCGCGACCTGCATCTGGTGCTCGGCCCGTCTGCCGACGGCAAGCCGGTGCGCTTCAAGGTCAGCATCGACGGCAAAACTCCGGGCGAGGCCCACGGAGTGGACATCGATGCCGATGGTAACGGCACGGTGAACGAACAGCGCCTCTACCAGTTATTGCGCGTGCCCGGCGACGCCGCCGAACACAGCTTCGATATCGAGTTCCTCGACCCCGGCGTGCATGCCTACGCCTTCACCTTCGGCTGAGACCACCACCATGCGAATGATCAAACGCTTTACCTTACAAGCCCTCGCCGGCCTGGCCTTTATCCAGATCAGCGCCTGCTCAATGGCCGCGGAAGATGCCGTAGTGATTCCCGCGCCAGCCCATGACCTGAGTACCTCACAATCCACCGCCACTGCGGTGTTTGCCGGAGGCTGCTTCTGGGGTGTGCAGGGGGTATTCCAGCACCTGCACGGCGTTACCCAGGCGGTGTCCGGCTATGCCGGCGGCAGCGCCAATACCGCGCACTATGAGCAAGTCGGCAGCGGCGACACCGGGCATGCCGAAGCGGTGCAGATCAGCTACGAC
The DNA here is from genome assembly GCF_024129905.1 of Pseudomonas sp. 21LCFQ010. NCBI lineage: Bacteria > Pseudomonadati > Pseudomonadota > Gammaproteobacteria > Pseudomonadales > Pseudomonadaceae > Pseudomonas > Pseudomonas sp. 21LCFQ010. The sequence goes on along the minus strand of NZ_JAMYDZ010000051.1, from coordinate 3,613 downwards.
CCGCAGCAAATCAGCTACGGCAAGCTGCTGCAGGTGTTCTTCTCCGTGGCCCACAACCCGACCCAGCTCGACCGCCAAGGCCCAGACCGGGGCACCCAGTACCGCTCGGCAATCTTTGTGCACAACGACGAGCAGAAGGCTGTGGCCCAGGACTACATCAAGCAGCTCGACGCTGCCCATGTCTATGCCAAGCCCATCGTCACCCGCCTGGAACCGCTGACTGCTTTTTACCCCGCCGAGGACTACCACCAGAACTACCTGACCACCCACCCGAACAACGGCTACATCGTGGTCAACGACCTGCCCAAGGTGATGAACCTCAAGCAGTTGTTTGGTGAGTTGTATATGCAGCAGCCGGTGTTGGTGAAGGTGCCCTGAGGTATCCGGCGTGAGCAGTTCCCTCCCACAGGGGCACACTTCATACCTCTGCGGGAGGCACATCTGGTGACAAAGGGCTTCGCGGATAAATCCGCTCCTGCGCGCCGGGTGAGACAAGCTTCACCTTGCAATATCGCTACAACATCGCCACCATTGCGAATAGTTGTCATTCGCCATGGTCATCTCCGCCGTGATTGCTCCTCCCGCCGATACGCGTCAGCAAGTCCTCCATCGCCTGTTCGGCGACCATCACAGCTGGTTGCTCGACCGTTTGCGCGTGCGTCTGCGCTGCCGCGAAGACGCTGCCGATCTGGCCGCCGAGACCTTCGCTCAGGTGGTGGAGATGCCCGACCCGCAGAGCATCCGCGAGCCACGGGCGCTGTTGAGCACCATCGGAAAGCGGCTGATCTTCGCCCGCTGGCGGCGCAACGATATCGAGCAGGCGTATCTGCAGGCCCTGGCCGAACAGCCAGATCCGCTCGCGCCATCGCCGCAGGAACACTGGCTGGTGATGGAGGCGCTGCTGGAGGTCGACCGGCTGCTCGACGGTTTGTCGTCCAAAGCGCGGGCAGCCTTTCTCTATAGCCAGCTCGACGGCCTGACCTATGCGCAGATCGCCGCTGAATTGGGTGTGTCGGTCACCCGCGTGCATCAGTACATGGTTCAGGGGCTGACCGCCTGTTATCGGGCGGCGCCGTGAGCGGGTTGCCGCCGGCGGTCAGCCAGGCGATTGAATGGTACGCAAGGCGGGCATCGGGCAGTTTCGATGAGGCTGCGCAACGTCAGTGGCAGAGCTGGCTGGACGCCGATGCCAGTCATCAGCAGGCCTGGCAGAGCTTGCAGCAGCAACTCAATCGCACCCTGACACCGCTGGCGCAACAGCCTGGCACGGCGCGGGCCTTGCGTGCTAGCGGTCACTCGCGGCGACGCTTGCTGCGCGGCGCGCTGGGGCTTGGCGGTCTGGCAGTGGCTGCGCATCTGCTGAGCTCGCGCGGCGGGCCGCTGCACGAGCGCTGGGGCAGTGACCTGCGCACCGGCACTGCCGAACGTCGCACGTTCCATCTCGACGACGGCTCGACCCTGCTGCTCAATGCCGAAAGCGCGGTGGACCTGAACTTCAATGCCAGCCAGCGGCGTGTGCAGTTGCTGCGCGGCGCGGTGCTGGCTGAGGTCAGCAAGGAGGCGGCGCCAGCCCGACCGTTCGTACTCGCCTGCCCTTGGGGTGAAGCGTGGCTGGACGGCGGCAGTTGCCTGTTGTCGCGGCAGGGTAATCAAGCCCAGGTGTGGGCCATGAGCGGCGAGCTGGAATGGCGCACGCCGCAGCAACGTCAACACCTGAGTGCAGGCCAGGGCCTGGCCTTCGACGGTCAGCGCTGGCAGCCAATTACGCCGCAGCACACCCATCAGCGCAGCTGGATCAGCGGTTTGCTGGAGGTGCATAACCAGTCTCTGGGCGAGGTGATCGAACACCTCAAGCCTTATCACCATGGGCTGTTGCAGGTGTCTGATGGCGCTGCCGGACTAAGAATTTCCGGGGTATTTACCCTGGATGACAGCCATAGTGCGCTGGCGGCGCTCAAGGATGTGCTGCCACTGCGCATCGACAGTTATCTGGGGTTGTGGACGCGGGTCGACCGGGCGTAGGGGTTGAGGCTGTCGCCCACAGGGTGCAGCCCTGCTGGCGAAAAGTTTTTTCACATCACCCCTGAAAATTTTCCAGGCTCGCGTCACATACCAGGCAGTCACGCGTTTTGCGCGTCCCGCACCGTCCTTTGCCGAGTCTCTTTCATGCATTTGAATACCCTCTTCCCGCTGGTACTCAGCGGTTGCCTGGCCAGTGCCAGCAGCTTCGCCAGTGACGCGCTGTACGACTTCAATATCGAGGCCGGGCCGTTGGCCAGAACGCTGATCAGCATCGGCCAGGTCAGTGGTCGTCAGGTGCTGTTCGTGCCTGCCGATGTCGAAGGTCGTCAGGCGCGGGCACTGCGTGGCCAGTTCAGCAGCCAGGAGGCGGTCCGCCAGAGCTTGCAGGGCAGCGGGCTGGCCTTGCTGGTAACCGCCAGCGGGGCGCTGAGTGTGCAGCCGCTCAACCGTGACGGCCTGACCCTGGATGCGACGGTGATCGATGCCAACCGTCAGGGCGCCGCAGCCGATGAAGTGATCGCCCGCCGCACCCCGGCGGCCAGCACCACACGGCTGGGCCTTAGCAACCGTGAAACACCGCAGGCGATCAGTACCGTGACCCGCCAGCAGATCGATGACTTCAAGCTGACCAGCGTCAAGGATGCGCTGCGCAGTGCGCCGACCGTCACCGTGGAGCAGTTCGAGACCGATCGTACGGCGCTCACCTCGCGCGGTTTTATCATCGACAACTTCGAGTACGACGGCATGGGGATGCCCTTCTCGTCCGGTGTATTGCTCGGTGACCAGGACCTGGCCGAGTTCGAGCAGATCGACGTGTTGCACGGCGCCAACGGCCTGATGAGCGGCGCGGGTAACCCGTCTGCCACGGTCAATGCGGTGCGCAAACGGCCGACCGAAACCTTCCAGGCGCAGATCAACAGCAGTGTCGGTTCGTGGGACAACCGCCGCCTGGACTTCGATGTCAGCGGCCCGCTCAGTGAAAACGGCAAGGTGCGCGGGCGCTTTATCTATGCCCATGACAAGGGCAACTCTTATCTGGACCGCTACAGCCATGAGATCAACCTGGCCGCCGGCCTGCTGGCCTTCGACCTGTCGACGGCCGATACCCTGACCGTGGGTTACTCGGACCAGAAAAGCAATTCCAATGGCAGCACCTGGGGCGCACTGCCGATTGCCGACTACGCCGGCAACCGCATTCACTACAGCAGCCGCAGCTCAAGCATCGGCCAGCCCTGGAGCTACTGGAACATCCACACCCAGCGCGCCTTCGCCGAGTGGGTCCATGAGTTCGACGGGGGCTGGAAAAGTACCCTCACCGTCACGGGGGTGAACCAGCATCAGGACACCCAGATGCTCTATGCCATCCCCGCCACCGCCACTGACGTGTTCGCCTACTTGACATCCTCCCCGGCCTGAAGGCCGGAGATTCCTACGGCGCTCAGGCGCGGCATCGAGCCGCCCCCGAGTCGCTTCGGTGGGTTCCTGCTGCTGGCGCCATGACCTCTGCGCTCACTTCACAGGCTAACCGGGCGTGTCCCGCCCTTAGTACATTGATCGCCCCGACCACATCGGCGTTGCCTTCAAAACCACA
>NZ_JAMYDZ010000050.1:0-10528 GCF_024129905.1 Pseudomonas sp. 21LCFQ010 | reverse complement strand
AGGATGCCGATGCTCGGCGGGATGCTTTGCAGGATGTATTCGGTGCCGTTGAGCACCTGGTCGATGGGCCAACGGATGGCACGGAACACTTCGCGGAAGTTTTGTACCAGGTAATTGAGAGCGGCTTCTACCCAGTCACCCAAGGGAATGGTGATCGACTGGAATGGATCGAGAAGGCTGAATTCGGACATGGGGGCTACCTCTTTTTGGCGTGGGCGCTTAGTCGCGGCTCAGGGTCTGGAGCAACAGGGTCTTGGAAATCGTGCCCTTGAACGCACCGCCACGGTCCAGTACCGGAACCGGGTAGGGCAGGCGGGCGACGATGCCGAGCACTTCGTGCAGCGGGGTGTCGGTGTACACCGGGTTCTGCTTGTGCTGGTCATGGCTGGAACCGGCAACGTGGGGGCTTACCGCGCCCGAGGCATCGATATCGACGACGCCAAGTAACTGGCCTTTCTCGTCCACCAGATAACCGTACGAACCGCCGCTGCTGAATTGGGCGGCTTTGCCGTTGACCTTGCACACGCTGGCCGGATCGAATTTCGCCACGTCACCGGCCTTGAGCACCCGCGAGCTGTCGAAGCCCTTGAAAAAGGTCCGTACGTAGTCGTTGGCCGGCTGATTGATCAGCTCTTGCGGGGTGCCGATCTGCACCACCCGACCGCCTTCCATGATCGCGATGCGGTGGCCGATCCGAATGGCTTCTTCGATGTCATGAGAGATGAAAATGATGGTGCGTTGCTGCTCGGCCTGCAGGCGGATCAGTTCACCCTGCATCTCGTGACGAATCAACGGGTCGAGGGCCGAGAAGGCCTCGTCCATCAGCAGGATCGCCGGGTCGTTGGCCAGCGCGCGGGCCAGGCCGACCCGTTGTTGCATACCGCCCGACAGTTGATGCGGGTAACTGTATTCGTGACCGGCCAGGCCCACCTGACGCAGCGCTTCACTGGCCCGGGCATGGCGCTCTTGCTCGGATACGCCGGAAATTTCCAGGCCGAAGGCGGTGTTTTCCAGCACGCTCATGTGCGGCATCAGGGCAAAGGATTGAAACACCATGCCCATGTCCTTGCGGCGCACGTTAAGCAGGTCCTTGTCCGACAGCCCGGTGATTTCCTTGCCGTTGAGATGAATGCTGCCGGAGGTGGGTTCGATCAGCCGGTTGAACAGCCGCACCATGGTCGACTTGCCCGAGCCGGACAGGCCCATGATCACGAAGATCTCGCCACGCTTGACTGAAAAGCTGGCATCGAAGACCCCGACCACGTGGCCGGTCTTGTTGAAAATCTCATTCTTGTCGGCGCCCTGGCGCAGCATGTCCATGGCCATGTTCGGGTTGGGACCGAACACCTTGAATATATTGTTGACCGAAAGAATTTCGTCCGCTTGGCTCATACGACCCTCTTGTTATCGTTATGACCAATTAATCAAACATGCGCAGGAAGATCCTTTCGCACACTCAGGTAAATTGGCAGTCCGTTCAAATTGAACGTGAGTCAGTTCGGTACGCAGATACTTCTGTTGTAAGGGAAGTGGATCCCTTCGCGGCTACGCACCGGGGGTAATATTGTAGTTATTGGGTGATGCGTTATTGCCTGATTCCAATCGTCTCATCGCCCGTAGGAGCGGCTTAGGTATGGCTCAGACGATACGGTTGTTACCCGCTTCGCTCAGGCGGCGGATCATCAGTTCGCTGTACCAGTCGACGAACTGGCAGACGCCGTTTTCCACCAAGGGCGAATACGGGCCGGGCTGATAAGCCGGGGAGGTCACGCCGACCTGCGCGCCTTCCACCAACATGCGATCCTGGTCATTGGTCGCCATCCAGACTTTGGTCAACCGCTCGATCTCGTAGTCCACACCCTCCACGGCGTCTTTGGGCACCAGCCATTTGGTGGTCACCACGGTCTCACCAGGCCCCAGCGGCAGCACCCGGAAGCTCAGCGCGTGGTCACCCAGGAAGTGGTTCCAGGTGGAGGGGTAGTTGAAGTACAGCAGCGCACCGATGTTGTTCACCCCACTGCGATCCAGGCGCCGGGCCACGGCCGGTTTGCCGTCCATGGTGTAGCTGCTGGCGCCATGATTGAGCGGAATGCGGGTCATGCGGAACTGGCCATTGGGGTCCATATTGATCCGGCTGGCCAGGCCTGCGGCTTCACAGGTGTTCCAGTGTTCGGCCAGTTCCAGATCCTCTTCGCCGCCCAGACCCTGGACCGAAACGTTCTCAACGAAAGAGTTGAGCAGTTCCGGGTGGGTGCCGTCGCAGTGGTAGCACTCGCGGTTGTTTTCGAAGACCAGCTTCCAGTTGCCTTTTTCCACCAGACTGGCTTCGAAAGCGACCTTGCAGTCTTCCAGGTAGTGCGGGCCAATGAACGGCGAAACGGCACTGCGGAATTTTTCGAAATCCGGCGCGACCTTGGCCACGCATACATAGATATAGCTGTGCACCACCTCGCAGTGCGCCGGGTTCAAATGGTGATCGGCCGCGTTGAAGTCCGGGCCCATGTGGCCGGCGTACAGCAGCTTGCCGTCCAGCTCGAAGGTCCACTTGTGATAGGGGCAGACCATTTTGGCGACCTTGCCCTTGGCCTCGGTGCAGACCTTCGAGCCGCGATGGCGACAGGCGTTATGGAAGGCCCGGATTTCGCCATCTTTGCCGCGAATGACCACGATCGGATAGTTGCCAATCTGCAGGGTCAGGTACTGGCCGGGTTTTTCCAATTCGAAGGTATGCCCGGCAAAGATCCATTCACGGTGCCAGATTTGCTCAAGATCCTGCTCATAAACAGCCGGGTCGTTATAAACCGCACCAGGGAGTGCATGTTGCGCCTTGCGTTGTTTGATCAGGTCTAATACAGCGTTGATGCGGGACATTATTATGTGCACTCCAAATAAGCTGAGGCTCTTATTGCGTGGGCCGTTTATTGCACGCAGGGCGGATTCCTGAATTAATCTGTTCAAGGTTTCAGGTAATTGAGCTAGGCTCTGGCGAAATCTTGCGCTGCTATCGCTGCTGCTTGCGATCAGTCTAGGACGAGGCATCAGGTATAAAAATCAAATTTTTCTATAGTCAATTGATTACCTAAGGTTATGGTCAAACACACCGAGCCCGATCAGGCACTGATCAAAATGCCCTCCCTGCGGGCGGTCAAAGCCTTTGTGGCAGCGGCCAAGTATCAGAGTTTTACCCGTGCCGCCGAGGCGCTGTGCGTGACCCAGGCGGCGATCAGCCGACAGATCCGCGAGCTGGAAGAACACCTGGGCGCCGCACTGTTCAATCGCGCCGGGCGCACCGTGGAACTCACCGCAGCCGGGGCGATTTTCTTCGATGCGGTGCAGTTGTCGTTTACCAATATTTCCCAGGCCGCTGACCGCATTCGCAGCAGCGAGAACCCCAAGCAGGTGGTAACGCTGTGTTGTTCTTCGGCCTTTGCCAATTTCTGGCTCGGTCCACGCTTGCCGGCGTTTTTCGAGGCTTACCCGGAAATCGACATCAACCTGGTGGTGACCCAGAACTTTCTGGTGATGGAGAACGGCGTCAACCCGGACATCATCATCTGCAAGATCGCCAAGACCCACGAGGGCTATCACAGCCAGCCGCTGGTCTGTGATGTCATCTACCCGGTGTGCACCCCGCAATACCTTGAACAACACCCGCAACTGCGCAGCCTGACCGGCATTCGCGATGGCGCGCTGTTAAACCTCAGTCCGTTCGGCCGTTCGCAGATTGCCGAACATGTCGACTGGGGCGTGTGGTTCGCCTACCAGAGCATCGATATCAAGACCCGCGCCAGCGATGCGCCGCATTACTTCAACTCCAACGACTACAACCTGCTGATCCAGTTGGCCCTGGCCCATCAGGGCGTGGCCCTGGGCTGGAACTATCTGGTCGAGCCGTATCTGCAAAAGGGCCTGCTGGTGCGCCCGGTGGCTGAACAATTGGTGCACCGTGAAACCCGGCATTACCTGAGTTTCAACGAGGCCAAAAGCCGCGACCTCAGTTGTTGCCTGTTACGCGACTGGCTGCTGGAACAGTTCGCCAGTGATAGGCCAGACGAGTTTATTGAAGCCAATGCATAACGCCAGCTCATCAATTGATGGGCATAAATGTCGCTGTAACCCTCTGCTGTTCGTAATTACTCTTTAACTCAGCCCGCGCAGGCCATTTACTTGCTGAAGCGGGGTTATTTGCAACTTCCTCACCTGCGTTATCGAGGCTCAGCCACCAGGTTTGCAACGGGCATTGTCGATCTCTCGACAGCGTCTGCTGGCTGCCTGCGGCCTGGTTTTGGCTGACCTGCAACGACATCACGAACAACAAGAGGCGCGACTCAATGTCTGCATTCCAGTTTTCCGGTATCAACCTGGCCATCACCACTCCATTCGATGCCCAGGGCAAGATTGACTATGCCCGTTTCGAGCAACTGATCGAGCGCTATCTCGCGGCAGGTATTCAGGGTTTCGTGCTTAGTTCCGGTACCGGCATGCATGTGTATCTGAGCAAGGATGAGTCCAAGGAACTGGTAGCGTTTGGCGCCAGGGTCATCAATGGCCGTGCCCGCATCATTGCCCAGACCTCCGCATTGCTGGCTGACGAGGTGGTCGAGCGCACCCGGCACGCGGCCAGCGTCGGCGCTAATGGCGTGATGGTCTTGCCGCCGTTTTTCGAAGGCCCGACCGATGACCAGGGCATTATCGATTTCTACTCCACCGTCAGTGAGGCCGGGCTGCCGATCATTGGCTACAACGTGCCACAGGCGGTGGGTGTGGAAGTGACGCCTTCGCTGTTCAAACAACTGAGCGAAATCCCCAACTTTGTCTCGGTCAAGGACAGCAGCGGTGACCTGGCGGCCCAGGCGGCGCTGATCCGCACCGGTCTGCCGACCATGAACGGTGCTGACCCGCTGGTGCCCTTCGCGCTATATGCCGGTGCGGCCGGGCTGATCTGGGGCGGAGCCAATATTGCGCCGCGCACCTGTGTGGCGCTGGTCAATGCTGCGCTGGAAAAACAATGGGACCGCGCGCGGGAAATCTGGCGTGAGCTGGAGCCGGTCATGTCGCTGATCTGGCAGGGTGATTATGTGCAGTCGGTGTATGCCGCCGCCGAAATCACCGGTTACGCCGCTGGTAACCCGCGCCGTCCGCTGGCCCGTTTGTCGGCCGACAAGCTGCAGCACCTGCAGGCGGTGGTCGCACCGCTGGCCGCTTATGAAACCAGCCTGGCCTGACCGTCGCGGAGCAGCAGCTATGTACGTGGCATCGAAGTTTCCCAAGCACAACAGCCTGTCGGGCTGGGTCGCCATGCTCGCGCAGCGCAAGCCGGCTCCGTCGTTGAGCAGCGTGGTCAGTGTCGATGTGGCGATCATCGGCGCCGGCTTTGCTGGCCTGTCTGCCGCCCGGCGCCTGTCACAACTGGACCCGACCCTCAAGGTCGCGGTGCTGGAAGCCGGTGTGGTCGGCGAGGGCGCCACCGGGCGCAACTCGGGGTTCATCATCGACCTGCCTCACGAAGTCAGTTCCGAAGACTTCGGTGACACCTCCACCGAGCGCGCCCGGCGCGACATTTTCCTGTACCGCACGGCCATTGGGCTGGCCACCGACATGGCCGACGAGTTTGGCTGGGGACGTGAGGTTCTCGACCGCTGCGGTCGCTACAGCGTGGCGATCAGCGCCAAGGGCGATGAGCACATCCGCAGCTACGCCAGACAGCTCGACGGCCTGGGCGAGGCGCACCGCATTCTCGACGGCGACCAGATCCATGAGGTCACCGGCTGCCCGATGTACACCTCAGGGCTGTTCATGCCTGGCACCGTGATGGTTCAGCCGGCAGCGTATATCCGGGCGGTGGCCGATGGGCTGCGCGCGCCGGTGAGCGTGTACGAGAATACCCCGGTGCAGCGTTTCGAGAAGACCGGCAGCACCTGGCAATTGAAGACCCCGCAAGGCACGGTCAGCGCTGGCAAGATCATTCTGGCCAACAACGGTCATGCCGAGAGCTTCGGGTTGTTCAAGGGCACGTTGCTGCACGTGTTCACCTACGCGTCGCTGAGCGAACCGTTCGATCCCAAGCGCCTCAGTGGCCAGCGTGACTGGGCCGCCACACCAGCCTTGCCGATGGGCACCACGGTGCGGCGGATCAGCAGCGAGCAGGGCGACCGGCTGCTGATTCGCTCGCGGTATTCGTACCACGCGGGGCTGGAAATCAGCGAAAGGCACATTCGCGCGGCGGGCAGGGTCCACGACCAGAAGTTCGCCACACGCTTTGCGGGCCTGCCGGATGTGCAGATGCAATACCGCTGGGGTGGGCCGATGGCGCTGACCGTCAACAGCGTGCCGGTGTTTGGCGAGGTCGAAAACGGCTTGTACGCCGCCATAGCCTGCAACGGCCTGGGTGCGTCGAAATCCACCGCGGCCGGTATTGCGGCGGCAGAGAATGTGCTGGGTCTGGATTCGCGGATGGTGCAGATCCTCAGCGGTTACGAGCAGCCGAAGAAACTGCCGCCCCAGCCGCTATTGAGCATCGGTGCCAAGGCCAACCTGCGCCTGCGCGAGTGGCGCGCCGGACGGGAGTAGGGCGGTCGTGGCCGGTAAAATCGGTCATCGGCCATTGGCCCATTTGCCATACAGCGCCTAACCTGAATCATGAGCCCCCGCAACGGGGGCTCTTCCACACGAGGGTGGGCAACAGCCCTACCAGGGATCAGGAGGCGTCGATGTCCAGACACAACGTAATCGAGAGTCTGTACGCATGGCTGATGATTGTGGCGATCATCAGTGTCTTCAATATCCAGTACCTGATAAACGCGCTGCTGATCGGGGTCCTGATCAGCCTGGCGTACTTGCCGGCCTACAAGTTTCTCGGCGACAGCGTGCGTTCGGTGAATCGCAATGTCCTGCTGCGCTTTGTCGGCATCGGCTTTGCCATGGCGCTGGCGGCGCTGTGCGTGCTGGGCGACGAGTCCAAGGGCAACGCCATGGTCGCGGCGATCCTCGGTTACGTGGCCGCTCGCCCGGCACGGATGATGGTCAGCACCTACCTGGTGGCTGAAGACTGACCGACAGCAGGCCGGGCCGGACAACCGCCCGGCCTGCCAGATCGTCGGAAACGACCTGCGCATACCTGATTGCGTCCGATGTCCGCCATAGACAATTGGCTATCCGTTGCCTGGCTTATACCTGCGGCATCTTTCGACTGGATGCAGCCACCCTCATGCTCACCACCGCTGACAACCCGCCTGTCAACCGCACCCGCCTGGGGATTGCCCTGTGCCTGTTATCGATGCTGATCTTCGCCAGCCAGGACGGTATTACCAAGCTGCTGATCCGCGACCTGCCCGCTGCGCAACTGGTGATGATGCGTTATTGGGTCTTCGTGCTGCTGGCACTGGTGCTGGCCTGGCGACAAGGTGGGCTGCGGGTGGCCGCCCGCAGCAGCCATCGGGGCTTTCAGATACTGCGCAGTCTGCTGGGCGTTATTGAACTGGCCCTGTTTGCCCTGGCCCTGCGCTACCTGGGCCTGGCGGAAACTCATGCGTTGTATGCAGTATTCCCGCTACTGGCCATCGCCCTTGCGGTGATCTTCCTGCGCGAGCGGGTCAGCCGCCGCCAGATCGTCGCGGCGGTGATCGGCTTTGCCGGCACCCTGGTGATTCTGCGCCCTGGCGCTGCTGCCTTTGATCTGGCCGGGCTGATCCCGCTGGCCGCGGCGTTGTGTTTTGCGGTGTTCAACGTGCTCAGCCGCAAGATCGGCGGCACTGACAGTTTTGCGACCAACACCCTGTACATGGGCGTGGTCGGCGCGCTGGCCTCCAGCGGTTTCGGCCTGGCCAACTGGGTTGAACCCAGCCCTGTGCAGTGGAGCCTGATCGGCGTGCTGTGCGTCACTGGCGTCAGCGCGCAACTGCTACTCATCCAGTCGCTTAAATACGCCGAAGCCTCGACCCTGCAACCGTTCAACTACTCCTTGCTGGTGTTTGCCACTCTGGTGGGCGTGTTCGCTTTTGCCGAAGTGCCGGACAGGTGGGTCGTGGGTGGATCGATCATGGTCGTGCTGGGCGGGATGCTGGCGTTCAAGAGTGGCAAAAGATGATGGTCTGCGCCACTTGCCGGGCCGGCCTCAGGTCCGAGCATGCAGAATATTCAGCAAATACCGGCAGCCCCGAGCATCAGACGCTACAAAGCTCACCGGCTGATCCACCGCGAAATCCAGGTGATCACCGCTTTGCAATTGATAGACCTGCTCGCCATAGGTGACCTGCAGTTCACCTTCCAGCAGCCATAGCCGCTGCCGATACGCATTGGCCTGCCAGCGCGGATAGTCGATGCGGCTGCCGGCCGGCAGGTCGATCTCGACCAGTTCACTGCCGCTGGCCTCATCGAGCTCCGCTACCTGTCGGCGCAGATAGCCGGTGGACGGATCGCGCCAGGTTTCCTGCTCGTCGCGCCGCCTTAGCCGCGATGCATCATCGGGCGTGTCGTCGGCCAGCAATTCGGTCAGGGCTATGCCCAGCCCGGCGGCCAGCTTGCCCAGCACCACGGCGGTGGGGCTGCTTTCCAGGCGTTCGATTTTGGAAATCATCGCCTTGCTGACGCCGGAACGTTCTGCCAATTGCGCCAGGCTCAGCCGTTGTTGCGTGCGCAGTTGAGCAATACGCCGGGCGATCAGATCATCAATGCTGGGTGGGCTGGCCGTCATCTTGGCGTCTCGGTTTGGCTTCTCATGATTTAAAATCCACTATAGGATACGAATCGTCTCTAATTGTGTTTTAGCCGGGAAGCGTCATAAATGCAAATGATCGATTGCACAGAACAGCACCATGCGCAGGCCATCCTGGACATCTTCAACCACGAAATTCGCCATTCTACTGCGCTCTACGACTACCAGCCCTGGGATATCAGCGTCATGAAGGCGTGGTTCGAAACCAAGCGCGCCGGCAACTTTCCGGTCATCGGTGTGCAAGGCGAGCAAGGTCAACTGCTGGGCTTTGCCACCTACGGCACCTTCCGCACCCGCGCCGCGTACAAGTACAGCGTCGAACACTCGGTGTACATCCACCCGGATCATCGCGGTGCCGGGTTGGGTAAATACCTGTTGGGCAGCCTGATCGAACAGGCACGCTCACGCGGTGTGCATACGCTGGTTGGCGGTATCGACCTGGGTAACCAGGCGAGCATTCACTTGCATGAGCGGATGGGCTTTGAACGCAGCGGAGTGATCCGCGAGGCGGCTTACAAGTTTGGCCAGTGGCTGGATCTGGTGTTTTACCAGAAGGTGCTGGATACGCCGCTGGTGCCGAACGAGGATTGATGCTGTTTGGACTAGCGAAAAAACGTACATGGCGGCATACCGACGTGCCTGTTGGCGCCATTGGCCGAAGGTCATGCCGATACTTCTGCAGCGTATAACCAGTGTGCGCCTTGACCATCGGGGCGCGACAAGCCCCGCCGTTCAGGGCGGGGAAGGATAGCGCGGACGGCGTAGCCGTCCCTGGTTGCCGTGGGGTGTCTGCTGCTGTTCGATGGATGCACAGCCACAGGATGATGCGACGTAATACGGCGACACAGATGCCCTTATACGGCGGTATTTCGTTACAAAGACCCCATGGTCATGCACCTTGAAAACACCGTGCCGTCCGCGCCTAATGTCGTCTTCATTGCTCATGGCTCAAGAGCAGCATGCAACGATTTCAAGCCTTCAAGTACGAACTCATGCCAGACGGCCAGCAGGAGCGGCAAATGCGCCGCTTTGCGGGCTCCTGTCGCTTCGTCTTCAACAAGGCGCTGGCGTTGCAGAAGCAACGCCACGAGCAAGGCGAGAACAAGCTCGGCTATGCGGGCCTGTGCAAGTTGCTGACCGAGTGGCGCAATAGCCCGCAAACCGCATGGCTGGCCGATGCGCCGGTTCACCCATTGCAACAGAGCCTCAAGAATCTGGAGCGGGCCTACACCAATTTCTTCGCCAAGCGAGCCGATTTTCCCCGGTTCAAGAAGAAGGGGCAGCGCGACAGTTTCCGCTATCCCGACCCGAAACAGATCAAGCTCGACCAGACCAACAGTCGCCTGTTTCTGCCCAAGCTGGGCTGGCTGCGCTACCGCAACAGCCGCGAGACGCTGGGTACTGTGAAGAACATCACCGTGAGCCAGTCGTGTGGCAAGTGGTTCGTGAGTATCCAGACCGAACGCGAGATCGATGAGCAGCCCACGGCACAGGGTGCGGCAGTCGGCATCGACATGGGCATTGCCCGCTTCGCCACGCTTTCGGATGGTTCGTTCTACGCACCACTGAACAGCTTCAAACGCCATGAAACCGCGCTGTGCAAAGCGCAGCAGGCGATGAGCCGCAAGGTCAAATTCAGCCGCAACTGGAAGAAGGCGAAAGCCTGCGTCCAGCGCATTCATTCCCGAATCGGCAATGCCCGCCGCGACTACCTGCACAAGTGCTCCACCACGATCAGCCAAAACCACGCGATGGTGTGTATCGAGGACTTGCAGGTACGCAATATGTCCAGGTCGGCGGCAGGCACGGCAGAGG
>NZ_JAMYDZ010000005.1:0-302272 GCF_024129905.1 Pseudomonas sp. 21LCFQ010 | reverse complement strand
GGTAGAGATAGACTTTTTCGACTTTGGCGTCGGGTCGCATCATGAGGTGCTGGCTCCGGAGGGAATCGGGAGCACAGCATCCAGAATCATCTGGCCGCGTTGAATGTGGGGTTCATGGAGCGGTTACAAACGATTCGCCCGCTGATGCAGAGCGTCATGCCCGGGCGTTGCTCCTGCCTGAGCGCCACCACCAGCCTCGCTGCACACCGTCAGCCGTCATCCCGAACCTGCGCCCGAGCGTGACCAGTCGAGCAACTACTAAGCACCAGGCCGGACTTACTTTGCCGGGGTCACGACTTGCTTTTAGTGAGTGACCCGCGTCACCAGGTAATTGACCAGCTCCGGGTCGTCGTCCAGTTCGATGGCCCTGGCCGGGCGCGGCAGATCCTCCAGCACCTTGTTCCAGAATGCATTGGCCGCATCGTCCTGCTGGGAGTAGCGCACCAGCCAGTTCTCGTGACCGCTCATCAGCACCTGGCCCATCAACGCCCGACCGATTCCGCGACGCCGGTACTTCTTGAGGATGAACAGGTCGGCCAACTCCAGTGCATCGATACCCGGCAACTCGCTTCGCTCCACCAGCATGAACCCCGCCACCTCGCCATCGATCAGCAACACGCTGGCGCTCCAGTCAGGCTCCTGCCAGTAGCGCACCAGATGCTCTTCATGAATGTAGTAACGGCCATCGAGCTCGACGTCCTGTTGCTCCCAGTCGGAAGACTCGTAGGCATAGAACTGGTACAGGTTGCGGATCAGATCAATCTGGTCAGGGGCGGTGGGGATCAGCTCGACGGTGAGGTCGCTCATCAACGGACCTTAATGTAATGAATATAACGAAGGCACAGCATGCCGATTGGCGCGGCCATGAAATCAGGGCCGCTATTGTTAACAAAATATGGCCGATAGCAACCCTGTCATCGCGCGGCCTCCAGGACTTCGCGCAGCGCGTCGATGCAGCGCAGCGCGGTATCGCTCATCGAACTGCGCCCGGCCATCGCCGCCACTACGGCAACGGGCATGGCCGGCTCGAACGGCAGTACCGCCAGGCCCTGGCGCGGCGTGCCGGCCAGGGAAAACTCGTCGACGATGGTCATCCCCTGGCCTTGACGAACCAGGTTGATGGCTAGGCTGTAGCGGTTGGTCTCCAGCGACGATACCGGCCGTTCACGAAAGCCCGGCACGGCACTGGCCATCATTGCCACCAAGCGCGGGTCGGTGGTGATGTAGATGACCTCACGCGGGTCCAGGTCAGCCCAGCTGACCGCCGCCCGCCCGGCCAGCGGATGCCCGTCCTGCATCACACAGACCATACGCCCGACGCATACCAGCCCGGCCGGTGGCGCCTGCTCGTCCAGCGGCTGGATGAGAAACCCCAAGTCGTACTGACGACGTGCGATAGCGTCCTCGATCTCGTTGTTGAGGTACATGTCCAACACCAGCCCATGATCGGGAAAGGCCTGACGCAGCCTGGGCGCGATCAGCGGCAACACGTTGATCGCCAGCGCCGGGGTGGCACAGACACGCAACTGCCCCACCCGGTAGCGCTTGACGTTATCGACAAACCGCTCGAAGCGGGCAATGCCCTCTTGCATACGCAGCGCCTCGTCGAACATCTGGCGGGCCTCGGCGGTGGCTTTCATCTTGCCGCCGCTGCGCTCGAACAGGGTGAACCCCAACTGCTGCTCGGTGAGTGCCAGGCTTTTGCTTACCGAAGGTTGAGACATCCCCAGGGCCTGCGCGGTGGCGGTCACCGAACCGAGCTGCACCACCCGGACGAACACCTCAAGCTGCTTATTGCTCATCGCCATAACGGAATAAACTTATGCTAAATATGAATTTCAATACATGAACTATAGTTCATAGACTGGATTTCTTTATAGCCTACAGGGAATGTCATGAAGCCGTTCATTACTCGTTTGACCACCTTGGTAACGTTGCTGGGCACCCTTGCCGGTGCAAGCCTGGGCAACGCTCAAGCCGCTCAGCCTGCCGATGCCCTGGGCGGTCATCTGTTGCGCGTCGGTGCGGTCAATGCCGCGCCCTGGTATCAGAAGGATCTGCTGAGCAACCAGTGGACCGGTCTGGTGCCGGATATCGTCCAGGCCGTACTCGAAGGTACCGATGTGCAGGTCGAGTACGTCGACACACAATGGGGCACTGCGGTGGCCGGCCTGCAATCGAATCGCTTCGACCTGCTGGGCGGTTTCAACAACACCCCCGAACGGGCCAAGGCCGTGGACTTCACCCGGCCGATGGGTGCCCACAAGATTGGCGTGCTGACCCTGGAAAAAGACGCCAGCCGCTATGCCACCTGGGACAAGATCAACACCTCCGCCATCAAGCTGTCGGCCATCGATGGTTCGGCTGCCGCGAACCTGCTGCAACCGAAGCTGACCCACACTCAATGGGTGATCGTGCCCAACAATGACGCCCTGCAACTGGAAGTGGAAAGCGGCCGCGCCGACGCGATGCTGACCAACGATGTGCAGATGGCGTTGTACATCACCAAGCGCGGCCAGGGCACCATGGTCATCCCGTCGCCGGTGCAGGAGCAACCGACCAACATGGGCCTGCGCAAGGACCGTGAGCAACTGCGTGCCTGGCTGGACCAGCGTCTGGAAACCCTGGAAAAAGACGGCACTCTGGCGCGTATCTGGGCCAAACACGTGCCGGTGCCTCAGTGAGCAACGCCCCCCTGCTGCGCGTCAACGCACTGGGCAAGGCCTTTCATGGCCGTCCGGTGCTGCATGAGGTGTCATTCGAACTGGCCGCCGGCGAAGTGCTGGGCATGATCGGCTCCAGCGGCTCGGGCAAGTCGACGCTGCTGCGCTGCCTGAACCGGCTGGAGCGCCCGGACAGCGGCCAGGTGTGGCTCGACGGCGAGGAAATCGGCGTTCACGGGCCACAGCGGCGTCCGGTCCCGACTCGCGTGCTGGCCCGCCAACGTGCTGCCATGGCCATGGTTTTTCAGCATTTCAACCTGTGGCCGCACCGCACGGTGCTGGAAAACGTCACCGAAGCGCCGCGTATCGTGCGGGGCGTGCCCCGCGAGCAAGCCACCGAAGAAGGTCTGGCAGCCCTGCGGCGGATGGGCCTGGAGCACAAGGCAGACGCCTACCCGGTGACCCTCTCCGGCGGTCAGCAGCAACGGGTGTCGATTGCCAGGGCGCTGGTCATGAAACCGCGGCTGATTCTGTTCGACGAGCCCACCTCGGCGCTGGACCCGGAGCTGGTCGGCGAAGTGCTGGCCGTGATGACCGACCTGGCCCAAAGCGGCACCACCATGATCGTGGTGACCCACGAAATGAACTTTGCCCTGCAGGTTTGCCATCGCATCCTGCTGCTCGACCAGGGCCGTATCATTGATGAAGGCTCACCGCAGGCGCTGCTGGCCCGGCCTGCCTCGGCGCCGGTGCGACGCTTTCTCGGTGCGCAACCCGTGGTGCAGGAGCGCCCCGAAAAATGATCGACTATCAGTGGGACTTCAGCGTCCTGTTCACCTACCGGGAACTGCTGCTGGGCGGCATTCTCACCACGCTGCGCATCCTTGCCGTGTCACTGACCCTGGGCATTGGCCTCGGCGTGCTGCTGGCGCTGCTGCGCGGCGCCCAGGCCCGGGTGCTGCGCCTGCCGGCCCAGGCGGTGATCGAAACCGTCCGCGCGGTGCCACCGCTGGTGCTGGTGGTGTGGGCTTATTACTGCCTGCCGATTCTGGTGGGCCTGAAGCTGTCGGGCTACTGGACCTGCGCCCTGGCGCTGGGCTTGTACACCAGCGTGTTCTTCGCCGAGATCTTCCGCTCCGGGCTGCAGGCCGTAGACCCTGGGCACATCGAAGCGGGCCTGGCCAACGGCATGACACCGTTGCAGGTGCTCTGGCGCATCAGTGCTCCGATTGCCTTTTTGCGCATCCTGCCGGCCTTCGTCGGGCAGTGCGTGATGGCCGTGAAAAACTCGGTACTGGGCAGCTACATCGCCGTGGGCGAGCTGCTTTACGAAGGACAACGGTTAAGCACCGCAACCTTCCGACCGCTGGAAACCCTGACCTTCGTTGCGCTGTTTTTCATTATTACCATCCTGCCGTTGTCGCTGCTGGCCAGCCGTATCGAACGACGTGTGCAGGCCCGATACTTCAAGCGTTGACCTCTCATGACCCTGACGACAACCCTGGCGCGCTTCGCCTGCCAATTGCAACTGAGCGACGTGCCGCCCACCCTGGTTACCAAGCTCAAACTCCACGTGCTCGATGCCCTGGGCTGCGGCTGGGCGGCCAGCGGCACCGGGCTGGGTGACCAGGCCCGGGCGCTGGCGCGGGCCAGCGGCGGCCTGGGCCAGTGCCAGGTATTCGCCGGCTGCAGTGACTACAGCCCGGCGGCGGCAGCCTTTGCCAACGCCTTCATCATCAACGCCCTTGACCATGACGACGGCGTGGAAATCGACGGCAAAGGCATGGGTCATCCAGGCTCCAGCCTGGTAGCCGCCGCCATGGCCGCGCTGGACAGCCATCCGGGTGCGATCAGCGAAGCCGACCTGCTGGCCGCCCTGGCAGCGGGTTTCGAGATCAACAATCGCCTGATCAACGCCCTGCAACCGAGCGCCGAAAGCTTCGCCAAGGCCTACGGCGTGGCCCAGCACCAGGCCATTGGCGCCGCGGTGGTCTACGCCCGCGCCTGCGGCTTCGATGAACAGCAGATGCACCATACCCTGGGCTTCGCCGCCACCCTGGCCTGCGTGCCGAGCCTGCACAAATACAACTGGCAACAGCGGCCTATTGTCACCCTCAAGGACGGCGTGGCCCCGGCCGCCCAGGCCGGGGTGCAGGCCGCGCTGATGGCTCGCGCCGGGCTGGCCGGCAGCCAGGATGTACTGGACGGGCCGCAAGGCTACTGGCGCATGATCGGCTCCGACCGCTTTGCCGAGCGGGACCTGATCGAAGGCCTGGGGTGCGACTGGTATCTGCGCTTCGGCAGCTTCAAGCGCTACCCGGCCTGCCGCTGGTTGGCCACCGCACTGGAGTGTGCACAGCAATTGATTCGCACCAGCGGCTGGGCGCCAGAAGACATTGCGCAGATTAATGTGCGCACCTTTGCACGCCTGTGCGACGACTTCATGATCTATGCGCCGGCCAGCGCCACCGACGCGCAGTTCAGCCTGCCCTACACATTGGCGGTCACCCTGATGCAGTTGCCGGCAACCGACTGGTACAGCGAAGCGAACCTGCATTCGCCAAAACTGCGGGCCCTGGCGGCGAAAGTCCACGCCGACGTCGACCCGGAACTCGATGCCCGCTGGCTCAGTGCAGATCGTCAACCGGGTGCGCAGGTGACTCTGGTTCACAGCAATGGCGAGGCGATACAGGCCGCCCAGGCGACGCCCTATGGCAGCGAGAAACGGCCCATGGCGGATATGGAAGTGATCGCCAAGGCGCAGGCCAACCTGCTGGGGCGAGTCCGCGAGCCTGAGCGGTTTATTCGTAACCTGCTGGCAAGCGGAAGTGATGCGAACTATCCGGCCGGAAGTGGCCAATGGATGGGCTGCGCCGAGACATAACCGCCTGCAAGAGCGTCAGGCCTGCGCCTGCCTGCGCAGCATCTCGACAATCACCTGATACAACTCATCCACCGCCTGCTGCTCGCTGATCTCGCCTTCCACCGCCACAGCCGCAAGCGAATCAGCCGCCCCCAACATCGCCCACAAGGCCGCCTGCGACAACCCTGCCGCTCCGGCGAAAGGCGCCAGCACCCGTCGGCACTTTTCGATGTAGCTTTTCTGGCAGGCCTTTCTCAGGGAGGCGAGCTCCGGCGAGCCGCTGAGCGCGGCCAGCACTTCGGGAATCTCGCGGCCTTCGGTGAGTACGCAGGCGATATAACTGGCCGCGATGACCTGTGCCTTGCCCTGCAGGGTTGACTCACCGGCCGCGATGGCCTCATCGATGATGTGGTTCTGACGGTTTTCAAAATCCTGGTACAGCGCCGCCAGCAAGCCGTTACGGGTGCCGAAGTGTTCGTACACCGTGGGCTTGGTGATGCCCGCCGCTTCCGCCAGGCGCCCCAGAGTCAAGGCATCGGTGCCCTCCTCGCTGACCAGTTGCCAGGCCACCTGCAGCAACTGCACGAAGCGGTCTTGCCGGGTCATGCGCGTGCGCGGGCGGGGCGTGCTGTGTTGGCTTGGCTCTGGCTGAGTCGACATGTCTGGCCTTTGCTTATCGAATGCGCCCGCATACTGCCGCACCTGCCCGGCTCAGGCAAATACCCGACGGCCGATGCCTTGTGCTATCTGCAAGTGCGCCTCGGGAAAACTCCCTTCGGCGGGCAGCAGCAACTCCGAGGTACGCACCGACGCGCCGACATAATCGAAAATGCCATGGTCGATCTGGGTACGCATCGCGCCAAAGTAACCGTGACGGGCAAACGTGCGCAGGTTCGCCCCGCCAATCGCCAGCAGATGCACATTCAGATCACCGAGTTTTTTGTCCAGGCCACCATCGGCCCGCTCCTCATACGCCCAGCCATTGGTGAACACCCGGTCGATCCAGCCCTTGAGCAACGCAGGGAACGACCACCAATAGATCGGATAGACCAGCACCAGCGCGCCAGCGCGTTCGATACGCTGCTGTTCAAATCGGACATCGTCAGGCACCTGGGCCTGATTGCGGAACTTCGCCAGGTCTGGCGCGCCGAAGCGTGGGTCAAAGCCCTGCTCACTCAGGTCGGCGACCTCAAGGGTGTGGCCCGAATCGGTGATGCCTTTTGCGACTTCAGCCGTCACCGCGTGGGTGAACGACTGCTGATCGGCATGGGCGACGACAATCAATGCGTGCATGGGATGGCTCCTGAAACCCGTTGATTACGCGTCGCTGGCCGCAACGCACTAGATACCAAAGGTAGGATACTTTTGGTATTTAGTAAACTCAGCATGCATCAACGGCTTGAACCCGACCTGTCAGATCCTGCCTTTTTTCCGATCACGCCTGCCATCTGTCATCCGTGGATGTTCTAATCGCCGGTTCATTCACCAAGAGTGCCCTGTCGTCGCAATGGATACCAAATCACTCATGCTCCGTGCTCAAGAGCTATGGAGCCTGCTGGAAAAGCACCCATGGGTACAAGCCGGCCTCGGCCTGCTGCTGCTGGTGGTCGCAGCGCTGATACTGGGTCGCCTGGCACGCTTTGTGGTGCTGCATACGGTCAAGGCCCTGGGCCGCCAGCACTCGCTGCAGTGGCTCAACGATCTACGTCACAACAAGGTCTTTCACCGGCTGGCGCAGATGACCCCGTCGCTGGTCATCCAGTTCGGCCTGAATCTGGTGCCGGAGCTGAGCACTGCCGGCAAGAACGTGCTGGGCAACATTGCCATGGCGTTCACCATCCTGTTCATGACCTTCGCCATCGGCGCGCTGCTCAACGCCTTGCTGGATATCTACGCGCGCACCGTGCACGCGCGCACCCGCTCGATCAAAGGCTATGTGCAACTGGCCAAGATGATTCTCTACATCTTCGCCACGATCATCATCATCGCCACCCTGATCGACCGCTCGCCGCTGCTGCTGTTGTCGGGTCTGGGTGCGATGTCGGCGGTCATCCTGCTGGTCTACAAAGACACCCTGCTGTCGTTCGTCGCCAGCGTGCAACTGACCAGCAATGACATGCTGCGCGTCGGCGACTGGATTGAAATGCCCCAGGTCGGCGCCGATGGCGACGTGGTCGACATCACCCTGCACACCGTCAAGGTGCAGAATTTCGACAAGACCATCGTCTCGATCCCTACCTGGCGGCTGATGAGCGAGAGCTTTCGCAACTACCGGGGCATGCAGCAATCGGGTGGGCGACGCATCAAGCGCAGTCTGTTCATCGACGTCAGCGGCATCCGCTTTCTGACCGACGAAGAAGAGCAGCGCCTGTCCGGCGTCAAGCTGCTCACCGAGTATATGACCCGCAAACAGGCCGAGCTCAAGGAGTGGAACCACGCGCAAGGCAACGTCGCCGCCATGGCCGCCAACCGCCGTCGCATGACCAACATCGGCACCTTCCGCGCCTACGCCCTGGCCTACCTGAAAAACCACACCGAAGTGCACCAGAACATGACCTGCATGGTCCGCCAGATGGCCGCCGACGAGCATGGCGTGCCGCTGGAGATCTACTGCTTCACCACCACCACGGTGTGGGCGGAGTACGAGCGGATTCAGGGCGATATCTTTGACTATCTGTTGTCGGTGCTGCCCGAGTTTGGCTTGACGCTGTATCAACAGCCGAGCGGCGCGGACATGCGTCTGGGGCTGGCCGGGCGCGAGCCCGCGCAGGGAGGGTTGGCGTTGCCGCCGGTGAAGGAGGCTGAGAAAGAGAAGGCGCAGGTTTGACGCGCACATGGAGCACTAATGAGCGGGGACTGAAGTCCCCGTTACTCGACAGGCAGCCCTGAAATCAGGATCAATCTCGCTCACATGGATCGCTCCTGCATTGCGCAGTCACTGTTCCTACATCGCCTGTCCAGCCAACATCATCCGCGTTCGCTTGCATCTGCGGCCAGGGTCGTCAACGCTCTATTGCAGTGAATGGCTGGCTTTGCCAATGCATGAAGCCTATAGGCCAGGCTTGGCGAACCACAGTAAGAACAACTTAAATGTTCATGGAATCGGAGGCTTTATGCCTGACGTCTCGATTGCTCTCATCAAGGAAAGCAACAAACGACTGTCTACCAGCGGCAGAACGCGTCTCACCACACGCTCATCTCGGCTGTCCAAAGAAGCCATCAATGCCATGATGAAACGGGCATACGAACGTTTGTCACGCTGACATGAGTCGCGAGCCTTTGTCTGCCGGCGCAGATATCACTGTCGGCAATGATCCAGGCAGATCCTGCAAGCCTCCCGCTGACAGATCATCAGAGTGCAATGCACCGGTTATATCGGGATCGGCATCAGTAACGTGCGACGTCTTCCGACGATTAGTCGAGAACTGCGATGACTTTCCAGGTCTAATCGCCTACTCACTGTACAAACGCCACAAAATCGAGTGGATTCGCAACCACACCAACGATAACCATGATGTTTTCAAGCAAGTCGCCTGTACCGCTCAACAAGTCGCCATGTACCGGGATCAAGCAGAGCAGTTTGCGAAGAACTTCATCGAAGAATCCCTCGACCAACTCGGCGCACAGTTGAGAGAGTCGATTAGCAATGATGTCATCGTGTCCCGGATAGACAGTCTGAGGCCAGGCTTCTAGCGATCGTTGGGCAACCAAACCCTTAGCGGCTTCACCTCAGTAGCGGTCGCACTCGCCCTCTTCGGTCTAATGACGCTCTACTCCAGCTATCAGGAAAAGGATGGTCTGGAGGGACGAATCAAGCAATTGAACAGTACCGTCCAGCCTGCCATCACCCCCATCAGTCCTTGAAGGACATACGACCACCCGTCGCCCCACATGGCACCCTCGCCCCGCTTACGCAGCCGAATCGTTGGTGATCAACAAAAAGGAGTACCACCATGAAATTGATTCGGCCTCACCAACTGGCCCTGGCTCTGTGCCTGGGCGTTATCACTCCCCTGAGCTTTGCCGCCACCAACACCGACGGCACGACCACCAGCCCATCCGGCACCACGGCTAACCCCGGCATGTCGCAAGACAGCGGCAACCCCAGTGGCGCCACCACCCCTGGCACCAACTCCGGTGGCAACGGCGGGATGAGCGGCAGCAGCGGCAACGGTGGTCAATCAAGCGGTACCCAAAGCGGCAGCGGGTCGACCGGCAGTGGCACCAGCGGCAGCACCGGTGAAGCGAGTGGCGCAGGCAGTGCCGGCCCAGGTGGCGCCAGTGGTGCCGGTGGCTCCAGCGGCGGCGGCTCTGGAGGTGCTGGCGGCGGCGGTGGCGCAGGTGGCGGTAGCTGACGCCTATACCGTAGCCGCTTTAGCGGCAGTACTGTTCGGTTAAGTATCACAAATCTCTGTGGGAGCAGCCGGCCTCTGCGCTACCAAGGTAGCTCCCACAGAGGTATTTTCCCGGCTAAAGCGGATCGCCGTCCGGCCGCTCCTACGCCACTCGGGTCAGGTAATCGATGAACAACCGAAACAGGTCAGCGTTGTTGGATATTTCCAGGCGCTGGTAGATGTTGTGCTTGTGCACTTTTACCGTTCCTTCCGAAATCCCCAGCACCGCCGCGATGGACGAACTGCTATGGCCCTGCAGGATCAGCTTGGCAATGTAGCGCTGGGTTTCAGTCAGTTGCCCTTGAAGAATCTCCATAAAAGCATCTTCTGACTTGGCGTCGCTATGGTCGCTGGCTTTGCAGCTGTCGCTGTAGCGGATCCGGCAGTGCAGCTCGAACAATGAGTTGATCAACGGTGCCAGCGCCTCCAGGGCACGCATTTCCCAAGGCTGAAACGGGCCACCGCTGAGGTTGCGCATCAGCGAATAGACGATGGCAACACGCGGCTGCAGAGGGATGATGAAGCCGATTTCTTCGATCAGCGTGCCGTGCCCGGACGATACACAGGGATGGATGTCCTGAGAGATGGAAAACCCTGAAGAAAAAAAGCAATCCGGCGCCAGCTCACTCATGCGCCATAGCCCGGCCGGGTGGTCGTTTATGCAAGCCACGTAGAACGGGTCAAGCAAATAGCCGCCACGGATATAGGCGTTGAGAGTGCGTTGCGGTACGCACTGGTTGTAGCCGTCGTGCACCAATACAGCGTTGTGGTTGAAGCGAAACAGGTACACGCAGCTCATGTCGAAATCGAGCCATTGGCGTAATAGTGAATCGATTGCCGGACCGAGCCGATCGGTGCCTACCGCGTTGATCAGGGGGGCTAGCCGCTGTGCATCATCGGCGTTTATGCTTGCCATGCTCATGTCCGGAAAATCCTTGCTGCGCACCCTCTGCGGGCAAGATACCCCAAAATGGTACGTAACCGCTCAGCGGTGGATATAAGGGGCCGACGCAGGTGCGCCGGCCCTTATAGCACTTTATTGGCGTGGGTCAGGACAGACCGGGGGCTGCACTGAAGCGGCGCTCGGACTCATCCTGTTGACCCAGCTCGATCGCCTTGGGCACCGCCAACCACCAAGCAAGGCCCATGCCGATCACGCCGCCCACCAGCTTGCCGATAATCAGCGGCAGGATAATCGAGGGCTGGAAGTTGGCTGAATAGGCCAAGTGGTCACCAAAGGTGAACGCCGCGCACACGGCAAAAGCCACCACCAGTACCTTGTCTTTGGGCGGCATGCCGGCCAGCAGACGGAACATGGCCAGGATATTGGCCGACGCGGCAAGAATCCCCGCAGCGCCCACCGGCGACAGCCCTACCCGACCGGCGACCTTCTCAATCGGACCTGACAGGTAGCGCTTGATCAGCCATACCATGGGGAAAGCGCCACAGAGCATGATGCTCACGTAACCGGCGATTTCCAGTGCACGCATCTGGTCCTCTTTATCGGCGATGATCGGCGCAAAACCCCAGCGACCGAAGGTCGAGCTGAAGAAGCCGGTGAAGTACTCGACAATCGAGGCCACCAGCACCAGGGTCACCAACGCATACATCAGTTGGCCGAGCTTGAGGAAGATCGCCACCATCAGGTTCGGCAGGTAACGCAAGGCAGCGGCCAGGGCGCAACAGAACAGGATCAGCGGCATCAGGTTCTGGATCAGCCCCGTCAGCGTGAAGTGCAACGCCTGAGTCGGTATACCGGTGGTGGCAATGTCCGGGCGCACGTTCAGGCCCATGCCCTGCATCAGCAGGGCAATCATGATGATGCTGACCGGGATGCTCAGCAGGCCAGCCATAATGCCCAGCGCCATGTATTTGTGGTCGCGCTTGTCGAGCATCGCCAGGCCCACCGGGATCACGAAAATCACCGTCGAGCCGCATTGAAAGCCGGTAATCAGCCCGACTATCCAGCCTTCGGGGCTGCTCGACAACGCCTGGGCCAGTTGATAACCGCCCAGGTCTGCGGCAATGAAAATCGGCCCGGCAATCCCAGCATCGGCGCCCATGGCCTGGAACACTGGCGCGATGAACACGCTGATGAACTGTGAAATATAAGGGATGGCGGCCATGATCCCGGCCACCGGCAGGAAGATCGGGCCGATGCTGTTAATGCCGGCGGTAAACTCCTTGCCCAGCTCCGACTCGGGGTTGTAGATCGATGCGATGGCGCCGATCACGGCGCAGACCATGATCAGGTAAATGACATAAGTGCCGATGTTTTCCATTGCTGCCTCTTCTATTGTAAGAGTTTGTTTTGGCAGGAATTTTCAGTGCAGCGTTGCAGCTATTTTTATTCTGGTGCACTGCTCAGATCGCGGTGTAGCCGTTGTCGACGAACAGGTGAGTGCCATTGACGAAGCTCGACT
Organism: Pseudomonas sp. 21LCFQ010; assembly: GCF_024129905.1. NCBI lineage: Bacteria > Pseudomonadati > Pseudomonadota > Gammaproteobacteria > Pseudomonadales > Pseudomonadaceae > Pseudomonas > Pseudomonas sp. 21LCFQ010. The sequence continues at coordinate 289,929 of NZ_JAMYDZ010000005.1, read as the reverse complement.
CGTCGCTGGCCAGAAACAGCGCAGCGGCAGCCACTTCGGCCGGGGCGCACAGGCGGCCCTGCATGCCAGCGATGGCTTGCTCGGAGACATCCACGCCATGGCCCTGCAGCAGCTCGATTTCGCGCAGGCCATGGGCCGTACCGATAAAACCGGGACAGACCGCATTGCTGCGGATATTGCGGTCGCGATACTCCACGGCAATCGCCCGGGCAAACATGTGGCAGGCGCCCTTGGTGGTGCAGTAGGCGACTTCCATCGGCGTGCCGACCACCGCCGAGATAGACGACGTGCAGACGATGCTGCCGCCGCCCGCCGCGAGCATGCCGGGCAGTACCGCCTTGGTGACCAGGAACATGCCTTTGACGTTGATGCCCATCAGCCGGTCCCAATCGGCTTCGGTGGTTTCCAGAAACGGACCGGCAGCGATGGTGCCGGCGTGGTTCATCAACACGGTGACGGGACCGAAATACGCCTCGGCCTGGCGTACCGCGCGCTCAACCTGCGCGCCATTGGCAACGTCGGCGGCAAAGAAATACGCAGTACCGCCCGCCTTGTTGATCCGCGCGGCAACGGCTTCACCATCACTGCCCGGCAGATCGAGAATCGCCACCTTGGCGCCCTCTTTGGCAAACAGCTCTGACGCGGCCAGCCCACAACCGCCTGCGCCGCCAGTAATCAGCGCGACCTTGCCTTGCAATCGACCCATTTCGTTTTTCTCCTGGTTGCAGGTGTAACTTGAGGTTTCCAAGGCTCAAGCTATGACCGGCAGCAGAAGGAGTCCATATACCGAGCGGTATATGGGCAATCAACCTGTTGTTTTAAAAAGGATTTTTGTCGAAAAAGATAGAGAGGGAATCAGCTCTGCTTCGGGGGTCGAGCCCCTCCTACGGGCTGGCGCTGCCAAGGTCTGGGCTAGACCTGGGCCAGGATGACATCCAGCAAGCCGGGAAAGCGCTCGCTCATTTCGTCTTTGCGCAATGAGTTCATGTGCGTAGTGCCGACATTGCGAGTGTGCACCAGGCCGGCATCGCGCAGCACCCGAAAGTGATGGGACATGCTGGATTTAGGGCGACCGCCGTCCAGTTCACCGCAACTGGCCTCTTCAACGCCCGCCAGGCAGCGGACGATTTGCATGCGCACCGGGTCGCTCAACGCGTAGAGCACACGTTCGAGGGTGAAGTCCTGAAGGATGGGGTGTTTGAAGCTTCTCATAGGGCGGCATCATAACGGGGGGCTTCAACATTCGCCATATTTCGAATACTATCGAACTATCGTATTACCAATTGTACCGACTGTAACGGAGTTTTCCATGACCGCCCTGTTCGAACCCTTCAGCCTTAAAGACGTGACCCTGCGCAATCGCATCGCCATTCCCCCGATGTGCCAATACACCGCCGAAGAAGGCGTGGTTAACGACTGGCACCATGTGCATCTGGCCGGTATGGCGCGTGGCGGTGCCGGTCTGGTGGTGGTCGAAGCCACTGCCGTGGCGCCCGAAGGCCGTATTACCCCAGGCTGTGCCGGTATCTGGACCGACGAGCAGGCGCAGGCATTCATTCCGGCGGTCAAGGCGATCAAGGCGGCTGGCTCCGTGCCCGGCATCCAGATTGCCCACGCCGGCCGCAAGGCCAGCGCCAATCGCCCGTGGGAAGGTGATGACCATATCGCAGCAAACGATCCACGCGGCTGGCAGACCATTGCCCCGTCGGCCATTGCCTTCGGCCACCACCTGCCGAAAGTGCCACGCGAGATGACCCTCTCGGACATCCAGCGAGTCAAGCAGGACTTCGTCGATGCCGCCCGTCGCGCCCGTGACGCCGGCTTTGAATGGATCGAACTGCACTTCGCCCACGGCTATCTGGGCCAGAGCTTTTTCTCCGAACACAGCAACCAGCGCACGGATGCTTACGGCGGCAGCTTCGATAACCGCAGCCGCTTCCTGCTCGAGACCCTGGCGGCCGTGCGTGAAGTGTGGCCAGAGAACCTGCCGCTGACCGCGCGTTTCGGCGTGCTGGAATACGACGGCCGTGACGAACAGACCCTCACCGAGTCCATCGAACTGGCCCGCCGGTTCAAGGCCGGCGGCCTGGATCTGTTGAGTGTCAGCGTTGGCTTCACCATTGCAGAAACCAACATTCCGTGGGGTCCGGCGTTCATGGGGCCGATTGCCGAGCGGGTCCGCCGCGAAGCCGGTATCGCGGTGACCTCGGCTTGGGGCTTTGGCACCCCGCAACTGGCCAACGAAGCCGTGAAGGCCGGTCATCTGGATCTGGTCTCGGTGGGCCGTGCGCACCTGGCCGACCCGCACTGGAGCTACTTCGCCGCCAAGGAGCTGGGCGTGGACAACGCCTCCTGGACCCTGCCGGCGCCGTATGCCCACTGGCTTGAGCGTTATCGCTGAGTAACCGGCGCTGTTGCTTGCCAGCGATCAGTGGCGCCGACTGGCGCCGCTGCGAAACTGCTGCACCAGCCCGTGCAGGCGGGTGCTCAGTTGCAGGACCTGGCTGGCACGGCCATGGTTATTGCCGCTGGCCTCGACATTGCGCTCCGCCGCCCGGCGAATGCTGCCAATGTTGTGATTGATCGCCTCGGTGCGGCGACTCTGCTCGTGCATGGTCGCTGCCACCTGGGCATTCATGCGGGCGATGGCTTCGACCCGCAAACCGATATCGCGCAACGCATCAGTCGCCTGGCTGGCCTGGCCGACACTGGCCGCCGCCTGTTCGCGGCTGCTGTCCATCACGCTGACGGCGCTCAGCACCTTGCTGCGCAACCCCTCGATCATGTGATGAATATCCATGGTCGATTGCTGGGTGCGCGCTGCCAGGCCGCGGACTTCATCGGCGACCACCGCAAAACCGCGGCCCTGATCACCGGCCCGCGCCGCTTCGATGGCGGCATTGAGGGCCAATAGATTGGTCTGTTCGGCAATGCCACCAATCACATCCAGGACCGTGGCGATCTCGCTGCTATGGCTCTGCAGGTGATTGACCACTTCGACCGCTCGCTGGATATCCGCTTCCAGACTGGCAATCGATTCACAGGTGCGCGCCACGATGCGCTGCCCGCACAGGGTTGCTTCACCGGCCTGGCTGGCCAGCGTGGCGGCGCTTTGCGCATGACCGGCCACCTCCAGAGTGCTGCTGGCCACGGAATTGACCAACTCCGCCACCTGATCGGTCTCGGCCTGCTGTTGCATCGACAACGCATTGCTGGCATCGATCTCATCGAGCAACCCCTGAGTTTGCTCACCAACCTTTTGCGAGGCATCGGCGATACGGCCGATCACTGCGCCGGTTTCGTTGCGCAGCATGCGCAAGGCAAATTCGATCTGGCCCAGTTCGTCACGGCGCCCGGTGTAGAGCAACTGACTGACCGGATTATCGGTCAGGGCCTGGGCGTGCTGCGCCAGTTGCTGCACCGGCCTCAAAATACTGCCCACCCCGAGCATGGCCAGCGCACTGCACAGACCGCCCAGCACCAGTACGCCGCTGGGCGGCAACGCCAATGCCCAACCTGCGGCCACGGCCCCGCTGCCGACCAAGGCTCCCACTCGGGCCATTGAACGACGGCGCAAACCGCCTGCACGCAGCGCCACCGGGCCGCAGCGCAACCGCTCATACAACCGCTCGGCAGCTTGCCAGTGTGCAGTTTCAGGCTTGCTGCGCACTGACTGGTATTCGACGATCTGGCCATTACGCCGGATCGGCGTCACATAGGCACTGACCCAGTAATAGTCGCCGTTCTTGCAGCGGTTCTTGACCAGTCCCATCCATGAGCGGCCACTGGCCAGGGTTTGCCACATGTGTTTGAACACCGGCGCGGGCATGTCCGGATGCCGCACGATATTGTGCGGCTGCCCGAGCAGTTCTGCTTCGGTGAAGCCACTGATATCAATGAACTCGGCATTGGCATAGCTGATATGGCTTTTGCCGTTGGTGGTGGAAAGAATATTGGCGTCGGCAGCAAGTTCGATATGACGGCCGCCGGCTGGCAGTTCAGAGGGCATGAGGCGTTCCTTGAGACAGGGATTTCAGAGCCTCCCTACCCATCAGGCAGCGCGGCGCAGGCCGACGTTCTACCTGCTCGCCATAGTGGCCAGTTGACGCACATCAACCCCGCCACAAATTTTTGACTCAACGCCGACCAAGCGTCTTCTCGCCCTCAAAACCGCTATTTACTTGACGGCACAAAGCCGTCACCTGAGCGTTGACGGCTCGCGACGGGTGCCCAGACGGCTGAGCCATACCGAGGCAATGATCACCCCGCCGCCGATCAGTAACCGGGTGTAGTCCTGGTCCTGATTCCAGATCAGCAGGTTAATCAACAGCCCCAGCGGCACATGCAGATTGCCCATGGCTGCCAGGCTGGCAACCGGCACCAGGCACGCGCCTTTGTTCCACCAGTACATGGCCAGCGCCGTGGAACACAGGCCGAGGAACACCAGTACCAACCATTGCTGTGGTGCATCGGGCAGCTTTTGCAGATTGCCGAATGCCAGACAGGCTGGCAGCACTACCAGCAGCGCGCCGACAAAGAAATAGCCGAAGCGCCGATAATGGGGCAGATCACTGGGGTAACGGGCGACCAGATGCTTGTACAACACCTGCCCGGCGGCATAGGTGAAGTTGGCCAATTGCAGCAGTAGAAAACCGCCGAAAAATTCGCCGTCCAGGCCATCGTAGCGAATGACCCCGGCCCCCAATACCGCAACCAGCGCGGCCAACAATGCCCAAGGGTTGAAACGCCGGTTCAGGGCATCTTCGATCAGGGTCACATGCAACGGGGTCAGGATGGTGAACAGCAACACTTCCGGCACCGTCAACACCCTGAAACTCAGGTACAGGCATACGTAGGTAATGCCGAACTGCAGGGCACCGATCAGCAGCATGCCGCGCATGACGCCCGGTTCGACCTGGCGCCAGCGGGTCAGCGGGATGAACACCAGCCCGGCCAGCAGCACGCGGATCAGCACGGCGACATAGCTGTCGACATGCCCGGCCAGATACACACCGATCAGGCTGAAAGAGAGCGCCTGAATCAGCGCGACGGTAAATAGATAACCCATGATTGCCCCTTGTAGACCGGTGGCGACCATAGCGGGTCAGGCGAGGCACTGTCCAGACGAGCACCAACGCGGGCCGTGTAGCAGCGGCGGGCGGTGATCCGCATCAGCCGCGAAAGCCTGTGAAAGCTTCGCAGCTGAAGCTGCTCCTACAGAGGTTCCTTGTTGGCGGTATGACAGCGTGGTATCAGGCCACTTCGGCCAGCTTGGCCAGTGCCTGGTTCAAGCCTTTTTCGCTGAACTCACCACCCATGTTCAAACCTTCGGCGTGGATGAACGTCACTTCATGGATGCCGATGAAGCCCAGCACCTGGCGCAGGTAGGGTTCCTGATGGTCCATCGCGCCGCCGGTGTACAGGCCACCCCGGGCGGTGAGGACCACAGCGCGTTTGCCGGTCAGCAGACCCTGCGGGCCGGTCTCGCCGTATTTGAAGGTCACACCGGCACGCAATACATGGTCGAACCAGGCTTTCAGGGTGCTGGGGATGGCGAAGTTGTACATCGGTGCGGCAAGCACCAGCACATCAGCAGCGACCAATTCATCAGTCAGCAGGTTGGAGCGCTCAAGGGCGGCCTGCTCGCTGGCATCACGCTGATCATCGGGCTTCATCCAGCCACCGAGCAAGGTGGCGTCCAGGTGTGGCGCTGGCTCGACGGCCAGGTCACGGACGCTGATAGCGTCCTGTGGGTGGGCGGCCTTCCATTGCTCGATGAACTGCCGGGTCAACTGGCGGGATACCGAGCCTTCCTGGCGAGCGCTGCTTTCGATGATCAGTACGCGAGACATGGTTTGTGCTCCTTGAAGTCATATTTGATGTGATGGAGCACAGCTTAATCATCGACTCATCCGTTAAAAAGCGCAAAAAATTGCTACGACCAATCGAATATTTTGCTTGATTGCTTTACGCTGCCGGTTCGCATTCCAGCTTGATCCGCAGCTTGATGATGCTGCGATTGAATTTCGACACCACGTTGAGACTTTGCCCGGCCTTGACCTCGACACGGCGGACACGCGGCGCTTCCGGGCCATTGATGAATTCCACCCGGCAACGCGCGTCGACCTGGCCATAGTTGTCCAGGGTCAGCGACCCGGTGTCGTGGTAGGTGTCGTGGCTGCGGTAATCGACCTGCACCCCGGGCGTGCTTTTCTGCACTTCGATGGGATAGGCCAGCGCGGCAGTCGGCAGCATGGCCAGCACAACGCAACAGATTCGGTTCATCGGGCAGTCTCCTTACTCAGGGGTGCCTCTAAAAACGTAGGCGAGGCAGTCAGCGCTAGGCGAAATCAGGCGAGAAAGCGGAGTTTACATGTTGTAAATGAGCATTTTGATCGGACTCGCGCACGAGCCTGATTTCAACAACGCGATGGCCACGCAGGTAGTTTTTAGAGGTGTCCCGGTGATGACCGGACAATAAACAGGAGCAACAGCCGATGAAAGCCCCCCGCGTCACTCTTGATCAATGGCGCACCCTGCAAGCTGTGGTCGACCACGGCGGCTTCGCCCAGGCAGCAGAAGCCATGCACCGCTCGCAATCGTCGGTGAGCTACACCGTGGCGCGCATGCAGGAGCAACTGGGCGTGCCGCTACTGCGTATCGACGGGCGCAAGGCCGTGCTCACCGAGGCCGGCGGTGTGCTGCTGCGCCGCTCACGGCAACTGGTCAAGCAGGCCAGTCAGCTGGAAGACCTCGCTTACCACATGGAGCAGGGCTGGGAAGCCGAAGTACGGCTGGTGGTCGATGCGGCCTACCCCACCGCACGGATTGTCCGCGTGCTGAGCGCATTCATGCCGCAAAGCCGCGGCTGCCGGGTGCGCCTGCGTGAAGAGGTGTTGTCCGGGGTCGAAGAAGTGCTGCTCGAAGGGGTCGCTGACCTGGCGATCAGCGCGCTGAGCATTCCCGGTTATCTCGGCACGGAAATGAGCCGGGTCGAATTCGTTGCCGTGGCGCACCCTGAACACCCGCTGCATCAGGCCAATCGCGAGCTGACCTTTCAGGACCTGGAAAGCCAGTTACAAGTGGTGATCCGCGACTCGGGCCGCCAGCAGCCACGTGACGTCGGCTGGCTGGGCGCCGAACAGCGCTGGACAGTCGGCAGCCTGGGAACGGCAACGACCTTCGTCAGCAGCGGTCTGGGCTTTGCCTGGCTGCCCCGGCACATGATCCAGCGTGAACTGCGTGAAGGCGTCCTCAAACTGCTGCCGCTGGATAAAGGCGGCAATCGCAACCCGGCGTTCTATCTTTATTCTTCCAAAGACAAACCGCTGGGTCCGGCAACGCAAATTCTGATCGAGTTGATCCGTACCTTTGATACCGCGCCGCTGGATGCGCCATTCGCGGCCCCACCCCAAGCCTGACAGGAGTCACGCATGGCCTTTTTTGAACACGACGGTTGTTCACTGCACTACGAGGAGTACGGCCAGGGCAGCCCGGTGCTGCTGCTTCACGGTCTGGGCTCCAGCGGCCTGGACTGGGAATACCAGATCCCGGCGCTGGCCGCCCAGTACCGGGTCATCACCCTGGACATTCGCGGTCACGGTCGCTCCGACAAACCCCGCGAGCGTTACAGCATCAAGGGCTTCAGCGCCGATGTCGAAGCCCTGATCGAGCACCTGCACCTGGAGCCGGTGCATGTGGTGGGCCTGTCGATGGGCGGCATGATCGGCTTTCAACTGGCAGTGGATCATCCGCAATGGCTTAGAAGCCTGTGCATCGTCAACAGCGGCCCGCAGGTCAAAGTGCGCAGCGCCAATGAGGTGTGGCAGTGGTTCAAGCGCTGGAGCCTGGCACGCCTGCTGAGCATGCAGGCCCTCGGCCAGGCGCTGGGCAAACTGCTGTTCCCGCGCCCTGATCAGGCCGATCTGCGGCGCAAGATTGCCGAGCGTTGGGCACGCAACGACAAGCGCGCCTACCTGGCCAGTTTTGACGCGATTGTTGGCTGGGGCGTGCAGGAGCGCTTGTCGCGCATCAGCTGCCCGACCCTGGTGATCAGCGGCGACCGTGATTACACCCCGGTGGCAGTCAAGCAGGCTTACGTGAAGCTGATCCGCAATGCCCGGCTGGTGGTCATCGAAAACTCCCGGCATGCCACACCGCTGGATCAGCCCGAGGCATTCAACCGTACCCTGCTGCAATTCATTGCCGCACAGGAAGTCTGAGGCGGGCTTGCACTGGTGTTTACCTGGCTAGCTGTGGTTTGCTAGCCGACCTCAGTCGCAACCACCACCGAAGGACTCACTGCATTATGTTCAAGACTCTCGCCCTCGCCGCCTGCACCGTGATGTTCTCGGCCAACCTGATGGCAGCCGAGCCAGCCAAGAGGACGCACGTGGTGCTCGACACCAGCTTCGGCCAGATCGAACTGGAATTGGCCGACGACAAAGCGCCGATCAGCACCAAGAACTTTCTGAGTTACGTCGACAGCAATTTTTACAGCAACACGGTTTTCCACCGGGTGATTCCCGGCTTCATGATTCAGGGCGGTGGTTTCACCCAGCAACTGAGCCAGAAGTCGACCCAGGCGGCGATCAAGAACGAAGCCGACAACGGCCTGCACAACGTACGCGGCACCATTGCCATGGCCCGCACCAGCAGCGTGAACTCGGCCACCAGCCAGTTCTTTATCAACACCAATGACAACGCCATGCTCGACCACGGTGTGCGTGACTTCGGTTACGCGGTGTTCGGCAAGGTAGTCAAAGGCATGGACGTGGTCGACCAGATCGTCAATGCCCGTACCGCCAACCAGAAAGGCATGCAGAACGTGCCTGTCGACCCGATCCTGATCAAGTCCGCCAAGCGCGTGGAGTGATCGGGGGCCGGCCTGCCCTGCGGGGCAGGCCGGACGGGACCGCTTCCCACCCTCAAGGAGAGCCCGCTGCCGGCGGGAATCAGACCCCATGCTTTATCGTCGTTTCGAGCAATTAATCGACATCTTCCGGGACGATCCCGGTGCCGCACCGCCCAATCGGGTTCTGCCTTTCTATCTGCACTACCTGCGCCAGGTCTGGCCCAGCTTCGCTGCCCTGCTGGTCGTCGGCCTGGTGGTTTCGCTGATCGAAGTGGCGCTGTTCAGCTACCTGAGCCGGATCATCGACCTGGCACAGACCACCGCGCCTGGCGAGTTTTTCAGCGCACACCGTAACGAACTGCTCTGGATGGTGGTGGTCACCCTGCTGCTGCGACCGATCTTTGTCGCCCTGCATGACCTGTTGGTGCACCAGACCATCAGCCCCGGCATGACCAGCATGATCCGCTGGCAGAACCACCGCTATGTGCTCAAGCAGAGCATCAACTTCTTCCAGAACGACTTTGCCGGGCGTATCGCCCAGCGCATCATGCAGACCGGCAACTCGCTGCGCGATTCGGCGGTGCAGGCCATGGACGCACTGTGGCACGTGCTGATCTACTCGATCAGCGCGCTGGTGCTGTTTGCCGAAGCCGACTGGCGGCTGGTGATCCCGCTGGTGCTGTGGATCGCTGCCTATGTCCTGGCGCTGCGGTACTTCGTGCCGAGGGTCAAACAGCGTTCAGTGGAAGCTTCCGATGCCCGCTCCAGACTGATGGGGCGTATCGTCGATGGCTACACCAACATCACCACCCTCAAGCTGTTCGCCCATACCAATCACGAACAGCGCTACGCCCAGGAAGCGATCCGCGAGAACACCGAGAAGGTCCAACTGGCCGGCCGCGTACTGACGGCCATGAACGTGACCATCACTGGCATGAACGGCCTGTTGATCGTCGGTACTACCGGTCTGGCATTGTGGCTGTGGACCCAGTCGCTGATCAGCATGGGGGCCATCGCTCTGGCCACGGGCCTGGTGATCCGTATCGTCAATATGTCGGGCTGGATCATGTGGGTGGTCAATGGCATTTTCGAGAACATCGGCACGGTGCAGGATGGTCTGGAAAGCATCTCGCAACCGGTGGCGGTCACCGATCGCCCGGATGCCCGGCAACTGCAGATTGGCCAGGGCGGCGTGAAGTTCGCTGCGGTCGACTTTCACTATGGCAACGGCCGGGGCATCCTCCATGGCCTGGATCTGGACATCCGGCCCGGCGAGAAAATTGGCCTGATCGGCCCGTCCGGTGCGGGCAAATCGACCCTGGTCAATCTGTTACTGCGTCTGTATGACGTACAAAGCGGGCGCATCCTGATCGACGGCCAGGACATTAGCGAGGTGACTCAGGAGAGCCTGCGTGCGCAGATCGGCATGATCACTCAGGACACCTCGCTGCTGCACCGTTCGATCCGCGACAACCTGCTGTACGGCAATCCCGGCGCCACGGATGAGCAACTCTGGGAAGCGGTGCACCGCGCCAAGGCTGATGAATTCATCCCGTTGCTGTCCGATGCCGAGGGGCGTACCGGCTTCGATGCGCATGTGGGTGAGCGCGGCGTCAAGCTGTCTGGCGGCCAGCGTCAACGCATTGCGATTACCCGGGTGCTGCTCAAGGATGCGCCGATTCTGATCATGGACGAAGCCACCTCGGCGCTGGACTCGGAGGTTGAGGCGGCGATTCAGGAGAGCCTGGAAACCCTGATGCAGGGCAAGACCGTGATCGCCATTGCCCACCGCTTGTCGACCATCGCACGGATGGACCGCCTGGTGGTGCTGGATAAGGGGCGGATTGTCGAGATCGGCAACCATGCCGAGCTGCTGGCCAAGGGCGGGCTGTATGCGCGGTTGTGGCAGCACCAGACGGGCGGGTTTGTGGGGGTGGATTGAGGCTGTAGGAGCGGTTTTAACCGCGAAGACCTTTAGCACGATACAAGAGTCTTTGCCGCTGTTGTCCATTCGCCAGGTTCCGCCCTTACGGCGGGTCACTTTTGGTTTCGCCCAAAAGTAACCAAAAGGCATTGCTCCTGGCTTGGGTCCGCCCTGCGGGCAGACTCCCCTCCGTCCGGCATCGATTCGGGGGCCGGCGCGATGGGCATCCCTGCCCAGCGCACCTGAAACCGACATCCATGTCGGTTTCTCCCCCGAATCGACGCCTACCCTCGGCCTGCACCCAAGTCGCGATTTGCGTCGTCTGTGCTATCTCGGCTCGGAGATCAAAAGCAAAATCAACAACATCTCAACGCAGTGTTGGAGGGCGAGTTCGTCCGTCTACGCCTGCCGATACGGCAGCGCGTTGCGGGCATCCTCGGCATAGGCCAGTACACCGACCCGCTCTTGCTCAAGAAAATCCGCCACAGCGTCTTTGAGTCCTGGATGCAGCAGGTAGTGCCAGGAATGAGTGATTTGGGGTTCGAAGCCGCGAATCAGTTTGTGCTCGCCCTGGGCACCTGCGTCGAAGCGTTGCAGGCCATGGGCGATGGCGTAGTCCATGCCCTGATAGAAGCAGGTTTCGAAATGCAGCCGGTCAAACTCGGCCAGGCAGCCCCAATAGCGACCATAGAAACTGTCGCCGCCGACCAGGCTGAAGGCCATGGCCACCGGGCGGTTGCCTTGCCGGGCCAGGACCACTCGAATCGCTTCGGGCATGCGCTCGGCCAACAGGCTGAAGAACTCGCGGGTCATGTACGGCGTCTGGCGGCGTACGGCGTAAGTATTGGCGTAGCAGGCATAGACAAAATCCCACAGGGCCTCGCTCATCTGCGACCCGCTAAGCCATTCGAACTCGATACCCTGCCCTGCCACTTGCTCACGTTCTTTGCGCATCTGTTTGCGCTTGCGAGAGCTCAGCGCATCGAGAAAATCCTGAAAATCCCGATAGCCGCGATTGTGCCAGTGGTACTGGCAGCCGTAGCGCTGTAGCCAGCCGTCCTGTTCGGCCAACAACGCATCGGCAGCCGGGTCGGTGAAGTTTACGTGGGCACTGGACAGCCCTTGGCCATGCAGATAACCCGGCAGCCCTTCGAGCAAGGTCATACCGGCCTGAGCGCTACTGGCAAGGATTCGTGCACCGCTGACCGGGCTGAACGGCACGGCGGCCAGCAGCTTGGGGTAATAGGCAATGCCCGCGCGGCGACAGGCATCGGCCCAGCCGTGATCGAACACGTACTCGCCATAGGAATGCCATTTGCGATAGGCCGGCATGGCTGCGACCAACTGCCCCGCCTGCTCATGCAACACATGCTCGGCACGCCAACCGGAATGGGCCCCCAGGCTGGCGCTGTCTTCCAGAGCGCTGAGAAAGGCGTGGCGTAAAAACGGCTGCTGATCTGGCAGCAAGGCATCCCAGTCAGCCGCAGAAACCGCGCTCAGGCTATCGACGACATGTACGGACATCTGCGGGTTCTCTCTGGCCAGTGGAGGTCGCCAGTATCACCGATTGCACGCCCGGTTTCCCAGAAAGACATTACCGACCGCTCTATTCCGGGCATTACAGCCCATCAAATGCAACGAGATTGTCATCCACATGCCACCACTTTGCCACTTTTCTGTAATGCCTGGCAGTAATACTGGCGCCTGTTTTTAGAACCGGTTGAAAGACCTGAACCAAATCCCGTCAGGGATGTCCTGCGCCATGGCAGCCGCCGGCGCACCCAGCCTCGGAGATATTTATGCGTCCTGTTTCTACTCGTACTGCGGCAGCCCTGTGTGGCGGTCTGGTATTGGCCATGAGCGTTCCGGCCAGTGCCGCAGTCGACGCCAAACTGCTCGACATGCTGAAGGCAAACGGCTCGATCAGCACTGCCCAGCACGCTGAGCTGCAAGCTGACCTGGCCAAGGAGCAACAAGCTGCTGCCACCAAGTCTGCTGCTGCGCAGAGCGATTTCGAGAAGAAAGTTGCATGGGCTGCCAAGACGCAGATCAAAGGCGACGTACGTGTGCGTCAGGAAAACATCGACATCGCTGGCGAAGCCGACAACGGCGGCCGCGACAAGGATCGTCAGCGTATCCGTGCCCGCCTGGGTGCCTACACCGAAATCAACCCGCAGGTTAACAGCGGTATCCGTATCGCCACCGGCGGCGGCAACGATGCGCGCTCGACCAACCAGGACCTGGACGGCTACTTCTCGAAGAAATCCATCTGGCTGGACCTGGCTTACATCGACTACCACCCGGACGCCATCAACGGCCTGTCGATCATCGGCGGCAAGATGAACCAGCCATGGGTGAGCATGGGCGACGTGATCTGGGATAGCGACATCAACCCCGAAGGTCTGGCCCTGACCTACAAGCTGCCACTGGCAGGCAAGACCGAGCTGTTCACCAGCGCCGGTCACTACACCCTCAAAGACAACGTGGACGGCAACGGCGTCGAGTTCAAGAACGACCTGCGCCTGTACGCTGGCCAGGCCGGTGTCAAATTCGCCCCGCTGGACAACCTGAAAGTCACTCTGGGCGGTAGCGTCTACGGCTTCGACAACGACACTGACAGCGCCTGTGGCACTGCCACCACCACCCCTTGCGCGCTGCGGGTGAACGGCAACACTACAGAAGAGTTCCGTCTGTACGAAGGTTTCGGTCAGATCGACATCAGCGGCCTGGCCGTGCCACTGGGCCTGTACGGTCAGTACGTGGTCAACGACGAGTCCACCGACGGTCACGATACTGCCTGGCTGGCCGGTGTGAAGACCAAGGCATTCGGCTTCAGCCTGGACTACAACTACCGCGACGTGCAGCGTAACGCTGTAGTCGGTGCCTTCACCGACTCCGACTTCGCCAACGGCACCACCGGTTCGCGCGGCCACAAGTTCAAGGTCGGTTACGAAATCGACAAGAACTTCTCGCTGGGCGCGACCTACCTGATGGCCGAAGCTGACTTCGCCAGCCGTGCTGGCCGCGACAAAGACGTTGACGTCCTGCAGCTGGACGCCGAAGTCAAGTTCTAATCTGCTGTAGCGGGCCTCTGGCACAGCCAGAGGCCCAACCCGAGTGTGCTAAACCGGGCGTTTGAGTATCGTTCCCCATCATCCGACGATACCCTGAACGCCCGGTTTTTTTGTGCCTGGTGCGGTGGATCAGCGTTTGCGCAGGATCACACTGCCAATCGAATAGCCTGCACCGAACGAGCTAAGCACACCCAGCGCGCCTTGCGGCAAATCATCCTGATGGCTATGGAAGGCGATCACTGAACCAGCCGAACTGGTGTTGGCGTAGCGATCGAGAATCACCGGCGCTTCTTCACTGCTGGCATCACGCCCCAGCAGCTTCTTGACGATCAACTGGTTCATGCTCAGGTTGGCCTGATGCAGCCAGAAGCGCTGCACGTCAGCGACGTTCAGGCCGCTGTCCTGCAGATGGCTGCCGATCAGCTGCGCCACCATGGGGCACACCTCACGGAACACCTTGCGGCCTTCCTGCACGAACAGCTTGTCCCGCGCATCGTTGCCCTCTTCGGCAGTGCGGTTAAGGAAGCCGAAGTTGTTGCGGATGTTGTTGGAGAACTGGGTCAGCAAACGGGTGCCGACAATCTCGAACTGGTGCGCCGAGGTAGCCAGGTCCGCGCGCTCTACCAACACGGCGGTGGCGGCATCACCGAAGATGAAGTGGCTGTCGCGGTCGCGGAAATTCAGGTGCGCGGTGCAGATTTCCGGGTTGATCACCAGCAGCGCCCGAGCCTGGCCCAGATGCACGCTGTTGTAGGCGTTTTGAATACCGAAGGTGGCTGAAGAACAGGCTACGTTCATGTCAAAACCGTAACCCTCGATCCCCAGAGCCGCCTGAATCTCGATGGAAATCGCCGGGTATGCCCGCTGCAGGTTGGAACAGGCGACGATTACCCCGTCGACATCCGCTACGGTTTTGCCCGCGCGCTCCAGCGCCTGGCGCGCTGCCGCCACGCCCATTTCACAGAGAATCGACGGCTCGTCGTTGCTGCGCTCGGCCAGCAGCGGCTTCATGCGTTGCGGGTCGAGGATGCCCTGCTTGTCCATCACGAAACGGCTTTTGATGCCCGAGGCTTTCTCGATGAACGCCGCATCGGAAGGCGCTTGCGCCTGGACTTCACCGCGCTCGATGGCTGCCGCGTTGTCCGTGTTGAATCGGGTCACCCAGGTATTGAAGGATTGCACCAGCTCTTCATTGGAGATGCTGTGGGCCGGGGTATACAGGCCAGTGCCGCTGATGACGACGTTGTGCACGGTCGTTCCTCTCTTGGATTATGGGTCTTGCTGGCCTTAATGGCACCAGCGTACCAACTTGCTGGCGTAGCGCGAATACCCGCGGCGCTCAATGGGCGTCAGCAGGGCACCACGGCAATAGCACGCAAGGCGTGAAGTGTGCCACAGCGCCCCGGCTGCGAGCTATCGCGGCCGCTCCTACCAGCGTTTAGCCTTGTACCTGACTCCATTGTTTGCTCAGTCGCTTGTCGGAAACCGGAATGCGGGTGCCGAGCTGCTGGGCGAACAGCGAGACGCGGTACTCTTCCAGCCACCAGCGCCAAGTGGTCAGTTCCGGATCGCGTTTGCCTTCCTGGGCATGTTTGTCGGCGCGGGCCTGGTACTGCGCCCACAACTCGCCCAGTTCGATGCTCCACACCCGGTCCTTCTGCAACTGGGCCGGGAGTTTCTCCAGACGCAGTTCGATGGCCTTGAGGTAGCGCGGCAATTCCTTGAACCACTGCGCCGGCGTCTCGCGGACAAAGCCTGGGTAGACCAACCGGCCCAGTTGCGCCTTGACATCGTTGAGTGCCACGGCTCGGGCCAGGTCGATCTTGCCCTTGAAGCTTTTCTGCAGACTGTGCCATAGCTTGAGGATTTCCAGAGTCAGGCGCGCCAGCCGCTCGGCATGCTCGGCCCACTCGCCGCGCTTGCGCTCGGCCAGCGACAACAGCCCGGCGCCGTCACGCGGCAGATTGGCTTCGCCTTCAAGCACACAGCTGTCCAGGCTGGCCAGCAGAATGTCTTCGATCAGCGCCTCGACACGGCCCAGGTCACGGTGCAGCAGGGCCAGTTCAGTTTGCCCCGGCAGCTTGCCGCGCAAGAATTTGGCGGTATCGCCCAGTTGCTGCAACAACAAGCGCTGCAAAGCACGGCGGTGCTGGTAGTCGGCCTCGGCCTGGGTCGAAAAGCGGCCTTCCTTGACGTTGCCGCCCTCTTCGACCAGTGCCGGATACACCGTCATCGACAGCCCGGCGACCTTGTGCTGGGTCTTTTCATCGACCTTGGCGAAGCCCTTGGCTTCAACTGGCTGCTGGCTTTTGGCAGTCTGCGGCACCGCCAGGGCGGCCTGGCCGGCTTCGGCAAAGCGGGCGGTCAGGGTATCCAGATCACGCCCTTCGCCGAGAAACTTGCCATTACCGTCGACCACCTCCAGGTTCATCTTCAGATGCCCTTCGAGCTGTTCGGCAGCTTCAATCCAGGCTTCGTCCGGCACCCGGGCGCCGGTCATGCGCAGCAACTCACGGCCCAGCGCCTCAGGCAGCGACCCCTCGCCAAAACTGATGCGCTGCAAAGCAGCCTTGATGAAGTCCGGCACCGGCACGAAGTTTTTGCGGATCGCCTTGGGCAGGTTGCGCACCAGGGCAATGCACTTGGCTTCCAGCAAACCCGGCACCAGCCACTCCAGGCGCTCGGCCGGCAGCGACAACAGCAGAGGTGCAGGCGCACGCAGGGTGACGCCGTCGCGTGGATGGTTAGGCTCGAAGTGATAACTCAGCGGCAGGGTCAGTTCACCGAGGCGCAGGCTGTCGGGGTACTGCGCGGCCGTGACTTCCTTGGCCTCGCGGGCCAGTACGTCTTCTTCGCGCATGATCAGCAGGTTCGCGTCCTTCTGACTGCCCATGCGATACCAGCTGTCAAAGGTCGCCGTCTGATGAATTTCCGCAGGCAGGCGCGCCTCGTAGAAGCCGTACAGGGTTTCTTCGTCGGCAAGAATGTCACGGCGCCGGGCCTTGGCTTCGAGTTCGTCGAGCTGTTCGAGCAACCGCGCATTGGCGCTCAGGCACTTGGCCCGCGAGTTGATATCGCCGCGCACCAACGCTTCGCGAATGAACAGCTCGCGCGACACCACCGGGTCGATAGGCCCGTAGTGCACTGCACGGCGGCCGACCACAATCAGGCCGTACAGGGTGATCTGCTCAAACGCCACCACTTGCCCGCGCTTTTTCTCCCAGTGCGGCTCGAAGTGGTTTTTCTTGATCAGATGCCCGGCCAGCGGCTCGATCCAGTCGACGTCGACCTTGGCTACCATACGCGCGTACAGCTTGGTAGTTTCCACCAGTTCGGCAGCCATCACCCACTGTGGCCGTTTACGCCCAAGGCCCGATGAAGGGTGAATCCAGAAGCGCCGTTGCCGGGCACCGAGGTAATCGCCCTCTTCGGTCTTCTGGCCGATCTGGCTCAGCAGGCCGGAGAGAATCGCCTTGTGGAATTTCGGATAATCAGCCGGCTCCGGGTTGATCGGCAGCTTGAGTTCGCGGCAGATAAGGGTCAGTTGCCGGTGTGCGTCGCGCCACTCGCGCAAGCGCAGGTAATTGAGGAAGTTGCGCCGGCACCAGTTACGCAGCGGGCTGGACGTCAGCGCCTGGCGCTGCTCTTCAAAACCGCGCCACAGGTTGACCAGCGCAGCGAAGTCGGAATCGGCGTCTTTCCATTGCGCATGGGCCTGATCGGCGGCCTGCTGACGCTCGGGCGGACGCTCACGCACATCCTGCACCGACAGCGCACTGGCGACGATCAGCACTTCCTGCAAGCTGCCCTGTTTCGCTGCTTCAAGCAGCATCCGGCCCATTCGCGGGTCCACCGGCAGGCGTGCCAGTTGACGGCCCAACGGCGTGAGCTGGTTCTCGCGGTTGACCGCTGACAGCTCCTGCAACAGGTTGAAACCATCACTGACCGCCTTGCCATCCGGCGGCTCGATGAACGGGAATGCGCTGATATCGCCCAGACGCAGATGAAGCATCTGCAGAATCACCGCCGCCAGGTTGGTGCGCAGAATTTCCGGGTCGGTAAATTCCGGCCGCGACAGGAAATCTTCTTCGCTGTACAGACGGATGCAGATCCCTGGCTCGACCCGGCCACAGCGCCCCTTGCGCTGGTTGGCACTGGCCTGGGACACCGCCTCGATAGGCAGGCGCTGGACCTTGGCGCGGTAGCTGTAGCGGCTGATGCGTGCAGTGCCGATGTCGATCACATAGCGAATGCCCGGCACGGTCAGGGACGTTTCCGCCACGTTGGTGGCCAGCACCACACGACGGCCCGGATGCGACTGGAAGATCCGTTGCTGCTCGGCCGGTGACAGCCGCGCATACAGCGGCAGGATTTCGGTGTGGCGCAGTTGCGCCTTGCGCAGCACCTCGGCAGCGTCACGAATCTCGCGCTCACCCGGCAAAAACACCAGCACGTCGCCGGGCGTCTTGCGCTCGCGACGTTCCAGCTCGGCCAACTCGTCAAGCGTCGCGAGGATCGCCTGATCGACAGTCAGGTCTTCCTCGACGCTGTTGCCTTCTTCGTCCTGCTCGCTGGTCAACGGCCGGTACCAGGTTTCGACCGGGAAGGTGCGCCCGGAAACCTCGATGATCGGCGCGTCGTTGAAATGCTCCGAAAAGCGCTGCAGGTCGATGGTCGCGGAGGTGATGATGACCTTGAGGTCCGGGCGACGCGGCAACAGGGTCTTGAGAAAACCGAGCAAGAAGTCGATGTTCAGGCTGCGCTCGTGGGCCTCGTCGACAATGATTGTGTCGTAACGCTCAAGAAAGCGGTCATGCTGGGTCTCGGCCAGCAGGATGCCATCGGTCATCAGCTTGATCAGGGTGCTTTCGTCGCTCTGATCTTCAAAGCGCACCTGATAGCCCACCAGCGCGCCCAGCGGTGTGCCCAGCTCTTCGGCCACCCGGCTGGCAACACTGCGCGCCGCGATCCGGCGTGGCTGGGTATGGCCGATCAGGCCATGCTGACCGCGACCGATCTCCAGGCAGATCTTCGGCAACTGGGTGGTCTTGCCCGAGCCGGTTTCACCGGCAATGATCAGCACCTGATGCTTGAGCAGTGCGGCCTTGATCTCGTCGCGCTTGGCCGCGATGGGCAGGTTATCGTCGTAACGAATCGCCGGCACACTGCGCTGGCGCGACTCGACCCGCGCGCAGGACGCCTGCAAACGCTCGACCCACTGCGCCAGCTTCACTTCGTCGGGGTGCTTGCGCAACTCATGGATCTGCCGCCGCAAGCGATGCCGCTCGCGGGTTTCGACGTGATCGAGTTTTTTCAACAATTGGTCGATAGAAGGCGATTCGGCGGTCATCAGCTGCGCAGGGTCTTTTCGAAAGGGGGCAAAGCGGGGATTGTCGCAGATTTGATGCAGATAAGGGGATGGCTGCGGGAACGGCCGGGGCTTGTAAGAGCTGCTTTAGCTGCGAAGACCGAAGAATTCGCGGCTAAAAAAGAATTCGCGGCTAAAGCCGCTCCTACAGGGGTAACGGGGTTACTTCTTGACGCCGAGTTTCTTGAGTTCTTCGTCACGCAGCTCACGGCGCAGGATCTTGCCGACGTTGGTAGTCGGCAATGCGTCGCGGAACTCAACCGCACGCGGCACCTTGTAACCGGTCAGGTTGGCCCGCATGTGCTCCATGACCTGATCCTTGGTCAGGGTCATGCCCGGCTTGACCACCACGAAGACCTTGATCGACTCGCCTGATTTCTCGTCCGGGATACCGATGGCCGCACACTGCAATACGCCCGGCAGGGTTGCCAGCACGTCTTCCAGTTCATTGGGGTACACGTTGAAACCGGAGATCAGGATCATGTCTTTCTTGCGGTCAACGATGCGCAGGTAGCCGTCCGGCTGGATCACCGCGATATCGCCGGTTTTCAACCAGCCCTCGGCGTCGAGAATCTCCTCGGTGGCTTCCTGGCGCTGCCAGTAGCCCTTCATCACCTGCGGACCTTTGACGCACAGCTCACCGACCTCGCCAAACGGCAGCTCGTTGCCTGCATCGTCGATCACCTTGCACAGGGTCGACGGCACCGGGATGCCGATGGTGCCCATCTGGATGTTCTGGATCGGGTTGACGGTAGCCACCGGGCTGGTTTCAGTCATGCCGTAGCCTTCACAGATCGGGCAATGGGTAACCTCTTTCCAGCGTTCGGCAACCGCCTGCTGCAAGGCCATGCCCCCCGACAACGTGACCTTGAGGGCGGAGAAGTCCAGGTTGCGGAAGTCCTGGTTATTGCACAGGGCCACAAACAGGGTATTGAGGCCGACGAAGCCGCTGAACTTCCATTTCGACAGTTCCTTGACCATTGCCGGCAAGTCGCGCGGGTTGGTGATCAGGACGTTGTGATTACCGCAGCGCATCATTGCCATGCAATGAAAGGTAAACGCATAGATGTGATACAGCGGCAACGGAGTGATAAGAACCTCGCAGCCTTCATTGAGGTTCGAGCCCATCAGCTCGCGGCATTGCAGCATGTTGGCGATCAGGTTGAGGTGGGTCAGCATCGCCCCCTTGGCCACCCCGGTGGTACCACCGGTGTATTGCAGAACCGCCACGTCATCGCTGGCCGGCGACGCTTCATTGACCGACCGGCCCCGCCCCTTGGCCAGAACGTCGTTGAAGCGCACGGCCTGCGGCAGGTTGTAGGCCGGGACCATCTTCTTTACGTACTTGATGACGCTGTTGATCAACAGACGCTTGAGCGGCGGCAACAAGTCTGCCACCTCCGTGATGATCACATGACGCACCTGGGTCTTGGGCAGTACCTTTTCAGCCAGATGCGCCATGTTGGCCAGGCACAGCAAGGCTTTGACTCCGGAGTCGTTGAACTGGTGTTCCATCTCCCGCGCGGTGTACAGCGGGTTGGTATTGACCACGATCAGCCCGGCACGCATGGCCCCGAATACGGCTACCGGGTATTGCAGGACATTGGGCAATTGCACGGCGATGCGATCGCCAGGCTTGAGGTCGGTATGCTGCTGGATCCAGGCGGCAAAGGCGCCGGACAATTCGTAGAGGTCGCCGTAAGTGAGGGTCTTGCCCAGGTTACTGAAAGCAGGTTTGTCGGCGAAACGCTGGCAGGACTGCTTCAGCACGCTCTGGACATTCGGATACTCGTCGGGGTTGATCTCGGCTGCCACACCGGCCGGGTATTTATCCTTCCAGAAGGTTTCGATCATGCAGGCCTGCTCCTAGCGATAGCGAATTCCACATCGCGCGCTGCGATGCCGAGTGAACGTAATTAGAGTTATGCGATTCACGTTTTAGCGTCAAAAAACGGCCCGAGATTAGCAGCTTTGCCAAATAGCGCCTAGAGGCAAAGATGGCACTTGCGGTCACAAATGCGACTGAAATGTAAAATTTAGTCACATCTTTGATTTTTGCTCCAGCCCGCGAATTCTGTCTCGATCAATCCAGGCCCGCCTTCACTTTCGCTGCCGAAAACGCCGACATCTCAGTCCCACATTATTGACGGAAATTTCATACACAACACGTTGAGAAATAATCTCCCGTCAGCATCCACGCCTTACACCATTAGCCCACGCAATCTGACCGTAACCGAGCCCTCGGTATACACTCATTCCTATCTCGCACTGTGCAGGTAAGTGCCATGCAGCAACACTCCTTCTGGCTCGATGCCACCGATCATACCCGCCTGTACGTGTATGCCTGGTTACCCGACGGCGAACCTCGGGCGGTGCTGATGCTTGCTCATGGCATGGCAGAACATGCAGGCCGCTATGCCCGGCTCGGCGCCGCGCTGAGCGAGGCCGGCATCGCCCTGTATGCCCATGACCAGCGCGGCCATGGCAAGACCGCTGCGCAAGGCACGCTGGGCCACTTCGCCCAACAGCAAGGCTGGAGCAAGGTGGTTGGCGATCTGGCGACGCTGGCGCAGACCATCGATGAACGTCATCCGCAATTGCCGCTGTTCTTGCTGGGCCACAGCATGGGCAGCTACATCGCCCAGGCCTGGCTGATGCATCATGGCGCCAGCTTGCAGGGGGCGATCCTCAGTGGCTCGAACTACCAGCCTGCGGCCCTGTACCGGGCGGCCCGGCTGATCGCTCGGCTGGAGCGTTTGCGCCAAGGCAAGCAGGGGCGCAGTGCATTGATCGACCGGCTGTCCTTCGGCACCTTCAATAAACGCTTCAAGCCGGCACGCACCCGTTTCGACTGGCTGAGCCGCGACCCGCTGGAGGTCGACAATTACCTGCGCGACCCGCTTTGCGGTTTCCATTGCACCAACCAGTTATGGATGGACCTGCTCGGTGGCCTGCAAAAAATCAGCAAGCCCACCGCGCTGGCGCAGATTGATCCTGGCCTGCCACTGCTGATTATTGGCGGCGGATGTGATCCGGTCAGCGATGGCAAGCGTCTGAAACATCTCACTCATGCGCTGTCTGAGGTGGGCCACAGTGCATTAAGGCTTAAACTGTACCCCGACGCTCGGCATGAGCTGTTCAATGAAACAAACCGTGATGAGGTGACGCGTGACCTGCTCGAATGGTTGAACTTCGCCCTCGAACAACCGCGCCCGCACCGGGCTGAATGAATCGCCCGTTTTTTCAATTATCAGGAAAACCGCATGACTCAAGTCACCAATACGCCCTACGAGGCCCTCGAAGTCGGCCAGACTGCCAGCTACAGCAAAACCGTCGAAGAACGCGATATTCAACTGTTCGCTGCCATGTCTGGCGACCATAACCCGGTGCACCTGGATGCCGAGTATGCGGCCAAGACCATGTTCAAGGAGCGTATTGCCCACGGTATGTTCAGTGGCGCGCTGATCAGCGCGGCGGTGGCGTGTGAGCTGCCTGGGCCGGGCACTATCTACATTGGCCAGACCATGAGTTTTCAGAAGCCGGTCAAGCTGGGCGACACCCTGACTGTACGCCTGGAAATCCTCGAAAAGCTGCCTAAATTCCGTGTGCGTATCGCCACGCGCGTGTTCAACCAGAATGATGAGCTGGTGGTCGATGGCGAAGCGGAGATTCTGGCACCGCGCAAGCAGCAGAGTGTTGAGTTGACAGTGTTGCCTGAGATTACTTTTGGTTGAGTTTTTTGTAGCGTCTTTAGCCGCGAATTGGCCTTTCGTCTTGCGCAAGGATCATTGCCGCGGTTGACTGGACTGTGGGTTTCGCCCCGACGGGCGACCCTATTTTGTGCTTGGCAAAATAGGGGAAAACCGCTTGCTCCTGGCTTGGGTCCGCCCTGCGGGCAGACTTCCCTCCGTCCGGCGCCGATTCGGGGGCCGGCGCGATGGGCGTCCTGCCCAGCGCACCTGAAACTGGCTTCCCTGCCAGTTTCTCCCCCGAATCGACGCCTACCCTCGGCCTGCACCCAAGTCGCGATTCGCGTCGTCTGTGCCATCTCGGTTCGAAGAGCAGAAGCTAAATAGCGGCAGCGGCTTGGACCACAAATCCTGCGCGCAAAAAAATGGGCGACCGAAGTCGCCCAAAATGCCTTGCGTGCTCGTTGTGAAAAGCTGCAACTCTCAGTGCTGCGAGTCTTTCCAGAGGAAGAGGCCCATGCTGATGAAGAACAGGGTCAGCATGCTGGCGCTGACGTAGGCCACGGTTACGACGGTCTGTGGGTTGTCCAGAAAAAACATGGTGGCTTGCTCCGGTTGCTGCTGTTCGATGGGGTTAGATTAATCCCCGGCGTACGGGCAGGCATTGACCTGGATCAGTGATCCGGCCAGTGCGCACAATGATGGAGAGTTTTTTCGGGCTGACGGCAGCCAGCCTGCGTGCAGCAGCGCCTCCGATTGCCGGGGGCGTTTGATACTTCAGCGTTTTTTGGGCTTTTTCTTTGGCTTTTTGCTGGTCAGCGGCATGGCGTGCTCGAAGGCTTTACGCATGTCGTCCAGGCGTTTGTCGTTGATGTCGTGGATGCGCTTGGCGCGCTCGGCACCTAAATCGATCAGCTTGCTTTCATCGCTCATGGCGCTGGGTTCTCGAACGGGCGGGCTCAACCGCGATGATGCGCAATAACCGGTAGCCGGACAAGCCCGGATCAGACCTCGACATCCACCCAAAGACCCTGACGCGGTTCGTTGTCGATCAGTGGCACCACCGGCACTGTATTGTCGGCGTTGAGCGAATCACCCGGAACGGCCAGTTGCCCGGCTTCTATTTGCTCGGCTTCTTCTTCGAACTCTATCGGGGGCTCACCGCGTTGCTGGCGCTGCTGGCGCTCTTGCTCTTCACGCAGGCGCAACGCTGCACGCTCGGCATCTTCGTGGCGCAGATCAATGGTGCTCTCGCTGGAGCTCGGTTGCACCGGCGCGACAGGGGGAACCTCTGGCAGACGCTTGGCAGGGTCCATTTGCGAGGTCACAGGCACCACACTTAATGGCAGCATTGGTTGCAACATGATTGTGCCCTCCTCTACTTAGGCTGTCGGCGGCCTTTTCGTCGTCTTTAATGCTTTGGTTCGAAGCTTTTCGACTATGTTTTCTGCAATAAGTGCCGGCAGGCAGCAAGACACCCGTAAATACGGGGCCAAAGGCGTCGTTTTTTCTTCACCGTCTTTGGTCATGAGGGTTCGCTTGCGTTACCATAGCCGGCTTTTTTCATCGCGGAGACACGCAGCATGGCGCAGCAGTATCAACCGGGGCAACGCTGGATCAGCGACAGCGAAGCCGAGCTGGGATTAGGCACCGTTCTGGCACAGGATGGCCGCTTATTGACCGTGCTCTACCCGGCCACTGGCGAGACCCGCCAGTATGCTCTGCGTAACGCTCCATTGACCCGCGTGCGGTTCTCGCCGGGCGATGTCATCACCCATTTCGAAAACTGGAAGATGACGGTCCGCGAAGTCGACGATGTCGACGGCCTGCTGGTCTATCACGGCTTCAACAGCCAAAACGAGCTGGTGACGCTGCCAGAGACGCAGCTGTCGAATTTCATCCAGTTCCGGCTGGCCACCGACCGGCTGTTCGCCGGGCAGATCGACCCGCTGGCTTGGTTCTCGCTGCGCTACAACACGCTGGAACATACCAGCCGCCAGTTGCAGTCCTCGTTGTGGGGCCTGGGCGGGGTGCGCGCCCAACCGATCGCCCACCAGTTGCACATTGCCCGCGAGGTCGCTGACCGTATCGCACCACGGGTTCTGCTGGCTGACGAAGTGGGTCTGGGCAAGACCATCGAAGCCGGCCTGGTGATCCACCGCCAGTTGCTCTCCGGCCGCGCCAGCCGGGTGCTGATCCTGGTACCTGAAAACCTCCAGCACCAGTGGCTGGTGGAAATGCGTCGCCGCTTCAACCTGCAGGTTGCGCTGTTTGACAGCGAACGCTTCATCGAAAGCGATGCCGGCAATCCGTTCGAAGACACCCAATTGGCGCTGGTTGCCCTGGAGTGGCTGGTCGAAGACGAAAAAGCCCAGGACGCGCTGTTTGCCGCTGGCTGGGACCTGATGGTGGTCGACGAAGCCCACCACCTGGTCTGGCATGAAGACAAGGCCAGCCGCGAATACTCGCTGGTCGAGCAACTGGCTGAAGTCATCCCCGGTGTGCTGCTGCTGACCGCAACCCCGGAGCAACTGGGCCAGGACAGCCACTTCGCCCGCCTGCGCCTGCTCGACCCGCATCGTTTCCACGACCTGGCTGCCTTCCGCACCGAGAGCGAACACTATCGCCCGGTGGCCGAGGCGGTTCAGCAACTGCTGGATCAGGGCAAACTGTCCGCCCCTGCAACCCAGACCATCCAGGGCTTGCTCGGTGCCGAAGGCGAAACCCTGATCAGCGCTGTCAACAAGGGCGATGAAGAAGCCAAGGCACGCCTGGTGCGCGAACTGCTGGACCGCCATGGCACCGGCCGGGTGCTGTTCCGTAACACCCGTGCCGCTGTACAAGGTTTTCCTCAGCGTCAATTGCACCCCTACCCGCTGCCCAACCCGGTGGAGTACATGGAGCTGCCGCTGGGCGAACATGCCGAGCTGTATCCGGAAGTCAGCTTCCAGACCCAGGCCGAAGACGGCGACGAGAACCGCTGGTGGCGCTTCGACCCGCGTGTCGAGTGGCTGATCGACACCCTGAAGATGCTCAAACGCACCAAAGTGCTGGTGATCTGCGCCCACGCCGAGACCGCCATGGACCTGGAAGACGCCTTGCGCGTGCGTTCAGGCATCCCGGCCACGGTGTTCCATGAGGGCATGAACATCCTGGAACGTGACCGTGCTGCGGCTTACTTCGCCGATGAAGAGTTCGGCGCCCAGGTGCTGATCTGTTCGGAAATCGGCAGTGAGGGTCGCAACTTCCAGTTCGCTCACCACCTGGTGCTGTTCGACCTGCCCTCGCACCCGGACCTGCTGGAGCAGCGCATCGGCCGTCTGGACCGGATCGGCCAGAAGCACACCATCGAACTGCACGTGCCCTATCTGGAAACCAGCCCGCAGGCGCGGCTGTTCCAGTGGTATCACGAAGCACTCAATGCCTTCCTCAATACCTGCCCGACCGGCAACGCCTTGCAGCACCAGTTCGGCCCACGCCTGCTGGCGCAACTCGAAGGCGGCGACGATGATCAATGGCAAGCCCTGATCGACGAGGCGCGTACCGAGCGTGAGCGCCTCGAAGGCGAGCTGCATAGCGGCCGTGACCGTCTGCTGGAACTCAACTCCGGCGGTGCCGGCGAAGGTGAGGCGCTGGTCGAGGCGATCCTGGAGCAAGACGATCAGTTCACCCTGCCTATTTATATGGAAACCCTGTTCAATGCCTTTGGCATCGACAGCGAGGACCATTCAGAGAACGCCCTGATCCTCAGGCCCAGCGAGAAGATGCTCGATGCCAGCTTCCCGCTTGGCGACGACGAAGGCGTGACCATCACCTATGACC
The DNA here is from genome assembly GCF_024129905.1 of Pseudomonas sp. 21LCFQ010. Classification (NCBI taxonomy): domain Bacteria; kingdom Pseudomonadati; phylum Pseudomonadota; class Gammaproteobacteria; order Pseudomonadales; family Pseudomonadaceae; genus Pseudomonas; species Pseudomonas sp. 21LCFQ010. The sequence goes on along the minus strand of NZ_JAMYDZ010000005.1, from coordinate 263,198 downwards.
GCAATCAGGCGCTGAGCCGCGAAGACATGCAGTTCATCACCTGGGAACACCCCATGGTGCAGGGCGGCATGGACCTTGTGCTGTCCGGTTCAATGGGCAACACCGCAGTGGCCCTGATCAAGAACAAGGCGCTCAAGCCCGGCACTGTGCTGCTGGAACTGATCTACGTCAGCGAAGTGGTCGCCCCGCGCGCCCTGCAACTGGGCCGCTACCTGCCACCGGCCGCCTTGCGCTGCCTGCTGGACGGCAACGGCAACGACCTGTCGGGCCGGGTGTCGTTCAACACCCTCAACGATCAGCTCGAAAGCGTACCCAAGGCCAGTGCCAACAAGTTCATCCAGGCCCAGCGCGATGTGCTGACGCCGAAGATCAACTCCGGCGAAGCCAAGGTCGCACCGCGTCACGCCGAGCGGGTCGCCGAGGCACAACGCCGTCTGGCTGCCGACACCGATGAAGAGCTGGCGCGCCTGACCGCCCTGCGCGCAGTCAACCCGACCGTGCGCGAGAGCGAGCTGCAAGCCTTGCGCGATTTACGCGAGAAAGGCCTGGCGATGCTGGATAAAGCCGCGCTGCGCCTGGAGTCGATTCGGGTGCTGGTATGTGGGTCGCGGGTTGATCGCCGCTCCATGCTTCGCGGCTCGAGCCGCTCCTACGCTCTGTAGGAGCGGCTCGAGCCGCGAACACCAACAACAGCTCTATAACCCCGCCTGCATCCGCACTTTCATCGCTTCGGCATCCCGGCCAAAGCTGCCAGTGGCCAACAGCAGAAAGATCAGGGTCGTCAGCAACGCAACCGGGATCAGGTACATGGCCCCGTGCAGCCCTACAGCCTTGAACACTTCGGTCATTTCGCCCGCACCTGCGGCGAGCATTGCCTGCTGGGCAAAATGATCGGACAGCAGCCCCACCACCACCGGCCCCAGGCCGCCACCCAGCAAATACAATCCGGCAAAGAACACCGCCATGGCCGTTGCGCGCAAGCGCGGCTCGACCACGTCCTGAATCGCCGGGTAGACACAGGTATAGAAGTTATAGGCAAACAGCCAGCCCAGGCTGAACATCGCCACGAACAGGCTGATCGCCACCAGCCCGGCATGCAAGGCATAGGCAGTGGCCAGCGTTGCCACCAGCATGCTGAATGCGGCGAACAACAACCGACCGTTGAGCGAGCGTTCATGTAATTTGTCGGCCACTACGCCGCCCAGGGTCAGGCCGATCAAGCCGGTCACACCGACGATCACACCGGTCGCGACCGCTGCTTCCTGCAAGGACACCTGAAAGTAGCGCTGCAGCATCGGCACCATGAACGAGTTGCACGCATAAGTCGCGAAGTTATAGGCCAACCCGGCCAGCACCAGCCAACGGAAGGTGGCGATGCTCAACAGCCGCCGGATAGGCCGCTCGATCGGTGCTTCGCTGACCACCACGCTTTCGGCGGCACCACGTCGCGGTTCGCGAATGAAGAACATGAACAGCGCCAGGATCAAGCCCGGCACTGCCGCGATGAAGAACGGTGCGCGCCAACTGTCAAAAGCCTTGACCATCGAGCCGATGGTGAAGAATGCCAACAGCAGCCCCAGCGGCAGGCCAAGCATGAAGATGCCCATGGCCCGCGCCCGGCGCTGAGCCGGGAACAGATCGCCAATCAGCGAGTTGGCGGCCGGCGCATAACTGGCCTCACCAATCCCCACCCCCATGCGCACCAACACAAAGCTCCAGAAATGACTGACCATGCCGTTCACGGCCGTCAACCCGCTCCATACCGCCAGCCCCACCCCCATGATGGTCTTGCGCGACCCGGTATCGGCCAGACGCCCCAGTGGCAAGCCGGCAATCGCGTAGACCAGGGTAAAAGCGGTGCCCATCAGGCCCACCTGAAAATCGCTGAGCGACCACTCCTTGCGGATCGGCTCGGCCACGATGGCCGGGATGGCCCGGTCAAAAAAGTTGAACAGGTTGGCCAGGAACAACAGAAACAATATCCGCCAGGCGTTATCGGCCTGATTGGCAACATCCGACAGAGGCTTGTTCATCCGGGCATCCTTGCGAAGGGAATCGAGTGGTACACAGACTAGTCACGATCCGGCGAGGCACTCGGACATAGTCTGTAAACATTCATTACTGAAACCGGCCATTTGAGGCGAATGGCGGCAGACAACTTGCTTGGCAAAATAAATTTCGACGGAACTGGCAGCTTTTTTTCTGCTTCTATAATGGTATCGACGCGCCATTGCCCCCGCTGCATGGCGACCCCGGCAGTGAACACACAGGGCTCGCTATGGAATGGCCGAGTTTGCATGTCTACGTTGGCGTACCTGATTCGGGTCAATTGCTGCTCAACTGCAGCCATAACATCTTTCTGGTCGCGCTGGCCTTTGGGGTCATCTGCGCCGCCTGCTACGCGACCCTGGAAATTGCCGAGCGGACCGTCAATGTCGAGACCCGCCGTCACCAGCGGGTCTGGCGCGCACTGGGCGCGTTGTGCCTGGCCGGCGGGGTGTGGGCCATGCATTTCATCAGCATGCTCGCGTTCGAAGCGCCGCTGCGGATTACTTTCGATCTGGGCATTACCCTGGCATCGCTGTCATTTGTAATGTTTGCCGGCTACGTAGCGATCCGCAGCCTGAGCCGACCCGGGCTGACGGCCCTGAACTGGCTGGCCAGTGCCGTCTTGATCGGCCTGGCAATCAGCGCCATGCACTACACCGGCATGGCGGCCATGCGCTCGGATGCCTCGCAGTATTACGAACCGAAGCTGTTCAGCCTGTCGATTCTGATCGCCATCATGGCCAGCGGCGCTTTGCTGGTTATACCGCGCCGTTTGCGCAAAGGCAGCGGCATGTTTCATCAGATGTACCGCTATGCTGCCAGCGTGCTGCTGGGTGCCGGCATCCTGGCGATGCACATGACCGGCATGCAAGCCTTGCAGCTGGTGCTGCCGCTGGACGCGCCACTGCAATTGCCCAGCACCGAGAACGGCCAGCAACTGGGCATGACGATTGCCGCCATTACTCTGCTGATCATTGCCGGCAGTATCAGCGCCGCTATGGCCGACAAGAAACTGCAGAGCAAGGAGCGTGACCTGGAGCGGGTCAACACCCTGCTCAGACAGCTTGACCAGGCGCGGGTCTCGCTGCAGCAAGTGGCGCATTACGATCCGTTGACCAACCTGGTCAACCGTCGTGGTTTCAACCAGCTGTTCACCGAACGGCTCATTGAGCACAGTGCAACCGGCGCTCTGCTGGCGGTGATGTTTCTCGATATCGACCACTTCAAACGCATCAATGACAGCCTTGGCCATGATGCCGGTGACGAATTGCTCAAGGTGATTGCCGAGCGGATCCGCAGCGCCACCCGAACCCAGGATGTGGTGGCGCGCTTTGGTGGTGACGAATTCTGCATTCTGATCAGCCTGCCGGAATACGACGAGGCCCGGCACCTGGCGAACCGGGTCATGCAAAAAATGAAAGAACCCATCGCCCTGGCTGGCAGACGCATGGTGATGACCACCAGTATTGGTATCGCAGTGTTTCCACGCGATGGTGAGACCAGCGACGAACTGCTCAAGAATGCCGACCTGGCCCTCTACCAGTCCAAAGGCAACGGTCGCAACCGGGCGCACTTTTTCAGCCCGGCACTCAAGACCCGGGCCAGCCTGGAACTGCATCTTGAAGAAGAACTGCGTAACGCACTGCGCGAAGAAACCGGCCTGCAGGTGTTCTATCAGCCGATCATCGACTTGCGTACCGGACATGTAGCCAAGCTCGAAGCGCTGGTGCGCTGGGAGCATCCGCAACACGGCTTGCTCAGCCCGGACCGGTTCATTGGTATCGCCGAAGCCAACGGCCTGATCTGGGAGCTGGACAACTGGGTGATGCGCCGCGCCTGCAAGGATCTGGGCGCGCTGCGCCTGGACGGTTTCGACAAGCTGATCATCGCGTTCAACTGCTCGGCCCTGAACCTGAGCCGCGATGAGCTTGCCGATGAAGTGGAGGACGCCCTGCGCCAGGCCAATGTCGTCCCAGGGCGTCTGGAACTGGAGGTGACCGAGAACGCCTTGATGGGTAACATCAGCAACACCATTTTGCTGCTCAAGCGCATTCGCAGCATGGGTGTATCCCTGTCGATCGACGATTTCGGCACTGGCTACTCTTCGCTGGCGTATCTCAAGCGCTTGCCGCTGGACACCCTGAAGATCGATCGCTCATTCATTCAGGACATTCCTCAATCACCCCAGGACATGGAAATCGTCCACGCAATCATTGTCATGGCTCACACCCTGCACCTGAAGGTCGTCACCGAAGGCGTGGAAACCCCCGCCCAACTGGACTTTCTCAGCCAGTACGCCAGCGATTACGTACAGGGTTATCTGTTCAGCAAACCCCAGCCGCTGGAGCGGCTGCTGCCGATGATCAAACAGATGAATGAACGCGATCCCGTCAGCCTGTGGCCGGCCTCGATGATGCTTCAGGCCCGCCAGCAAGACGCCGAAGCCCCCCGATCACTCGACCTGTTCAGCGAGCTGCCCGCCAGCCAGGACCATTACTCGCAAAACAGCCCGACCCGTACCAAACGCTCGCGCTGGTCGGATTGAAATACCGGACATGGATGCCGTTATAGCCTTTTGCTACCCTTCCAGCCTATGGATGAAGCAGCTCCCTGAATCGGCGCAAAACCATGCACCGTTATTGTGCGCAAATCACGCAAGCGCCCTTTCTTGGATCACAACCCAAGGTGCGACGACCACCGCCCACAGTTGCGGATCACGTTCGACAAAGTCCAGAGCCCTTGTTTCAGAGAGCTTGCTGACGCGCTCTTCGGCCATCCAGGCAGAGATTTTTGCGGCATCGTTTTCGGCCATGGCTTCGGCCACGGCGATCAGATCCAGATCGGGTGCGACCCACAACAGGGCACCCTTTGCAAAGAATGGTTGCAATTGCTGCCAGGGGATAACCGCCGTTTCACCGAGGAGTTTGGCATAGAGGGTGCTAGGGTCTTGGCTCATGGGTCTCACCGAAGGGAAAATCGGCGCAATCATAGCGCTGCCAACCCCGGAGAAAAACCCGCCGATACTGGTCCGGCCCCGCTTCGGGCGGCGCATTGCGCGATCTGAGGCAAACGATTGCATGAAGCAGGCGCCCTTAAGCGCCAAAAAAGCGGAATTACAGAGAAATTCTATAAGTTTCTGTCAATCAGGCGACATACATCGGTTCAGCCTCGAACAGTCAGCTTTTCAAGCGATCCAGCCGCGCTCTAAACTGTGCCGGTACAGTTGGCGTGGTGGTCTGGACCGGTATCGAGCAATTCGGTCCTGCAGCCTCGGCCGTCAGGATTATAAAAATTACAACGCAAGAGTGGAGCATCATGATCAAGGGTACCAAGAAGCTTTCCAAGCTGTTCGCAGCACTGGTAATGGCCGGTGTGGCCAGCCATTCGTTCGCAGCCGATACCATCAAGATCGGTATTGCGGGTCCCAAGACCGGCGCTGTCGCCCAGTACGGCGACATGCAGTTCAGTGGCGCCAAGATGGCGATTGAGCAGCTCAATGCCAAAGGCGGCGTTGATGGCAAGAAGCTCGAAGCGGTCGAATACGATGACGCCTGCGATCCCAAGCAAGCCGTTGCCGTGGCCAACAAAGTGGTCAACGACGGCGTGAAATACGTCATCGGTCACCTGTGCTCCAGCTCCGCCCAGCCAGCTTCGGATGTCTACGAAGACGAAGGCATCATCATGGTCACCCCGGCCGCCACCAGCCCTGAGCTGACCGCACGTGGCTACAAACTGGTGTTCCGCACCATCGGCCTGGACAGCGCCCAGGGCCCGGCCGCTGGCGAGTACATCGCCAAGCAGGTCAAGCCTCAGGTCGTTGCGGTCATCCACGACAAGCAGCAATACGGTGAAGGCATCGCCACCGCGGTCAAGCAGACCCTGGAAAAAGACGGCGTCAAGGTCGCCCTGTTCGAAGGCATCAACGCCGGCGACAAGGACTTCTCTTCGCTGATCGCCAAAATGAAACAGGCCAACGTCGACTTCGTCTACTACGGTGGCTACCACCCTGAGCTGGGTCTGATCCTGCGCCAGGCCAAGGAAAAAGGCCTGAAAGCCGGTTTCATGGGCCCAGAGGGCGTGGGTAACGCGTCGATCTCGCAGATCGCCCAGGACGCTTCCGAAGGTCTGCTGGTGACCCTGCCAGCTTCCTTTGACCAGGACCCGGCCAACAAGGCACTGGTCGATGCGTTCAAGGCCAAGAAAGAAGACCCGAGCGGTCCGTTCGTGTTCCCGTCCTACGCTGCCGTTCAGATCCTTGCCGAAGCGATCGGCAAGGCCAAGAGTGAAGACACCGACAAGGTAGCGGCCGTGCTGCGCGCCAACACCTTCAAGACCCCGACCGGCGACCTGTCGTTCGACGAAAAGGGCGACCTGAAGAACTTCAAGTTCGTGGTCTACACCTGGCACAAAGACGGCACCAAGACCGAAGCCCCTGTGAAGTAACTTCACACCTTCGATCAACACCAGAGCCCACTGCAACCGCAGTGGGCTTTGTTTTACGAGGTGCGTGGGCTCCACAAGACTCCATCGCCACCTGAACAACTCGAAGCCACACTGGCTCACTGGATTTGCGTCAACGCGGGAGCAATACCTTGACGCGCAACGGGGACACGATTGGCCAGTGAACCTCAGTGTAGGCCTTCAGGAGCGCTGTAATGCCCGAGATAGACATCTATCATTTCTTTCAACAGCTGGTTAATGGCCTGACCATTGGCAGCACCTACGCCTTGATCGCCATTGGCTACACCATGGTCTACGGCATCATCGGCATGATCAACTTCGCCCACGGCGAGGTGTACATGATCGGCTCCTACGTGGCCTTCATCGCCATCGCCGGGCTGACCATGATGGGCCTGGGCAGTCTGCCCTTGATCATTACGGCGGCCTTCGTGGCCAGTATCGTGGTGACCAGTGCCTATGGTTACAGCATCGAACGGGTCGCCTATCGACCGCTGCGTGGCAGTAACCGTCTGATCCCGCTGATTTCCGCGATCGGCATGTCGCTGTTCCTGCAGAACACGGTACTGCTGGCGCAAGACTCCAAGGACAAGTCGATTCCCAACCTGATTCCGGGCAACTTCGTGTTCGGCTCGGCCAGTACCCATGAAGTGGTCATTTCCTACATGCAGGTGCTGATCTTCGTCGTCACCGTGCTGACCATGCTGGGCCTGACCTGGTTCATCTCCCGCTCTCGCCTGGGCCGCGCCTGCCGTGCCTGCGCCGAAGACATCAAGATGGCCAACCTGCTGGGTATCAACACCAACAACATCATCGCTCTGACCTTCGTCATCGGTGCCGCCCTGGCCGCCGTTGCAGCAGTGCTGCTGAGCATGCAATACGGGGTGATCAACCCCAACGCGGGCTTTCTGGTCGGGATCAAAGCCTTCACTGCCGCAGTATTGGGTGGTATTGGCAGTATTCCGGGCGCAATGCTCGGCGGTCTGGTACTGGGTGTAGCCGAAGCCTTCGGCGCCGATATCTTTGGCGACCAGTACAAAGACGTTGTGGCGTTCAGCCTGCTGGTTCTGGTGCTGCTGTTCCGGCCGACCGGTCTGCTGGGCCGTCCGGAGGTTGAAAAAGTATGAGCAAACAACTCAAATCGGCGTTTTTCAGCGCCTTGCTGGTGCTGGCCGTGGCCTACCCGGTGCTGGGTCTGAAGCTGGAAATCGTCGGCGTCAATCTGGCGGTGCTCAATGCCAGCAGCACGACCATCGCGGTGATCCTTTGTGCAGCACTGGCAATGTTCCTGCGCGTACTGTTCAGCGAGCAGATCTCTGCCGCCTGGCGCTCCTCGCCAGGCCTGCCGGTGATGCCGGCCAAGGCCAGCAACTTCCTGACCCTGCCGAGCACCCAGCGCTGGATCATCCTGGCGATGGTCATGGTCGCTCTGGTCTGGCCGTTCTTCGGCTCACGCGGCGCGGTGGATATCGCCACCCTGATCCTGATCTACGTGATGCTGGGCCTTGGGCTGAACATCGTGGTCGGTCTGGCCGGCCTGCTCGACCTCGGCTACGTGGGCTTTTACGCCGTGGGCGCCTACAGCTACGCGCTGCTGTCGTTCTATTTCGGCCTGAGCTTCTGGGTCTGCCTGCCGATTGCCGGCATGATGGCGGCGCTGTTCGGCTTCCTGCTGGGCTTTCCGGTGCTGCGTCTACGCGGTGACTATCTGGCAATCGTGACCCTGGGTTTCGGTGAAATCATTCGTCTGCTGCTGCGTAACCTGACCGGTTTCACCGGCGGCCCGAACGGTATCAGCAACATCGAGAAACCGACCTTCTTCGGCCTGTCGTTCGAACGCAAGGCGGCTGAGGGGATGCAGACCTTCCACGAGTTCTTCGGCCTGCCCTACAACTCGATCAACAAGGTGATCTTCCTCTATCTGGTTGCCCTGATGCTCGCGCTGTTCGCTCTGTTCGTCATCAATCGCCTGCTGCGCATGCCGATCGGCCGCGCCTGGGAAGCGTTGCGTGAAGACGAGATCGCCTGCCGTGCACTGGGCCTGAACCCGACCGTGATCAAGCTTTCCGCCTTCACCCTGGGCGCTGCGTTCGCAGGTTTCGCCGGTAGCTTCTTTGCCGCCCGCCAGGGTCTGGTGACACCGGAATCGTTCACCTTCATCGAGTCGGCGATCATTCTTGCCATTGTGGTACTCGGTGGCATGGGCTCGCAGCTTGGCGTGATCCTGGCAGCAATCGTCATGATCCTGCTGCCGGAATTGATGCGCGAGTTCAGCGAATACCGGATGTTGATGTTCGGCGCCATGATGGTGCTGATGATGGTCTGGCGTCCTCAAGGCTTCCTGCCGATGCAGCGCCCCGAAATGAAATTGAAATCGGAGCCGAGCAAATGAGCCGCCCACTTCTGCAAGCTTCGGGTCTGTCCATGCGCTTCGGCGGCCTGCTGGCCGTCAATGGTGTGGCCCTGACCGTCAATGAAAAACAGGTGGTGTCGATCATCGGCCCCAACGGCGCCGGCAAGACCACGGTATTCAACTGCCTGACCGGTTTCTACAAGCCGACTTCCGGCAGCATCCTGCTCGACGGCGAGGCAATCCATGGCCTGGCCGGCCATCAGATTGCCCGCAAAGGCGTGGTGCGGACCTTCCAGAACGTGCGGTTGTTCAAAGACATGACCGCCGTGGAAAACCTGCTGGTCGCCCAGCACCGCCACCTGAATACCAACTTCCTGGCCGGCCTGTTCAAGACCCCGGCGTTTCGCCGCAGCGAAAGCGAAGCGATGGACTACGCCGAGCACTGGCTCGAAGCGGTCAACCTCAAGGAGTTCGCCAACCGTCCGGCCGGCACCCTGGCCTACGGTCAGCAGCGTCGCCTGGAAATCGCCCGCTGCATGATGACCCGTCCGCGCATCCTGATGCTCGACGAGCCGGCTGCGGGCCTCAACCCGCGGGAGACCGACGACCTCAAGGCGCTGATCGGTGTCTTGCGTAACGAGCACAACGCGACCGTGCTGCTGATCGAACACGACATGAAACTGGTCATGACCATCTCTGACCACATCTTCGTGATCAATCAGGGCACGCCGCTGGCTGACGGCACGCCACAGCAAATCCGTGACAATCCCGACGTGATCAAAGCCTACCTGGGGGAAGCGTAAATGCTGCAGTTCGAAAACGTTTCTACCTTCTACGGCAAGATCCAGGCGCTGCACAGCGTCAATGTCGAGGTGCGCAAGGGCGAGATCGTCACCCTGATCGGTGCCAACGGCGCCGGCAAATCCACTCTGTTGATGACCCTGTGCGGCTCGCCGCGCGCCCATAGCGGCAGCATCCGCTACCTGGGTGAAGAACTGGTGGGCCAGGAGTCCTCGGTGATCATGCGCAAGAGCATTGCGGTAGTGCCGGAAGGCCGCCGGGTGTTCGCCCGCCTGACCGTCGAAGAAAACCTGGCCATGGGCGGTTTCTTCACCGACAAGGGCGACTATCAGGAACAGATGGACAAAGTCCTGCACCTGTTCCCGCGCCTCAAGGAGCGCTTCAGCCAACGCGGCGGCACCATGTCCGGCGGCGAACAGCAGATGCTTGCCATTGGCCGCGCGCTGATGAGCAAACCCAAGCTGCTGCTGCTCGACGAGCCTTCGCTCGGCCTGGCACCGATCATCATCCAGCAGATCTTCGACATCATCGAGCAACTGCGCCGTGATGGCGTGACGGTGTTTCTGGTCGAGCAGAACGCCAACCAGGCCCTGAAAATCGCTGACCGCGCCTATGTGCTGGAAAATGGCCGGGTGGTGATGCAGGGCAGCGGTGAAGACCTGCTGGTCGACCCGAAAGTGCGTGAGGCTTATCTGGGCGGCTGACGTTCCATTCGCCAGCAGAGCCGCCTCCCACAGGCACCTGTCGTTCGCCAGATTCCGGCTCGACGCAGGCCTTGTAGGAGGCGCGCTCAAATAGTAGATACACCTGCGACTCGGTGGGAGGCTGCTCCGCAGGCGACGCTCTTCACTTGAGATCCATCCCCGCTGTGCGTAACGTGTCGGCATCTGTCTGTGAGGCCGTCGCATGTCCGCTTTCCGCTTTGCCCTTCTCTTCTCTATGCTGCCGCTGTTCGCGGGCTGCCAACTGCTCAATCTGCAATCCAGCGTCCCGGTCAAGGTTTCAACCGCCGGCATGACCCGTATGCAGGGCACCCTCACTGGCGATAACGGCAAGTTGCTGTTCCAGCCCTGCGGCGAGCCGCGCCGCTATGTGGTGCTGGACCGGGGCAATACCGCCATCCTGCAGGAAGCCGCCGGCCTGGCCGATGCCCAAGGCAAAGTGTTCGCTGATCTGCGCGGCCGCTTCAATGCCAGCAAGGCCGAAGGCGGCGACGGCCAGTTGGACCTGCATCAGTGGTACCGGGTTGAACGCACAGGCCAGGCCTGCGAAGACCCGAACTTCAAGCGCCTGACCCTGCATGCCGATGGCGAGAACCCGGTATGGAACGTGAATGTCAGCGGCAAGGGCATGATCATCGATGTCCAGGGCCAACCACCGGTCGCCCTGCCCTACCTGGAAGAACAACTGCCCGATGGCCGCTTCAACCTGAGCAGCGAAGCCAACGGCCAGCGCGTCGAGCTGTGGGTTGCCCCGCAACGCTGTGTCGACAGCAAGAGCGGCGCGCTGCGCCACCTGAGCGCAGAGTTGCGGATCAATGGCCAGGCCGTACGCGGCTGTGGCTATTACGGTGGTTCAAGAAATGACTGACGCATAACATCTAGGCATCGATGCCGCATATAATGCCCGGTTCTTGTAGTGCTGCCGGGCTGAACCTGCGGCCCGAAACCGGATGTGCCTCAATGTTACGAATCAACGAACTCAAGCTGCCCCTCGATCACCCTGATGAAGAGCTGCGTACCGCCCTGGTCCAGCGTCTGGGCATCACCGACAGCGACCTGCTGGATTTCACCGTGTTCAAGCGCAGCTACGATGCGCGCAAGAAATCCACCGAGCTGTTCTTCATCTACACCCTGGACTTCACGGTCCGCGACGAAGCAGCGCTGCTGGACAAACTGGCCAACGACCGGCAGATCGGTCCGGCGCCAGATGTCAGCTATAAGTTCGTCGGCCACGCCCCACAAGGTTTCGATCGCCGTCCGGTGGTCATCGGTTTCGGCCCGTGCGGTATCTTTGCCGGTCTGCTGCTGGCCCAGATGGGCTTCAAACCGATCGTGCTGGAGCGCGGCAAGGAAGTCCGCCAGCGCACCAAAGATACGTGGGGCCTGTGGCGCAAAAGCATCCTCAACACCGAGTCCAACGTGCAATTTGGCGAAGGCGGCGCCGGCACGTTCTCCGATGGCAAGCTGTACAGCCAGATCAAGGACCCGTTGTTTCATGGTCGCAAAGTGCTGCATGAGTTCGTCAAGGCCGGTGCGCCGGACGAAATTCTGTATGTCAGCAAACCGCACATCGGCACCTTCCGCCTGACCGGCATGGTCGAGAACATGCGCGCCGAAATCATCGCGCTGGGCGGCGAGGTGCGTTTCGAGCACAAGGTCACTGACCTGCTGATCGAAGACGGCCAGCTACAAGGTGTCGAACTGGCCAACGGCGAGCGCATCGACTCGCAACATGTGGTGCTGGCGCTGGGTCACAGCGCCCGTGACACCTTCCGCATGCTGCACGGGCGGGGCGTGTACATGGAAGCCAAACCGTTTTCGGTAGGTTTTCGGATCGAACACCCGCAGACCCTGATCGACCAGGCGCGGCTGGGCAAGTATGCCGGCCACCCGAAACTGGGTGCGGCCGACTACAAGCTGGTGTATCACGCCAGCAACAACCGTTCGGTCTACAGCTTCTGCATGTGCCCGGGCGGCACGGTGGTGGCAGCCACTTCCGAACCGAACCGCGTCGTGACCAACGGCATGAGCCAGTATTCGCGCAACGAGCGCAATGCCAACTCCGGCCTGGTGGTGGGCATCGACCCCGAGCGTGACTACCCCGGCGGACCACTGGCGGGTATCGAGTTCCAGGAGCGCCTGGAGTCGCTGGCCTATGAGCTGGGCGGCAGCAACTATGAAGCCCCGGCGCAACTGGTCGGTGATTTCATTGCCGGCAAGGCGTCCACCGCACTGGGCAGCGTCGAGCCGTCCTACAAGCCCGGCGTGAAACTGGTGGACCTGGCCCAGGCCCTGCCGGCCTTCGCCATCGATGCGATCCGCGAAGCACTGCCGGTGTTCGACCGGCAGATCAAGGGCTACGCCCTGCATGACGCCGTGCTCACCGGGCTTGAAACCCGCACCTCGGCGCCGGTGCGCATCACCCGTGGCAAAGACATGCAGAGCCTCAACGTCAAGGGGCTGTACCCGGCGGGTGAAGGCGCAGGCTATGCCGGCGGCATTCTGTCGGCAGGTGTGGACGGTATCCGCATTGCCGAAGCGGTAGCGCGAGATCTGCTGGGTCTCGCTGATTGATGACAGGCGGCTGGGCGGTTCTCCGCTCAGCCGCGACCAACGATAATTTACAGAAACGTCCTACAGTATTAAGAGACGCTTCCACCACAGAATCTGTGGGGGGGCCGTTAAACTTTTCGCAACTCCGGACACCCCCGTAGCTGTGCAAAATGCTGGCGCAATGCCTGCTGTTACGAACCCGGTGTCTTTTCTTCCCTCTGGAGAGCGATCCGGCCCATGCGCACTACGATCATCCGTTTCTTTCAACTCGAAGCCGCCGGTGGCCTGCTGCTGATCGCCGCCGCTGCCGCGGCGCTGATCATCAACAATTCGCCACTGTCCTGGCTGTACAATGCCTTTCTCGAGGCCCCGGTAGTCGCCCAGATCGGCAGCCTGCAAATCGCCAAGCCGGCATTGCTATGGATCAATGACGGGCTGATGGCGCTGTTCTTTCTGGTCATTGGCCTGGAGGTCAAACGCGAGATCCTCGAGGGCCATCTTTCCAACCCTGCACAGATCATCCTGCCCGGCGCGGCCGCCATCGGCGGCATGGTCGTGCCAGCCGCCATCTACGTGCTGCTCAATATGAACAACAGCACGGCGTTGGGCGGCTGGGCAATCCCCATGGCCACTGATATTGCCTTCGCACTTGGCGTGCTGGCGCTGCTCGGCAAGCGCGTGCCGTTGTCGCTCAAACTGTTTCTCATGACCCTGGCGATCATCGACGATCTGGGCGCGATCATCGTCATCGCGCTGTTCTATTCAGGTGAACTGTCGCACCTGGCACTGGGCCTGGCGGCGCTGTCATTGCTGACGCTGATCATCCTCAATCGCTTGGGCGTCGTGCGTCTGGCGCCTTACCTGCTGGTTGGCCTGGTGCTGTGGGTGTGCGTGCTCAAAAGCGGTGTACACGCGACCCTGGCCGGGGTCGCCCTGGCAATGTGTATTCCGCTGCGCACCCAGGCCGGTGAAGACTCGCCGCTGTTGAGCCTGGAGCACGGGCTGCACCCTTGGGTGGCGTTCGCCATCCTGCCGCTGTTTGCCTTCGCCAATGCCGGCGTGCCATTGGCCGGGTTAAGCCTGGAAAGCTTCACCCACCCGGTATCGATGGGCATCAGCGCCGGGCTGTTGCTGGGCAAGACCCTTGGGGTATTCGGCCTGACCTGGCTGGTGGTGGCTTGTGGGCTGGCGAAGTTACCGAGCGAGGCTAACTGGGGTCAGGTACTGGGCGTGTCGATCCTGTGCGGGATTGGCTTCACCATGAGCCTGTTTGTTGGCTCACTGGCCTTTGTGCCGGGTGTCAGCCCGTTTGCCGGTGTAGACCGAATGGGCATTCTGACGGGCTCGTTGCTGGCCGCGCTGATTGGCTATGCGGTGATGGCCATGACCAGCGGCAAGCGCTAACAGCCCGAGTTGAGTGGCCGCTACACAAGGCTGCAGCGCCACTCATCACGTTCAGGCTAGCCGCCGCGCCCAGAACGGACGCTCACGGTGACGTACCGGGCCCGCATAGGTGGCCGCCAGATGAGTAAAGTAACGGTCCTGGACCTGCTGCATTTCGGACCAATAGGCGTGCGCAGCAAGGTCGTTGCCTTGCAGATAGCCTTCAATGGCGCTGGCCGCACTGTCAGCCGACGCCAGCGTGTGGAATAAACCTTGCGACGACAGCGGATCGAAAGCCAGCACAGCGTCACCGACCGCGTAGAAGCCTGGCCGCTGCGCGCACCCGCTCAAGTCCAGCGCCACACTGCCTGCCGGGCAGACATGAGTCTGCGCAGCCCCGACATCTGGCGGCAGCACCGCCGCCAACAGCGGCAGACGCCGGGCGCGTTCGAGCAACACCCTGGCGTTACGCAACTCACGCAGTGCCGGATCATCGGCATCCAGATGACAGGCCAGCACCCGTTCACCTGACGGCACACGCACGCTGTACCACCAGCCATCCTGGTCTGCACAAGTGCGGGTACTGCGGTCGACATCGTCCACCTGCGCCGCCAACAGAACATGTACACACACCAGATCATCCGCCGCCTGCCTGCGCAAACCCAGGCTGCGGCACAGCGCTGCATTGCGCCCGGTGGCATCGACGACCACCCTGGCGCGATGCTGCGCCCCCGAATGCTCATCAGCCAGTTGCCAATGCGTGCCATCGTACTGCACCTCAAGCCGCCCGCGTACCGTAGCGTTTGCAGCCCCCGCTTGGTGCGCAGCGTCGCGCAGCATGGCGTCAAAACGCATGCGGTCCAGATGCCAGCCTGGACCTGCCGGGTCGCGCAAGGCGTCGAACCAGACCGGCTCGACGCTATCCCAGACCGAGACACTGGCACAGCGCTCGGCATGGCCGTCAGCCAGGAACCGCTCGAGCAGGTTTTGCCGCCGTAACAGCACGGCAGCCGAACCTGGAAGTGATTCACCGATGCGCCATGTCTGCGCCATGCGCGTAGAGCCAGACGGCAATTCACGATCCACCACAAGCACCCGATGCCGCCCGGCCAGTCGACGCGCCAGCGCCGAGCCCGCAGGCCCGGCGCCGCACACGATGACGTCCCAGTGCTGTTGAGGTGCGCACCGTGCTGGCTGGATCACACCCTCGGCGTCCCGGCGATGAGCATTTCACGGATGTCGTGATCAACCAGCTCCTGCGCTTCGGAACTCAAATCATCGCCACCACGGTCCTCCACCTGCATCACATCCGGGAAGTCCGGATCGTTGAGGTCCTTATAACGAACCTCGACGATGCCCTGGCGATCAAAGTGATCCACCATCGTCTGCAGTGGATCCGTGATCCCCAGAGTACGGTTCCAGTCAGAACGCTCATTGAAGGCCCGCAGCCGCTCTTCCTTGCTCAGGCTGGCATCCACAACCTTGCGGTAGTTATCGGCACTGAGGACCTGATTGGGCACCCGCGCCGGCCAGAAGGTCGGCAAGTGCGGATCATATTGCTTGTCGTAGCCGGAGCGGCAACTGGCGGTATCGGTCTGCCATGGCACCGCCATCCAGCGCGTGATCGAGCCCGGGAACTGCGCATACAGTGGGCCATTGTAGGAAGCCACGCTGGTCGGCGTCAGGTTGGCTCCGTAGTCAGGCTCGGGATTGTCGGCACTGCGGTGACGCCAGCGGTAGGGTTCCATGTACATGGTCGCGTGGCGCACTGGCCAGGTCACTTCACAACCGGGGTGAAATGCATCGGCCAGACAGAATTCCAGCGCGGCACGGTCGAGCGTGGCCGGTTGCTGCTGCAACGGGATCTTGTCGAATTCATACTCCGGAACGTGCTTGGGATCGTAATCGGCAATGAATTTGCCCTCTGCCCAGCGATCCAGCAAAGCCAACTGCGTCGTGCTCAGTGCATTCATCGCACGCGGCGACAGCGGCATCGGCACATTCATCGCATCACCGTAAACCCACGGCCATGGCTTCATCGAAATATCGCCATCTTCCGGGTTACGGAAACTGTTTGCCACCGTGCGGCGCAGTTCGGCATAGGTCTCGCCCGGCTGCGACAGCTTGTGCAAATAGTCCGGCGCCAGGAAATGTTGCGCCATGCCATGGCCGAAGCCGGCCGCAAAGCCGCTGTTCATCCATTGCAGGTCACACATGGCCTTGAAGATCGGCAGGATGTCATCGCGGAAAGAGGGATGCAGCGGAGCTGGCAGTTGCCCTGCCTGGACCGCCAGATCAGTCATCAGCGCATAGAGGGTGCGCACTGACTTCTGCTGAGGTCCGTAGTTGGGTGGCGCAACGACCACCCAGGCCGGAGCGACCTCCAGCTCGCGTCCGTCCAGTCGCACGCGGGCGGTCACCGGGCCGTCGCTGGTATCGTCGTACCAGCCATCATTGTTGGCGAAGGTTACCGGTGCCTTGCCGTCGCAGGAGCCGGATTTGCCATGACCGCCGAAAACTTGCAACCGACCATGGGCGTCGGTGCGCAGTTCGCCCAGCGGGACCTCGATGTCAAAAAACTTGCCGCCGCCAAAGCGGTACTCATCACCCTGCGCATTCGGCGACTTGATCGTCCGTGCACCCGGCAAGATCGACAGCGCACTGCGTTGCGGGGCTTTCACGTCAGCGTTGCGCCTGGTCGGCGCCAAGCTTGCAGCCTCAGGAATGTCCAGCGCCAGTTCAAAGTTGTACCAGGCAGCCTTGTGGTTGGCGAGTTCCACCGTCCACTCGACCTGTACCTCCTTGTCCATATACAGCTCGCGGACCACTTTGCCCTGCGCGTCATAGCCGTAGATCCGAAATTGCGCGACCTCGCGCTTCAGCGCGCCGGTGCTATCGCGATAAAACCCGGCTGGCTGCGGCTTGGGTTCGACGACCTGCGGTCCGATATAAAACTCGTCCTTTGAATTACCGACCCGTGCAATGCCAATGGACGGGTGAATCTTTGCGTAAACGATATCCTTGTCGCCACTTCTGTCGCCCATTTCGTTTTCCCTTGAAAGAAAAGTCACCATCCGATGTAGGTTTGGCACAGCGAGTAAAGCACAGTAAAAGCATAATGCCATCAACCTTACATTCGAACGTGCGGGCTGGCGGGAAAACAATCTGACAGGCAAAAAAAAACCCGATCGCAGCGGATCGGGTTGTTTTTTTGTGAAGCGGATCAAGCTGCGATCAGTGGGTCACCCGGCTGGTGCCGTTGACGGTCATCACCCGTACCCGGTCGCCCACCCGGAAGATTTCGTTTTCCTGCACCTGCTGAACATAGGCGCGCATGCTGCCGTCGTCTTCGCGCACGGTGATTTCGACGCCCTGGGTGCGGGTCAGGCCTTCTTCGGTCATCGAGCCGAGCAGGCCGCCGGCGACCGCACCGATCACCGCCGCAACCACACTGCCGCGCCCACCGCCGATCGCGCTGCCGCCTACCCCACCGACCACCGCACCTGCACCGGCGCCAATCGGGGTTTTGGTGCCTTCGATCTTCACCGGACGCAAGGCCTGGACAACCCCCAGGCGTACAGTCTGCACCGCCCGCGCTTCGTCACGCGAGTAGGAGTCGCCAGTGAGGTTCGAGGTACAGCCGCCCAGTGTCAACGCCATCGCAGCGAACGAAGCAGCCAGCAATACAGATTTGCGCATGAGGGTATCTCCTGAAGATCGAGTAACCATTAGACTCCCGGCCAGCGATGCCGTCACGGCCAGACAGGCTGCATATCGAGTTCATTCAGGCGCCATACAGACAGGCGCCGAGTGATATTCAGACGGCTGCGGCGGGAGATAATTCAGTCGCGATCCTACGGAGCCAGCCGCTCACGAATCCAGCCATCATTTGTTAAACGATAGTTCAAACGGTCATGCAGGCGACTCGGACGCCCCTGCCAGAACTCGATCCGGTCGGGCACCAGACGGTAGCCACCCCAATGTGCAGGGCATTGCGGCTGGCTATCAGCGAAGCGCTGTTCAGTGGCGTGCAGCAGTTGCTCAAGCTCGCCGCGGTCGGCAATGACCCTGCTTTGCGGCGACGCCCAAGCCCCCAGCCGGCTGCCCAGCGGACGGACCTGGTAATAATCATCGGACTCTTGCGCGGTGACCTTCGCCACTCGCCCTTCGATGCGTACCTGACGTTCCAGGGTCGGCCAGAAAAAGGTCATGGCGGCAAACGGCTGCCCGGCCATCTGTTGGCCCTTGGCGCTGTCGTAGTTGGTGAAAAAGGTGAAGCCCTGGCTGTCCAGAGCCTTGAGCAGCAGCACCCGACAATGCGGGCGACCGTCGGCGTCCACCGTTGCCAGGGTCATGGCATTGGCTTCCACCGGCGCCTGTTCGGTCTTCACCGCTTCAGCGAACCATTGATGAAACAGGGCAAAGGGTTCATCCGGCGCCTGGGCTTCGGTCAGACCGTCGCGGGCGTAGTCACGGCGCATATCGGCCAGGGATGAGGTCATGGGCGGTGCTCCTTCAAGGCTTTGCTGAGCCGGGCAGTTAAGCATAACAGCCCGGCACAGGACAGCTTGAAGCGCTGGCGGCCTGCTGGCGGTCAATGTTGGCCGCCAGCAGGTCGCCGCTCAGGTCAGTTGCTGGCCTGGGCGTCGGTCTTCTTGGCGACGGCCTTGGCAGGCTCGGCCTTTTTCGCAGTGTCTTTCTTGGCCGCTTCTTTCTTGGCTGGGGCTGCCTTTTTGGCGGTTTCTTTCTTGGCCGGTGCGGCCTTTTTAGCGGTGTCTTTCTTGGCCGGGGCAGCTTTTTTGGCCGGCGCTGGAGCGGCAGCCGCCGGTTTGACGTCCTGTACCGCGACCAGTGTCGGCGCGACCGCCGGTACGTCATAGCGGCTCATCAGCGCGCGCATGGTGTCTTGGCGGGTCAGCAGGATTTCGACGCGGCGGTTCAGGGCACGGCCCTGGGTGCTGTCGTTGGCGGCACGCGGCATCACCGCGCCCATGCCGCGCTGGCTCAGGCGGTTACGCTCCAGGCCGCTGAGGCGGAAGATTGCCGCAACCGACTGGGCGCGCTCCTGGCTGATCTTCTGGTTGGTTTCTTTGGCACCGCTGGTGTCGGCGTGACCGAGAATCAGCACGGCAGTCTTGGCATCGCCCTCGACGGCCTTGGCCAGACGGGTAATCGGCCCCAGGGTCACCGGCAGCAGCATGGCCGGCCGATCCGGGTTGAACGAGGAGTCGACCGGGGCGGTGATGACCAGCAGGTCGTCACGGCGCTCGAACTGGAAATTGCTGTCCTTGATTGCGCTGCGCACCCGTGGCTCGTATTCGTCCAGCCACGCTTGGGTCAGCTTCGGGTCGGGCATCGGCAAGACCTTGGCTTCTTGCGTGGCTTGCTTGCTGTCACTGGAACCGAACGGCCACCACCAGCGGCTGTCGGTCTCGGACTTGGCCACCATGGACGGTGCAGGCTTGGCAGCGGGTTTGTCCTCGGGCTTGCTGGCAACCTTGTCGGCCGCCGCGTCAGCTTTGCCATCGGCAGCAGCTTCGGAGCCAAACGGCCAGTACCATGGGCTGGAGGCGTCAGCCGCAGCATCGGTTTTCGGGGTCTGGGCGCAACCGGTCAGGGCGGCGATGCACAAAGCAATGGCAAGAGTTCTTTTCGAGGACATGGACGACCTACAACGAAAGTGGCAGACAAAAGGACGCGAGCAACGTCGTATAACACGCATCAAGACAGAGTGGAAAAAGAAACCGTTCTACGGTTGGCTTTTACCAGAGAAACTGACAATCGGTATTAAACAAGCACTTATGAGCAATACTTACTGCAAAGACTCACGCAGTATACCCGCCAGTTTTTGGGCACGGGGGTCCATTAGCACGTACGGGCCCAAGGTATTGGTGACAAAGCCAAAGGCCACGTCGTAATCGGGATCGGCAAAGCCCACCGAACCGCCCGCCCCCGGATGACCGAACGCCCTGGGCCCCAGGCCATAAGTGGCATTGGCGACCGTCGGTTGATCGAGCATGCAGCCCAGCCCAAACCGGGTAGAGGTCAGCAGGGTCTTGTCCTGGCCGAGGCTGTGCTCACGGGTCATCTCACCGAGCAGCTCCGATTCGAGCAGGCTGCCATCCAGCAAACCGCTGTAGAAGCCGGCCAGGCTGCGGGCATTGCCATGACCATTCGCCGCCGGTTGCTGGAAGCGCCGCCACTCAGGTTTGTTGGTACTGGTCAGGATAGAGGGCGGATTGGTGAAGGCCTTGCAGGTAATCGACTGCGGTTCGCGCATCGTGGCTTGCAGCAGGCGCTGCGCGGCTTCGTCACCGGCATTGCCTTTGCCACGCGCGATGTGCGCAACACGGTGAAACTCTTCATCGGCCAGGCCGATATGAAAATCCAGCCCCAACGGTTTGGCGACCCGGCCGACGATGGCATCACCTGGCTCGCGGCCATCGGCGCGGCGCAGCATCTCGCCCACCAGCCAGCCGTAGGTGATTGCCGCATAGCCATGGCCCTGCCCCGGCGTCCACCACGGAGTTTCGGCCGCCAGGGCGCCGGTCATGGTGCCCCACTGATATAGCGCTTCGGCCGGCAGCAGGTCACGCAGCGCCGGCAGGCCGGCCTGATGACAGAGCAACTGACGCAGGGTAATGGTGTCTTTGCCGGCAGCGGCGAACTCGGGCCACAAACGCGCGACCGGCTCGTCGAGGCGCAGTTTGCCTTCGTCTACCAACTGCAATGCAGCGACTGCCGCCCATGGCTTGGTGCAGGAAAACAGGTTGGCGATGGTATCGCTGTGCCAGGCCTCGCTGCCGCTCTGGTCAGCCGTGCCGGCCCACAGATCGACGACGGTTTCGCCACCGATCTGGATGCATAGCGCAGCGCCACGCTCCTGAGGATCGTCGAACAGTGCGGCAAACGCCTCACGTACGGCTTCGAATTCAAGCTGGAAATGACCCTGGATCTGCAACGCTTGGCTCCTGGCTGGCGGTTTCACGGCGGGCTCAGCCGCGCCTGTCAAATGTCGGTGCGCATTGTTTCAGCGATCATGGCCGTTGTGAACCGCGCTTCATGAAATCTCGCGATGAAAGGGTGGCAAGGCATTGAGGATCGCTTTTCCGTAACGCTGGGTCACCAGGCGCCGGTCGAGCAAGGTAATGGTGCCTCGATCAGACTCGGTGCGCAGCAAGCGGCCACAGGCCTGAATCAGTTTCAGCGAGGCGTCGGGCACGGAAATCTCCATGAACGGGTTGCCACCACGGGCTTCGATCCACTCGGCCAGTGCCGCCTCAACCGGGTCGTCCGGTACCGAAAAAGGAATCTTGGCGATCACCACGTGCTCACAGTACGCCCCCGGCAAGTCGACCCCTTCGGCAAAACTCGCCAGGCCGAACAGCACGCTGGACTCGCCGCCGTCGACCCGCGCCTTGTGCTTGTTGAGGGTTTCCTGCTTGGACAGGTTGCCTTGAATGAACACCTGCTTGCGCCAGTCGCGGTCCAGGCCGTCGAACACGTCCTGCATCTGCCGCCGCGACGAGAACAGCACCAGGCTGCCCTTGGAGCCTTCGACCAGCTCCGGCAGGTCACGGATGATCGCCGCGGTATGCTCGGCGGCATTGCGCGGGTCGGCCTTGAGGTCCGGGACCCGCA
Source organism: Pseudomonas sp. 21LCFQ010 (assembly GCF_024129905.1). NCBI lineage: Bacteria > Pseudomonadati > Pseudomonadota > Gammaproteobacteria > Pseudomonadales > Pseudomonadaceae > Pseudomonas > Pseudomonas sp. 21LCFQ010. Next base: position 241,238 of record NZ_JAMYDZ010000005.1, on the reverse strand, counting down.
ATACACCGGCGTCGGCATGGTGAAACGGGCTGGGCACTACCGCTGTCACGGCATCTCTGGGCAGGCCGGAGCGCATCCGGTAACGGTCGAACTTGCCCAGCGCGGTCAGGGTTGCGGAGGTGACCAGCGCGGCATGGGCGACATTCCAGAGGTTGCGGCGCAACATCTCAGCGGCCAGGATCGGGCTGGCATTGACCTCGATATCGAACATCGCGCCACTCTCGGCCAGGCTCAGCCAGCGCGCCATGGGCGGGCTTTCGTCCGGGTCTTCGGCAGTGAAGGCGGTCCACAGCTCCCAGTTGCCCTGGGCACGGGCCAGCAGGGCACCGAACAGGGGATACCATTCTTCGGCCTGATGGCTGGCGATGCCGATATTCACCTCGCCGTCCATGCCCTCCTTGAGCAGGTCAGCCAGGCGGGTAAACAGGTCGTTGAGCCGCGAGAAGCCCTTTTTCAGCTCGATGCCGATGTCGCGGATATGCTCGGGAATCACTCCACCGACGAAGCGGTGGCGCGGCCGTTCGCGGCCTTCGGTGTCTTCACCGGCACGAAAGTCCGCCAGTTGCTCGCAGGCCGCGAACATGAACTGCTGCTGGTTTTTCACTTCGCGGGCCAGCTCCGGCACCTGCTCGATATAACGCCCCAGGTCGCCCGGCAGCGGATTCTGGGCCAGTAACTTGGTGAGGTTCTTGGCGGTCTGTTCCAGCCAGTCGGCGGTGGAGCGCAGCCGCGTGTAATGGGCGAAGTGGCCGATGGCTTTGTCGGGCAGGTGGTGACCTTCGTCGAACACATAGACGGTGTCGCGCGGGTCGGGCAAGACCGCACCACCGCCCAGCGCCAGGTCGGCAAGGACCATATCGTGGTTGGTGACGATCACATCGACCTTGCCCATACCCTCGCGGGCCTTGTAGAAGGCGCACTGCTGAAAGTTCGGACAATGGCGGCTGGTGCACTGGCTATGGTCGGTGGTCAGCCGCGACCAGGTCAGGTCGTCGAGTTCCTGGGGCCAACTGTCGCGGTCACCGTCCCATTTGTTGCCAGCCAGCTTCTGCAGCATGCTGTTGAACAGCTTCTGGCTGACTTCATCGACCTCGATCTTGAAGCCCTCTTCCTCGAACAACTGGGCAGTGGCGCTGTTCTGGTTACCCTCCTGCAACAGCAGGTCGAGCTTGGACAGGCACATGTAGCGGCCACGCCCCTTGGCCAGAGCAAAGCTGAAGCTAAGGCCGCTGTTGCGCATCAGGTCGGGCAAGTCCTTGAAAACGATTTGCTCCTGCAAGGCCACGGTAGCGGTGGCGATCACCAGCCGCTTGCCGGCCGCCTTGGCCGCCGGAATCGAAGCAATGGCATACGCGACGGTCTTGCCGGTGCCGGTTCCGGCCTCCACTGCAACCACCGCCGGGTCCCCGCTGCGCCGCCCTTCATCGTCGGTCGCGACATCGCCCAACACCTTGGCGACCTCCGCGATCATCAGGCGCTGGCCGTAACGAGGCTTGAGGCTCTTGGCTTCGAGGAAGCGCGAATAGGCGCCCTGGATCTGGGCTTTGAGTTCGGTGCTGATCATTGGCTCGGGATACGGCAAAAGGCTGGATAAATTTTCAGTGTTTCAAAGTGGGCGCTATCATAGCGCGCTAATGCCATCTGCGCTGAACGCATCGCAGCAAATGCATCGTCAGCGGTCGGACAAATCGCCATCAGGAGCCTTCATGAGCGTATCGACTCTTGCCTACACCCTGCATGTTCTGGCGGCCCTGGTCTGGGTCGGCGGCATGTTCTTCGCCTGGATGATTCTGCGCCCGGCAATCATTGCAGCACTTGAGGGTCCCCTGCGCCTGAGATTATGGGTCCAGGTGTTTCCGCGATTTTTTACCTGGGTGTGGGTCGCCATCGTGATCTTGCCGGTTACCGGGGTGGTGTTTGCCCGCCTGAACTACCCGAGCCTGGAGCTGGCGCCGCGTTATGTGCAGGCGATGATGGGCCTGTATGTGGTGATGGTCGCGGTGTTTCTGCGCATTCATTCGTTACAGTTGCCCGAGCTGCGTCAGGCGGTGCAAGCCGAACAGTGGGCCGAAGGCGCCGGGGTGCTGGGGCGCATCCGCCGGCTGGTGGGTATCAATCTGTTGATCGGCCTGGCGGTGGTAGCGCTTGCCGCAGCGCGGCCGGCGCTGTGGTCATAGGTCGACGCAGCCGCCCAGGCGGCGCCGGTCAGAAACGCTGTACGTTCACCACCCCGGCAGGTCCTGCGGCACCCGCCTGCCCTGCAGCTCCGGCGGTGCCGGCCTTGCCGCCATCGGCGCGGTAGACGATGCAGCCCTTGGACTCACCGCCCTTGCCTGGTTTACCGCCTTCACCGGCCGCACCACCGGCACCGCCGTCGACGTTAACCTTGACGCGCTCGGCGGCAAAGCCCAGTGGCAGCTCCAGGCGCACCTGGCCGCCCGCGGCGCCAGCATGGCCATTACCACCGGCATCACCGTCATAACCCCGCCCGGCACTGCCCCAGGTGCAACCCGGGGCCTGGCCGTTGGCTCCGTCCAGGCCCACGTAGCCTGGCGCGCCGGTGCCGCCACGGGCATCCACCGAGAGTTCCTCAGCCTGCAATGCCTGAATACGCAAGGTCAGGTTGCGTCCCGGTGTCGGCGCTTTCTGATAAGTGCCCGGCGCACCGCGTGCCGTGATCTGGCTGCCGGTGCCCAGTTGCGCCGTGCCGATCAGCACGTTCAGTGGCTGGCTGCCGGGGACGATCGCGATCCGGGCTTCGTGGCCGAGCAGCAGTTGTTCGACCTTCAGGTCTGTGACCCCGCCGGGAACCAGCAAGGTGCCGTAATCGGCCACTTCCAGGCGCTGAACCTGCAACACGGTGCCACTGGCCGGCAGGCGCAACAGCGAATGGGACTGCACCTGAATGTCCTGGGCCACGGCCAGGGGGCTGCACAGGGTGGCAAGCAACAGGAATTTACGCATGACGGGCCTCGACGCGTGGACGGCCGATGGCCTGGAGATGAAAGATACCGAATACAAGGATTTTGCCGCGATCACGCCAAGGGTTGGCACGGCCGCGCAGGCTGGCGTTGAACAGCACCAGCTCCAGCAGATGGGTGAGCAGGATGAGGCAACCGGCCATGTCGATTGCCACGTCAAAAGGGCCGGGAGCGCGAACCAGCAGGTTGATCAACACCACTGCCCAAAACCCCAGCGTCAACAGTTTTCCCAACCCCCAGAACAGCTTCATTTCAGGCCCCTGATCGTGTCGTCTATGCGAACGCTTGGCTTTCGCATCATTTGTGCAGCACGCACAGTAACGCCAAGCCAGCTCAGAATGCCAGTAACGGTAGGTAAATGCAGGGGCGCAGTAGATAACCGGCCCGGCAACATAGCCGGGCCGGTACAGGGAGGGCAGTCAATCAGCGGTTGATTTTCACTTCAACGCGGCGGTTCAGCGCGCGGCCTTCAGCGGTCTTGTTGTCCGCGACAGGACGCGACTCGCCTTCACCGGACACCGACACGAACGAAGCGCGTGGCACGCCCGAACTGATCAGGTAATCGGTTACCGAATGCGCACGACGCTCAGAGAGCTTCTGGTTATAGGCATCGCTGCCGACGCTGTCGGTATGGCCAGTGACGCGCAGTTGCACGGTAGCGGCTTCCTGACGCAGACGGCTGGCAACCACGTCCAGATTGGTGCGGTCGGAAGCGGTCAGGCGCGCCGAGTCGAATTCGAACAGCACTTCCTTGTTGATGTTGATTACCTCTTCACGCGGCAGTGGCGCTGGCGCAGCGGGAATCGGCTCAGGTGCAGGCGCGGCCACGATCGGGCAACCGCTGGCATCGACCGGCGTGCCGCGCGGAGTATCCGGGCACTTGTCGCGGCTGTTCGGTACGCCGTCACCATCATCGTCGCCGTCGCCATGCACCCAGCAATAAGCACCGGCCATCACGCCCACTGCGCCGCCGAGGCTGGCCGCCACCGCTGCGGTCTGGAACGCCCCCACCGCCGCGCCACCGAGGAAGCCGCCAGCGGCACATTTTGGCCAGTCTTCTTTCTGCAAGCCCGCACAACCGGTCAGCACACTGCTCACCAGGATCAAAGGTACCGCTGTCCTAAGCATATTCATTGTTCTGCACTCCCGAGGGGCGGCCGGTTTGCCGCGGAGGTTTTTTGCGACGGCACTTTGCCAGTGCGCTACCGTTTGTCCTTTGCGAAATCGAGAAGGTTCACCGCCCCGGCACAATTAAATTGCCCGCCGAACCGGCGTTTGGTCCCCTGCCACACTGGGTATCGTCGCAAAGGTCCAGACTAGACGATGTGCAGGCATACGGCGAAAAGCCATTTCCCTTACCGGCCGATCCAGTAAACTTTCAGGCCTTGCCCGTTGCCGATAACGCTACGCTTGCACAGTCAAGAGGAACGATGATGACCGCTGCTTTCTCCACCCGCACACCGCAACAGGCGCTGGCCGCCCTGCTCGACCGCTACGCCCCGCAACGCCTGCTGCTGATCGGCAGCGAAACGTTCCCGGCCCTGCAGGCTTTTCGTGAGGCGCACCCGGACACCGAACTGGCCGTCGCCGCGCCCGGGCAACTGCCGACCGAACTGGCCGCCCAACGCTTCGACCTGGCGCTGGTGGTCGATTGCCTTGAACACATCCCGCGGCGCGACGGCCTGCAATTGCTTGGCGGCATCCGCAACCTCAACGCCAGCCGCATCGCGGTGCTGGCTGACCTGCAGGCCTGCGGCTGGCAGGAAACCGACTTCTTCGCCCTGGCCCTGCAAGCCAGCGAACGCTTCAGCCGCGATGAACAGGTGCTGACGCTGTTTACTTACGATTTGCGTGAATACAAACAGGTGCCCGACTGGCTGAATGCCAAGTTCTGGGCCAACCCGGAAAATTTTGGCAAGTACTGGTGGTGATGCATGAGTAGTGCAAGTTGCCCCTGCGGCAGCGGGGATCTGTTGCTGGCCTGCTGCGGCCGCTTTCATGCCGGCCAGCCGGCACCCTGCGCGGAAAAGCTGATGCGTTCGCGCTACAGCGCCTATGTCTTGAGCCAGGTGGATTACCTGCTCGACACCACGCTGCCGGCCCAACAACATGCGCTGGACCGCAACGCCATCGCCCAGTGGAGCGCGCATAGCACCTGGCTGGGCCTGGAGGTGGAAGACACCGAGGTGTTGGGCGGCAAGCCGGAACACGCATTCGTGACCTTCACCGCACGCTGGCACGATGAACACGGCGAACACAGCCACCGCGAACGCTCGGCCTTTGTACAGAATCAGGGGCGCTGGTACTTCATCGACCCCACCGTGCCGCTCAAGCCGGGCCGTAACGATAACTGCCCGTGCGGCAGCGGGCAGAAATTCAAGAAATGCTGTGCCGGCTACCTGCTGTAGCAAAGGCTTGCTCAGAGCAGCTTGAGGTGTGAAGTGTCCGGCGCGGGCCTGGCCTGGGGCTGCTTGTGCTGGCCCATGTCACTGCCAGCCGGCGCCAGAGTGATACCGGACAGATCCAGTCGCGGCGCCTGTGGTGCAGGTTTGGCATCTTGCAGGTCGCTGCCGACCTCGGCCAGCGGCAGGTCGGGGGCATCGACATCGACGAATGCCGCCATGTACAGGTCGCGGGGCGTGACCTGCAACCGCCCGTCACCCGGCTTGGGCTTTTTCAGCCAGGTCGGCGCATCCGGCGGCGGCGCCAGTTCCACTTCCTCGATGCGCGGATGCATATCCACCACCTCGGCCAACGCACCGGCACGCTCCAGCGTCGCCCGGTACTTTTCGGCGGCCTGAGCGTCGAGGTTGTTCTTCAGAACCAGCCGGCGTCCGGAGAACAACAGCGCCATGCGTTGCTCGTCGGCCTGGAACAACCGCGCCAGATTGGCCTTGACCTTGTCTGGCTGGGCACCTGCTACCAGCCGACCGCTGAAGACGATTTCGTAAAGACTCATCACTGCCTCTCTTCAAGCCTGTATCCAAAGTATGGCGCAGGCTTGTCCGCACGAACAACCTGATGGCCTACACTCTGCCAATACTCTCGCCCCTGACGGTCATCGGCATGACACTGACATTCCCACGACTCTGGCTGCTGGCCCTGCTGCTCGGCACCTTGAGCGGCTGCTCAAGCGGGTGGGGTTCACGTGCCTGGCAGCCACCACAACTGCGCCTGCTCAAGGTTGAGACCGTCAAAGTGCAGCTATTGCAGCAAGACTTCAAACTGCATTTCGAGGTCGACAACCCCAATGACTCACGCCTTCTGGTGCGCGGTTTGCGCTACAAAATCATGCTGGGTGAGCTGATCCTGGCCGAAGATCAGGTCACCGACTGGTTTCTGGTCGCCGGGCACAGCCATGAAATCTTCGTGGTGCCGGTGCGTACCAACCTGTGGCGCCACGCCAAACCAATTGCCCAGAAGCTCAAGCAGCGCGGGCAACCGATCCCTTATCGCCTTGAGGGCAAACTCAAGACTGGTCTGTTGTTTCGCGACAGCGTGCGTATTGGGGTCGACGGCGAGATATAATGGCCGCCGATTCAATTTTGGAGCACACCCCGATGAACCAGCCCCACGTCCATGGTCCTGACTGCAACCACGACCACGACCATCATCACCACGAGCACGACGGTCATGTCCATGGCCCGCACTGCAACCACGGCCACCAGGAGCCGGTGCGCAATGCGCTGAAAGACGTTGGCCGCAACGACCCTTGCCCGTGCGGCAGCGACAAGAAATTCAAGAAGTGCCACGGCGCCTGATCGCCAAGCACACCTGACGGCCTGCCTTGCAGGCCGTTTTCATTTGCAGGCCGGTCCTGTGCCGGAGTACAACGACGTCTTCGGGTAAACCGCATGGAGCTGTCAATGATCGACCTGCACTACTGGACCACCCCCAACGGCCACAAGATCACTCTGTTTCTTGAAGAAACCGGCCTTGAACACCGGATCATCCCGGTCAATATCGGCAACAACGAGCAGTTCGAGCCGTCATTTCTGAAGATCGCCCCCAACAACCGCATTCCGGCCATTGTCGACCACACCCCGGCCGACGGCGGCGAGCCGCTGAGCCTGTTTGAGTCAGGCGCCATTTTGCAGTACCTGGCAGAAAAGACCGGCCGGTTCCTGCCTGCCGATTTGCGCGGTCGCCAGGAAACCCTGCAATGGCTGTATTGGCAGATGGGCGGCCTGGGGCCGATGGCCGGGCAGAATCACCATTTCAACCGCTTTGCACCGCAGCAAGTGCCCTACGCCATCAAACGCTATGTGGACGAAACCGCGCGGCTGTACGGTGTGCTGGACAAGCGCCTGGCCGACCGTGAGTTTGTGGCCGGCGACCAGTACAGCATTGCCGACATGGCCATCTACCCGTGGATCGTGCCGCACAGTTTCCAGCAGCAGAACCTGGATGATTTCCCGAACCTCAAGCGCTGGTTCCATGCCATCGAAGCTCGCCCGGCGACCCAGCGGGCCTATGCGCTGGCTGCGCGGATCAACCCGCCCAAATAAACCAGCATGTAGCGCCCTGAAAATATTCCTCCCCTCCCGGCTTGCGTAGCGCCTGCCCGCTCACTAACGTAACAACTTTTTGCAGTTGCCACGCCGCCGGAGTTTCGCCATGGCCTCGCCCGCCCGTTCACGTTTGTCTTCCCGATTTGGTTTTGCCGCCGCGACCGCCGGTTTTCTCGGCCTTGCCGGCTGCCAGTTGGGCGGTGAGGATGCCTCGACCCTGCTGCCGTCTGCCGGCACTGTGGCCATCAAGGGCCTGGAGCAAAACGTATCGATCCGCCGCAATCCGCAAGGCATGGCGCTGATCGAAAGCCACTCGTTCCACGATGCGTTGTTCAGCCTGGGCTACCTGCATGCCGGTGAACGGGTCGGGCAGATGCTCGGCATGCGTCTGCTGGCCCAGGGACGGTTGGCCGAGGTGGTCGGTGCCGAAGCGCTGCCGGTGGACCGGCTGATGCGCGCTGCCAACCTCAAGCGCAGCGCCAGCGAGCTGTACAAGGGTTCATCGCCGCGCCTGCAGAAATTCTTCGAGGTCTACGCCCGTGGCGTCAACGCCTACCTGTTCCGTTATCGCGACAAGCTGCCGGGCGACCTGGCCAGCGCCGGTTATCGGCTGGAGTACTGGCAGCCGGAAGACTCGGCGCTGATTTTCAGCCTGCTGAGCTTCAACCTGTCAGTCAACCTGCAACAAGAACTCTCAGCGCTGGTGCTTAACCAGAAGGTTGGCGCTGACAAACTCGCCTGGCTGCTGCCAAGCGCACCTGACGAAGCGATCGCGTTTGCCGAGGCCGACAAGCTCAAGGGCTTGAGCCTGGCCGGTCAGGGCAAGGAACTGAACGACTTGAACCGCGTGGCCCTGCAACTGGCCGACCTCAACCTGCTGGGCAATGCCGCCTCCAGCAATTGGGCCATCGCCCCGCAACGCAGCCGCAGCGGCAAAAGCCTGCTGGTCAGCGAGCTGCAAGTGCCATCGGGCGCCGCATCCGGCTGGAGCCTGGTGCAGATCAACGCGCCCAAGTATCAGGCCTCCGGGGTCACCATCGCCGGCCTGCCGCTGTTTCTCAGTGGGTTCAACGGCAAACTGGCCTGGAGCATGGGCAACCTCAAGGGCGACAATCAGGACCTGTTTCTGGAGAAACTCAAGCGCGAGAACAATCGCCTGATGTACCTGGCCGACGGCAAATGGCAACCGGCTGTGAGTCATCAGGAAACCTTCATGGTCAAGGGCAGCCAGCCGGTGCGCGAAACCGTCTACAGCACCCGCCACGGCACGCTGTTGCAGGCCGGGGAGTCCGCCAGCGCATTGGGCGTGGCGTTGCAGATCCCGGACTTCAAGGACGACAAGAGCCTTGATGCGCTGTTTAACCTGTCGCGCGCCAACAACGTCGAACGCGGTTTTGATGCCAGCCGGGAAATCCGCGCCATTGGCCTGAACATGGTATTTGCCGACGCCAGCAACGTCGCCTGGCAGGTCACCGGGCGTTACCCGAACCGCCGTGATGGCCAGGGCCTGTTGCCGTCACCGGGCTGGGACAGCCGTTACGACTGGGACGGCTTTGCCGATGCCATGCTCCACCCTTACGACCAGGATCCGCGTCAGGGCTGGCTGGGCACCGCCAACAACCGCGTAGCCCCCAAAGGCTACGGCATGCAGTTGTCCAACACCTGGGGCTACCCGGAGCGCGCCGAACGCCTCGCGGAGCTGGCCAACGCCGGCAAGCAGGACCTGCGCAGCAGCATCGCCGCGCAATACGACCAGCGCACCCTGTTTGCCGCCAAACTCAAAGCCATGTTCGAAGCACCGGGCATGGCCAAGCCGCTCAAGCAGGCCATTGAGGCCCTGCCCGACGCTGAGCGCGGCAAAGCCCGCGAAGCCTACAGCCGGTTGATGGCCTTCGACGGCAACCTGACCGCAGGTTCTGCCGACGCTGCCATCTACCAATTGTTCCTGCAAGAAAGCGCCCGGCTGACCTTTCAGGATGAACTCGGCGGCGCCGACAGCCCGGCCTGGCAAGCTTTGGTGGCGAATGCCCGTTCGTCGTGGTCGGCGCAGGCCGACCACCTGCTGGGCCGCGACGACAGCCCGTTCTGGGACGACCTCAAAACCCCGCAAAAAGAAGACAAACCAGCGATCCTGGCGCGCAGCCTGGCTGCAGCCATCAGCGCCGGTGAAAGCCAATTGGGCAGCGACCGTAAAGCTTGGCAATGGGGCAAGCTGCACCGCTATGACTGGGCCCCGTCGCGTAACCCGCTGGCCCGCCACCTGGGTGGCGAAGGCCAGTTCCAGCGCAGCCCGGTGCCTGCAGGTGGCGACCACAGCAGCCTCAACCCTGCGGCCTACGCCTGGGGCCAGAGCTTCGACGTACTGCCAAGCGCCAGCCTGCGCATGGTCGTTGATTTCAGCCAGGCCGAGCCATTGCAAGCGGTGGTCAGCAGCGGCCAGTCCGGCAACCCGGCCAGCCCGTTCTATGCCAACAGCATTGATGCCTGGCTCAAGGCGCAGTACAGCATCCTGCCGGTGCAGCAGCAGAACTACGAGCGCGGCTATGGCAAGCAACGCCTGACCCTGACTCCAGGCAAGTAACCGACCGCCCGGCCCTTATGCGGGGCCGGGCAGCCACTCCCGATAAAGCGCCAGGCTGGCCAGGTTCTTGTGTTTGGCCTCGATCATGATGTCGAAACGCTCAAGAAACTGCCGCGCATAACCGTTGGTCCAGTGATTCCACATCCGCTCGCTGTGCCCATACAGTTCACGCTTGGTCACGACCTTGAGCAGCTCGCTCATTTCCAGTTTGTCTTCGGCAGCAAAGCCCAGCGCCTGCAAACGCTCCGGGGGTTGTGAGTAATGCATCACCGGGCGCACCCCGCGCCAACTGTCGATGATCTGCGCGACCCGTGGATCAGAGGGGTCGATGTACTGCTCTTCGTTGATCCAGCAGTGATGAATATCCAGCACCACAGGCGCCAGATCGGCCAGTTGCAGGCAGTCATCAACGCCATAGCTCTTCTCTTCGTTCTCGAAGGTGATGCATGTCTGCGCCACCTCAGACAAACGCGGCCACAGCGCACGAATACCCTCCGCCCCCAGGCGCCCGGCAATGTGCACGTTGCATTTGAAATCCTGAAAGCGCCGGCCATAACCGAGCATGCGGATCATGTCGGCGTGATACTCGAACTCGGCCAGGCTGTTTTCGACCACCGAGGCATTGTCCGACCCTAGCACGCAGAACTGACCGGGATGAAACGACAGCCGAATGTCTGCCGCCCGCGCCCGCTCGCCAATCGCCGCGAAACAACTGCCCAGCCACTGCTGGATGGACGGCTGCTGGTAAAAATCGCGCAGTTGCGGATGGCTGTAGAACGGCAAGAGATCGCTCGACAACCGCAACATGCGCAGCGGCGGTGGCAACTGCGCCACGTAATCGAGCAGGCGCAGTTGCGCATCCAGATTGTGCGTAACCACCTCAACCAGCCTGGCCTGGGCCACGGCGGGCTCGACGCTGTTGATCCAGCGCAAGGTGGTGGTACGTGGGTTGAAGGGGCTTTCCACCCGTTTGATTTCGACCTCCGAGAGGCCGCGTTCAGGGTGGCGGTACTGACAAGCGAAACCGATGCGCGCAAGCGTCATGACTCTATCCAGGTTGACGTCATTGCCGTCAGACCGCCGACAGAGTCACTCGTCCTGCGCAATGTTCGATGAATTTCGGGCCGCTGGCTTAACATCGCCGGACGACACCGTAGGATCGGCCGGGCGGCGATCTGCTTCAGCCGCCGGATAAATCCGCGCCTACGGGGTTGGCCGCGTCTGGCTGTGGCTCAAACCACAAACTTGCCCACCAGCGTATTGAGTTGCACCGCCAGACGTGACAGTTCCTGGCTGGCGTCGGAGGTCTGGCTGGCGGCCTGGGCGCTGCGCAATGAGATATCGCGGATGCTGACCAGGTTTTGGTCCACCGAGCGGGCGACCTGGGCCTGTTGTTCCGAGGCGCTGGCGATCAGCAGGTTGCGTTCGTTGATGTCGCTGATCGCTTCGGCAATCTGCTCGATGGCTTCGCCGGCCTGGTTGGCGCTGGCCAGGGTGTCGCTGGCTTCGGTGTCGCTGCGACGCATGGAGCTGACGGCGGCTTCGGAGTTGCTGCGGATCTCGGCGATCATCTTCTCGATTTCCTGGGTCGAGAGCTGGGTGCGATGGGCCAGGGCCCGGACTTCATCAGCGACCACGGCAAACCCCCTGCCCTGCTCGCCGGCCCGCGCCGCCTCGATGGCGGCATTGAGCGCCAGCAGGTTGGTCTGTTCGGCAATGGTGCGGATCACATCCAGCACCTTGGCGATGTCCTGGCTCTTCTGCGCCAGGTCTTCGACGTCGTTGCGGGTCTGGCGCACGCTGTCGCTCAGGCGCTTGATGGAGGTGATGGTGGTAGTGACCTTGCTCTGGCCCAGCACCGCCGACTGTTCGGAGCGCTGGCTGGACTGCGAGGTTGACGAGGCATTGCGTGCCACTTCCTCGACAGCTGCGGTCATTTCGTTGACCGCCGTGGCCGCCTGGTCGGTCTCCAGGCTCTGCTGCTGGGCACTGGCGGTGGTTTCGTGGGTGATGGCGCTGAGTTGCTCGGCGGCGCTGCTCAGTTGTGAGGATGACTGGCCAATCAGGTCAATCATCGAACGCAGGTTGTCACGCATCGCCCGTGTCGCTGTTTCCAGCCCCGTGAGTTCATCGGCGCCCTGCACATCGATGTCAGCGCGCAGGTTGCCGCTGGCGATCTGTTCGGTGGCGCTGAGCAGAGCACGCACCGGGCGCACAATGCTGTTGCTGAACAGTCGCGCAATCAGCACCGTCAACACCAGTGCCAGCGCGCTTAAAGAACCGATCAGGTAGACGCTGAAGGTCTGTATATCATGCGCTTCGAGGCTGGAGGCATCGGCTCCGCGCTCGTTGATCTCGATCAGCTTTTCCACGCTGGCCTGCAACTCGGAGGCGACCGGCTTGGAGCCAAGCACAATCATCGCCCCAAGCTCCTTCACACTGGCGGTGGCACCGACTGCCACAAGCTTGTCGATCTCGCGTATGTAGGCATCAACATAGGCACTGAGCTGCTCGTACAGACGCCGCTCATCATCGGAAGACACCATAGCGGCATAGGCCTGGGTTTCAGTCTTGAGCTGGCTGCGCAGTTTGTCGAGTGTCGCCAGCGAAACGGCGCTCATGCGCTGGTCATCCATGGCGAAGCGCCGCGCATCGACCCGATACAACAGCGCTGCTGCCTGGATCTTGCCGGCCTGGCGGACACTGGGCAACCAGTTCTCATGCAGAGAGACCACCACCCCGTCGATGTTGCGCAACTGCCAGATCGCACTGATGCCGATGACCAGCAACAGCAAGCAGATGCAACCAAAGGCCAGGATGGTACGGGTGCCAAGCAACAGATTTCGTGTATTCATGGGTAGCCCCTTCAGACAGAGCCAAGCAATCCCTGGCCTGGAATGACTGGGTTGATATCATCTGGTTATTTTTTCCGCAGACGCATGGGCACTGCGGTTTGAATCAATACAGAATGCTCACGCCCGTACCGTGAGGCAGGCCCTCAGCCCTCCCTGTTCACGGTTCTTCAGGTCAATGCTGCCCTGCAGTCGTTGGGCGATGGCCTGAACAATGGCCAGACCCAGCCCTACCCCCTCCTCGTTGCCGTGACTGTAGAAACGCTCGAACAGTCGCGTTTGTTGCTCATCGCTGATGCCGGGTCCCTGGTCTTCAACCAGCAACGCGAACGAAGCCTCCTGCAACTGCAGTGACACCGCTACATGACCTCCCGGCGGGGAAAACTTCACAGCGTTGGAAACCAGGTTTTGCAGTGCGATGCTCAGCAGCGAAATGTCTGTATTGACCGTACGGTGTGACACCTCGCACTGGAACGACAATTCGAGGCCCTGACCGATAACCCAGGGCGTCAACTGGGCAATGGCATTGCGGGTAGCATCGACCACATCCACCGGTGCCAGATTGATCGGTGCATTAGGCTCCAGACGGGCGATGGTCAGCAGTTGGTTGACCAGCCGGGTGGTGCGATCAACGCCCACCACCAGATAGTCCAGTGATTTACGCTTCTCCTGCTCGCTGGAGGCTTCCATCAGGTTCTGGGCATGGACCTTGAGCACCGCCAGCGGAGTACGCATTTCATGTGCGGCATCGGCGATAAAACGCCGCTCACGGTGCAGCAGTTCCTGGACCTGAGACAGCAGGCGGTTCAGCGCCGCCTGCATGGGTTCGAGTTCTGTTGGCAACGGCGCCAGGCTCAGCGGCTCCAGCGAGCCAGGAGTACGATTGCGCAAGATACGGGCAAGGTCATCGAGCGGTTTTAGGCCCACACCTATCGCCATCCAGACCACCACCAGCAGGATCAGGCTGCCAAGCAGGTTGGGCAGCACGGTGTGGTGGACGATACGGCCGACCAGATCAGCCCTGACGTCATCGCGCTCGCCGACCCAAATGCTGAAGCCGTGCTCTTGGTCATTCAGTACAAAAGCCCGCCACTGCCGCCCTCGCGGGTCGGTGATCGCGCTGAACCCCGGGGTTTTGAGGGGCTGGTCAAAAATCGGCGCGCTGGCGGTATGCACCAGCACCCGGCCGTCACTGCTCCATACCTGAAACGCCATCTTGCTTTCGTAAGGGTGCCCACCGGCACGTGGGTCGATGTGTTGCAACGCATTATTGAAGGCCTGGTAAAGCTGCTCATGCTCACCCGAAGCCAGAGGCATGCTCATCACGCCCTGTAGCAGGCGCGCATTACGTGCCAACTGAGCGTCATAGACTTCCGCGATCTCGTGATTGCTGTCATGCACGTTAAATAGCGTGAGCACCAGCAAGCCCACCAATAACAGGCCGATGATCAGCGTCAGAGTCCGGCGTCTGATCGACCTCACGGGCAAACCTCGACCATGTAACCTACGCCGCGAATGGTGCGGATCAGATCACTGAAAAACTTCTTGCGCAGGTTATGGATGTGGACCTCAAGGGTGTTGCTCTCCGCCTCCTCGTTCCAGCCATACAGCAACTGCATGAGGCGCTCACGGGTCATCACCCGGCCGGCCGGTGACAGCAGTTCATACAGCAATTGATACTCTTTAGGGGTCAGCGAGACCGCTTCACCGTCGAGTGTCACGCGCTGGTTGCCAGGGTTCAGGGTAATGCCGCGGTGCTCAATCACCACCTGAGCCCGCCCGGCGCTGCGACGTAACAAAGCACGCAGACGGGCTTTGAGCTCGGCCAGGTCGAAGGGTTTGATCAGGTAGTCGTCGGCACCGGCATCCAGCCCGGCGATGCGGTCCCCGGTCGCATCTCTGGCAGTAAGGATCAGCACCGGCAGCGTCGAGCCGGTCGCCCGCAGTTTCGCCAACACCTGCAGGCCGTCCAGACGAGGCAAACCCAGGTCCAGCACAGCCAGATCGAAAGTCTCACTGAGCAGCGCATGCAAGGCGCTGGCGCCGTCCTTGATCCAGTCAACGGTATAGCCGTCACGCAACAGGGCTTGATGGATACCGTCACCCAGTGCGGTATCGTCTTCGATCAACAGCAGCCGCATGCATATTCCTTATTTGAGTTTTTTGTCGATATCGGCCTGCAGTTGCCGGATGTCTTCACGTCGTCCGGCATCAGCCACCTCCCGGCCCGGCCTTGCAGGCGCCTGCAAGGCTTTATTCAAGGCCTCACGGGCTTGAGCATAGCGTCCCAGGCGATACAGGTGGTCTCCCCAAAAGTACAGGGTATCGATGCCTTGAGGATTGATCCGTAGCGCCTCTGTCAGCAATTGCCCGGCCTTTTCGGCATCACCGAACCCGATCGGCCAGCCCGGCACACGGTCATACAAGGCGGCCAGGCTGGTGTACGCCGAGCCTTGCAAGGCGTCAGGGTCAATCGCCAACGCCTTCTCGAAATCCTGACGGGCCAGTTTCGCTTTACCCAGTGCGCCTAAGCCGCCTTGGGCGCCGGCCCAACTGCTGTGCACAATCCCCGACCAAATCCACGCTTCGGCCGCCGCAGGCCGTTCCTTGGTAAAGCGCTCGGTTTGCCCGGACAGACGCTCAAACGCTGCTGCACGCTGCCCTTGTACAAGCTGATACTGAATGTTGGCCCACTCGTTCTGAATGCCGGCAAGCCGCTGTTGATCGGCGTTATCCAGCGCCAGGGCCGGCAGGCTGAGCAGACAGCCCAGTGCGATAAACAAATGTTTCATGGTCGAGGCCGCTCGTGTTTGCTTTGAGAACTGTATTGGCGGATCAACGGCAAGTGCTTACGCAGTCCGCGGTCGACCAGCATCGGCAGCAGGTTGTTGAGCCGCACGAACAACCGCTCTGGCCAGCCCAGATACAGCTCGTTACGGTCACCGATAATGGCGTGAAGCACTGCACCGGCCACGTGTGCGGGTTCGTCCACCTGACTGTTCAGGGCCGCATTGAGTGCTTGCGCTGCCGAGCTGTTCATCGCGGTTCGGGTCGCCCGCGGCGCCACATAAAGTACCCGGCAACGCGAGTCGGCCAGTTCACGGCGCAACGCTTCGGAAAAACCGCGCAGACCAAACTTGCTTGCACAGTAAGCGGTATAGCCGGCATAACCGATTGATCCATACGTCGAACCGACGTTGACGATCATCGCGCTGTCAGCCTGCTTGAGCATCGGCAGCAGTTGCCGGGCCAACAACATCGGCGCCAGCAGGTTAAGTTGCAGCATGGACTCAATGTCCTGTTCAGGCAGTTGCTCAAGCATTGAAAAGTGATTGCTGCCGGCAGCATTGACCAACAAATTGAAACCTTGCAGGCGCTGGGCCTCAGCGACCACTTGCTGACGACCCGCAGCGTTGCACAGGTCGGCCGCGAGCCACGACAAGCGATCCGGATACAGCGCCAGCAAAGGGCCAAGTGCCTGCCCTTGCCGTGACACGGCCACCACTTTGGCGCCTTGGGCACACAGCGCGGCCACTATTTGCAAACCGATGCCACCGCTGGCCCCGGTAACGATGACCCTGGCGTCATGCAGCTGCATGGCAGGCCCCGGCGGCCCGAGCGGGCTCGACTGGCAATGAATCAAACATGGCGGTGTACAGTCGGTAGACCACCCGCGAAGCGTGAATCACCGCCTCTTGATCTTCAGGTGCGGTCAAACGGTCCATGAGCTGGCGGTAGGTGTCCATATGGCCGATATCCAGGCTGCCATGGGACTGCAAATAACTGAACGCGGTCTCAGGCAGCCCCAGACGAGCCTTGATGGCGCCGGCAGCATGGGTAGCCAGAGCGATGCTGGTGCCCTCCAGTACATTGACCATGCCGAACAGGCCGACCGGATTGCCCCGGGCAATCAGGTCGTACAGGTAGGCGACCATCAGCTCAATCGGCAGTCCTGGCATTGCGTCACGTACCGCGTCGGCATCAGCGCCACATGCACGCAAGTCGTTGAGGATCCATTGCTCATGACCGTACTCCTCTTCGATGTATTCACAGACCGCACCGCGTAGCCATTCCAGCCGGGCAGGCAGACGGGCACCACAGGCCATCATCAGCGGTACGGTATGGCGGACATGGTGGAAAGCCTGGGTCAGAAACGCCTGATAACTCTCCAGGCTGACCTCGCCGGCCAGCGCCTGGCGAATGATCGGCAGGTTAAACAGCGCGTCACGATCCGTTTGCGTAGCGGCTTGCAACTGTTGGAAAAAACTCATGATGCGATGTCCTCGGCAGATGAATGGGCGCTGAACACATGGTGGTAGTGATAAAGAATGGCGTCGCGGCATGGCCGGCCATTGGCCGTCAGCATCGCGTTGTCAGTGCTGAACGGCTGATGCAACCGGGTCCAGCCATGCACCTGGGCATAACCGGGCAAGGCCAGGTTCGCCTGCTCGACCGCTTCCTGAAGCTGTGCGTCGCTGGTGGCCGGATGACGAGGCCAGAGCAGCGCATGATTGCGCGGCAACGCCTCGCCATAGACAAACGCCTGAGCAATCAGCGGACCTTGGGTCAGTTGCGCCTCGATCCATTCCGGATTGACGTTGCGCCCGAAACTGGTGATGAACTGGTTTTTTTTGCGGCCCTTGATAAACAGGTAGCCGTCCGCATCGAAGTAACCAAGGTCGCCAGTGGGCCACCACTGGTCGGGGGCACTGGGTTCATCCAGATAACCAAGCATGGCCCGGTTGCGCACCAGCACTTCGCCGTCCTCACCCAGGCGCAGTTGCACGTGTGCCAAAGGCTGACCGACGCTGCCCGGCCGCTGGGCACCGGGCCGATTGAGCGCGACCACCGATGCGCACTCAGACAACCCATACCCTTCATAGACCGGCAGGCCCACGTCACGGGCGCGTTGCAACAGTGGCTCGCTGACCCGTGCACCGCCTACTGCAAGGAAGCTGAACCCGGCCGGGTTCAAATAGCCCTGCTCGGCGGCGCTAACCAGCACCTGGAGTAACTGCGGCACCAGGATCAAGCTATCGGGCTGGCGCCGGGCCAAAACACCCAATAGGGTCGTGAGATTCACTGCGCTGGCGCCCTGGATGTCCAGACTGCCTTGCGAGGGCAAGCTGACGGTTGCGCCGGCATAAAGGGCGGCGTAGCAGCCGATGTTTTCCAGCAGCACCGCCAGCGGCAGCAAGGCCATATGATGGGTCGGTGCGCTGGCCTGGCTGGCAGCTACCAGCGCCAGCGCCACCTCGACAATACCGGCTGCGCTCAGGCACACCCCCTTGGGCGCACCGGTCGAGCCGGAGGTATAAGTCAGCTTGGCCGTACCGGGCGGCAGCCTTGTAGCATTGACCTCACGAATCCAGAACAACCCGGCCTGCTGATAGCCCGCGTCAATCAATTCATGCTCATGCGGCCTGTCAGCCAGAACGATTTGCACCTGGCTCTGTTGCAGACAATGCTGGCGCTGGGCGGCACTGAAGAACGGCGGCAGGATAACGCAGGGAATCTCTTCTAACAGCGCTGCCAAGTCCCAGATCAGCGCGTTGGCTGTATTGTCCAGGGCCAGGGCGATGGAATTGGCCTGCACGTCACGCAGCAACTCGCGGCGCAGTTCGATTTCAGCGTACAGCGAGGCATAGTCGATACGCAGTTCGTCGCCCCAGACGGCCGTGGTATAGGGACGCTCGGCGGCATGCTCAAGCAGCCGGTCACTGAAAACCTTTAGTTCAGGCGACATGGCTGTGGACCTGTGAAAGAGGGGGTAAGCCGAACCGCTCGAAAAGCCCCAGACGGGTCAGGTGAGCGAAACCGGTGCGGATGTTGCCGATGTGGACACTGGGCCGGGTCTGGTAGTAGCGGCCCCACTCATGGCGCTGCTCACCCAGCCGCATCGGGTCGGCAAGGCACAGCGTGACGGGGCGCAACCCCAATCGATTGAAACTATTGACCAGGCCGGCATTACCGGTGAAAACCACCCATTCCAGCCCTCGCCGGGCCAACAGCCAAGTCACGGTGATGATGCACAGGCGCGCACTGCCGATATTGCTGGCGGCCAGATTGCCGACTTCAACGATGACCCTGCGCGGCACCTCGCCACCGGCTACACCGGCGGCCAGTTGCTCTATGGGGTTATCCAGATAGTGTTCGAGAAACAGCGTGTCGTGCTCGGCCAGCCGTATACCAGCGGTTGCGCACAGGCCATCGTCAGCCCCGCGCAACGCCCACAGCTCGGGCATGAACAGTCGGACCTCAGCGCCATGTGCCTCGAGAAAGCGATCCTGGATATAGCGCTCGGCTTCGCCTCGTACAATGTCGCCCGGCAAGTGCTGCTCAAGCCTTAACGGCGTACTGCCGGCATGACCGAACCACAAGGGCACGGAAAATTTCCACTCAAGTGTTGGCATCAGCTATCACCTCCCCAGCCGGTGTGTGGAGAGGAGTATCGACAGCGAGTCTTAAGAAAGTCTGAAGATGCGCAACAGTCTGATTTCACCCTGCGCCTGGCAAAACCGACGAAACCGGCCCGCGCTGGCAGCATCAGCGCTTATCGCAGGGACGCAATCTGCTCCTTGATCCGCTCACAGGTGCGGTCCCACGACATGCCCTGCAACGCACGGTCAGCCAACGCCTGGAGCCGATCAGGATGGCGGCTCAGATCCAGCGCCAGGCCAATGGCTTCGATAAACGCCTGCGGGGTGGCAGCGATGCTCACCACGCCGCTGTCGGCGTAGCACTCAACCACATCGTGGAGGGGCGTGGACACCACCGGGCGCCCACCGGCGAGGTATTCCAGAGGTTGAGTCGGGCTGATGTAGCGTGTCGATTCATTGATGGCAAACGGCATCAGCGCCACATCCCAACCTGACAGATAGGCCGGCAGCGTCTGGTAGTCGCGCGGCCCCAGGTAATGCAGGTTGGGCTGACGTGGCAGGCTCGCGGGGTCGATCCTGGCCACCGGCCCGATCAGGATGATCTGCCATAGCGGCCGACGCATGGCCAGCTCGCGCAACAGCACGAGGTCCAGTTGCTCATCGAGCACGCCGAAAAACCCCAGCCGCGGTCGGCCGATGTCGGCCTGATCGGCAGGCTCGGCCTGGGCCAGGCGGGCATGGGCAAAATGCGCGATGTCGACGCTGCCGGGCATCAGGTGCACATTGTCATGCCGATCACGGCGCGACTCCCAGAGGCTGAGCCCGCCGGTAAACACCACATCGGCGCGCTCCAGCAGTTGTCGCTCCAGCTCCGCCAGGGCCGGCGGGGCATGGCGCAGCGCCGCCAGTTCGTCCATGCAATCGAAGACCGCCACCTGGCCGGCCAGATGCCGGGTAAATCGCAGCCCCATGGGGGTGAAGTACCACAACAGCAGGGGCGCTTGGTGATGCTGCGCCAGCCAGCCATCAAGCAGTTGCCGCTGCAGGCTGATGATGCGCTGCTCGCCCAGATCCTGCGGCAACCATGGCACCAGCACCGTGATACCGCCGGCCAGCTCACGCACCTCCAGATGCGGTTCCGGTCGCTCGTCGAACAGCGGCTCTTCGAAGAACCACACCTCGTAGTCACTGGCCAGTCGCGACATCAACTGTTGCGGTCGCTGCCAGACAAAGTCCCAGCGCAGGTGGCTCAGGCACAACAGAGTCGCTCGCGGCTGGACGGCGGGCGCTGCGCTGAACTGGATGGGCGCAGGGTCGGGTGGTCCGGGCGGTTGTTCAGGTTTCATGTGAGTGTCCTCAGTGCAACGGCCAAGCGCCCGTCAGCTCTGCAGTGACGGGCACTCTATTGCTTGCCAGGCAAGGACCGGGACCACTGAAACTCCGCCTTGTATGGAGTTGGAGCACTGCTGGCGGGGGGCGTTCAGTAGATCGCACCAGCATCCGATGAAGGGCCATGCCCGCCGGCAATCACCGCCATCGCCTCGATTTCCACCAGCATGCCGTCCAGTGCCAGGCGCGGCACCGGAATCAGTGTGCAGGCCGGTTTCATTGCCACCCCCCAGGCCTGATCGATGGCCGCCACCCACTCACCCAACCGCTGCTGGCTGTGATCGACAATCAGCAGGGTCAGCTTGAACACGTCGTTGAAGTCCGCACCCTGGGCCTGCAAGGCGATACGGACATTGGCCAGCGCCTGACGAGCCTGGGCGGCGAAACTGTCGGCCAATAGGCCCTGACTGTCTTCACCGCCCTGCCCGGCCAGAAACACAAAGCGCGCCGGGGTTTCGACCCGTGCGCCATGGGAATAACCGTTACCGGTGGGGTCGTAAAGGCCTTGCGGGTTGAACAGTTCGAATGCAGCGCGATGAGTCATGGGGCAGCTCCTAGTGTGAAGGAGCGCGAGTATCAGACCTCAAGTTAAGTCGAGGTCAAGCACTCGCCGCGTGCACTACAGTGACCAGCGGCAGGTCAGCTCGCCAGACCATCAGTGTCCGGCACCACCGGCTGCAACTGATCGAGCAGTTCATGGACCATTTTGCGCGCATGGCCGATCAGGTGCATGCTGCCCATGGCCAGATCGCGGGGCTGGCCCTGCAGGTTATCGGCACATTCATAGGCAATCGCGGTGGCGCAACGCAGCACGTCGTAAACTTGGTTGAGCTGCATTTCGAAGTGGTTGAGATCGTGCGCCGCAATGGGCACGGGGCTGGAAGTCGGTGGATCGGGAACGAGTTTTTTGGTCATGGTGCAACCCCTATTGATGGATAAAAAGTCACCGCCAAGGCCGCGGCCAAGCGGATGGGTGGCAACTGCACAAGGGTTGGCCGACCGGTCAATAGGTAACCCGGCACACCCGAAGGTGTCCCTCGCGCAGTTGCCATGAAGCTGCACCGTAAACGATATTCACGGTGCGGTTTCCGACATGCTGCGCCTATTGATTGTGTGATCGGGCGGCCAAGCCCTGCCGCTGAAAGCAGCGACGCGAGGCAGCCTAGACAGCCCGGAGCACAGGCGCAAGCGGTCAGGATTTTCTCGGAAATTTCCTTCAAGAGAAAGAGAGGCATCTTGCAATCAGGCGGATTTTCGAGCCAGAAACCGGCCTTTTTGCCATCACCAAAGCCTGCCCGCATAGCCGTCACAAAGCCATGGCCGCTGGCCTTCAACGTGGTATAGGATGCCCGCCTGCTGACAAGTTACCCGTCAGAGATACTCGCTCAACGAGCCAGACCGGCAGCTCATACGGCCCGTCGATCCATCGCTATTCGGGGAAGTACTTGTCTGAACAACTGGCGCTGTTGCAGCGGGTCATGGCTGGGTTCAGGACCCGCCGTTAAATCATGACTGGCGGACTGACCACGAGCGATGTTGCGGGCTTGCTGAAACATCGTCTGGTCTGCGACAAATCGACCGGGAATTTACAATATGCAACCGACCCACCAAGGCAGCTGCCTGTGCGGTGCCATCCACTACCAGCTATCAGCGCCGCTCAAAGCCTTGAGCCACTGCCACTGCACGCAATGCCAGAAAGCTCATGGCGCGGCGTTCGCCAGCTATGCCAGCGTGGCGCGCAGTGCCTTGCTGATTGACCGGGGTGGCCACCTGCTTGCCACTTACCCATCATCGCCAACAGTGGCCCGGCAGTTCTGCTCACAGTGTGGTTCGACGCTGTTCTGGAGCAACAGCGGCGGGCAGTTCGCAGACTGGGTCAGTGTAGCGGTGGCTACTCTGGATACGCCCCTGGAGGCTCACAAGGCGAAACACCTTTGGGTCGAGTCGCGGCCGCAGTGGCATCACACCACTGAGCTGGCGCAGCAGCCATGAGACAAAACGGCTGGGTTAAGGTCAGTTGCTCAATTCAGAGCGTCCAGAGTATCCCGCTGGCCTTGGCCCGCTCATGGCACAGCACCAGCACCTCACGGCGCTGGTGGTTGCTCATGCGGCTCCAACCGGTGATTTCCTGGACGCTGCGCTGACAGCCGGTACAGATGTCGTTGTCATCCAGTGCACAGATGCTCACGCAGGGTGAACGCACCGGTTTCTCGGCAGGGGCTTCAGTATTCATCTTCATCCTGCAGCGCCAGATCACTGGCGTAACGCTGCGCATTGTGCACATAGTGGGCGGCGCTGGCTTCGAGCATGCTCTTCTGCGCATCGGTCAGCTCGCGCACCACCTTGCCCGGCGAGCCCATGACCAGCGAGCCGTCCGGAATGACCTTGCCTTCGCCTATCAATGAATTGGCGCCGATGATGCAGTGCTTGCCGATCTTCGCGCCGTTGAGGATCACCGCGTTGATGCCGATCAGGCTGTAATCGTCGACCGTACAGCCATGCAACATGGCGTTATGGCCGATGGTCACGCCCTTGCCGATGGTCAACGGCCAGCCCTTGTCGGTGTGCATCACCGTGCCGTCCTGGACGTTGCTGTCTTCACCGATATGGATCAGTTCGTTGTCACCGCGCAACACCGCGCCGAACCAGACGCTGGCGTTCTTTTCCAGGCGTACATGGCCGATCAGCGTGGCGTTGGGCGCGCTCCAGCTTTCAGGGTGGGTCTGCACACGGGCAGATCCCAGGCGGTATTTCATGGCAGGTCCTCAGGCGTTCTTGTAATAGGCGGTTCAGGAACCGGACAGCCGCGGCGGACGTTGCAGGCTGATATTGGCGTCGTACAGCACGTTGATCAGCTCGACGATCATGATCGCGGTCAGGCCCCAGATCTTGTACTCGCCATAACGATAGCTGGGTACGTACCAACTGCGGCCCTGATAGTCGATGCGGTGGGTGTGTTCGCGCACGTCCTGGCGGAAGAATTCCAGCGGCACGCTGAACACCGCTGCGATTTCACCGTCATTGGGCTGGTATTCGACAAAATCCGGGATGATGCCCACATAGGGCGTGACCTTGATGCCGTAACGGGACACGACAGGGGTCAGCGGGCCGATCACTTCGACCAGCCCCGGCGGCAGGCCGATTTCTTCATCGGCTTCACGCAGGGCGGTGAACACCAGGTCAGGATCTTCCGGGTCGCGCCGGCCACCGGGAAACGCCACTTCACCGCCGTGGGTCGACAAGCCACTGGCACGCAGGGTCAGCACCAGTTCCGGCTCGGCGCTACGGGTCACTGGTAACAGAACCGCCGCCTCAGGAAAGCGCTCATCGGTCTCCAGGACACCTGGCGTGTGACTGCCTACACGGCGAAGTAGCTCATCCAGCATGGGGAATCTCGATCGTGTTGTACCCGGCATCATGCACCAAAGCAGCGATGCGCCCAAGCCTTTGCAGGACTCTCTTCATAGCAACTGTGTATGAAAACTTGCTGACTGCCTGTACGAAAGGCCAAGATGAGCGTCGGCTTTCACTGATCGAACACCCATCATGAATTTCTGCAGTCACTGCGGCAAACCGGTCACATTGCGCATCCCCGAAGGCGACAGCCGCGCGCGCTATGTGTGTGACCATTGCCAGACCATTCATTATCAGAACCCCAACATCGTCGCTGGCTGCCTGGTGACTTCGGGCAGCAAGGTGCTGCTGTGCCGCCGCGCCATCGAGCCGCGCCTGGGCTACTGGACCTTACCGGCCGGGTTCATGGAAAACGGCGAGACCGTCGAGCAGGCCGCGCGCCGTGAAACCGTCGAAGAAGCCTGCGCCAGTGTGCAGCAGCTTTACCTGTACTCGATGATCGATGTACCGCACATCAATCAGGTGCATGTGTTCTACCGTGGTGAACTGGTCGGCGAGAGCTATGCCGCCGGGGTCGAGAGTCTGGAAGTGCGCTTGTTCGACGAAGCCGACATTCCGTGGGATGAGCTGGCTTTCATGACGGTCCGGCGTACCCTAGAATGGTTCTTCGCAGACCGGCGCGAACAGCTCTATCCTGTCCATAGTCAGGCGCTGCCCCCCTCTCGTCCTGTTCAATAATCCCAAGCCCGGCCCCGCGAGCTGCGCGGCCTCAGGAAAACGTCAATGCGCTGGTTGTTCGCTGTAGTGTGCCTGTCGTTCGCATCCGCCTCCCAGGCGGCCTTCACCCAGACCATCGTGCCCAAGGGCAGCGAACAGAAGATCGTTGGCGAGAAGGTGATCAACACCGGCAAATTGTCAGAGCGACGCATCGATAAGGTGCTGGTGATCAAATCAACCCGGCAACTGCAGTTGATCAGTGACGGCGAAGCGTTGAAGACCTATCGCGTTTCGCTGGGCAAAAATCCCAAGGGCACCAAGCTGCAGGAAGGCGACAAACGCACCCCTGAGGGTTTCTACTGGCTCGACTGGCGCAAGCCGAGCAACAAGTACAACCTGTCGATGCACATTTCCTACCCCAATGCAGCTGACAGCGAGCGCGCCCGCAAGGAGGGCGTCAAGCCCGGCAGCATGATCATGATTCATGGCACGCCCATCGATGAAGAATACCCGGAGTGGTATTTCCATACCCTGGACTGGACAGAAGGCTGCATTGCGCTGAAGAACAACGACATGCGCGAGGTGTGGGATCTGGTGAAGGACGGGACGCTGATCGAGATCAGGCCCTGAAGGGTAGCCTGTAGGAGTGGGCTTGCTCGCGAAAGCCATTTGCCAGGCACAACATGGGCTGCGTCTGGTCCGGCCCCTTCGCGACCAAGGTCGCTCCCACAGGTGATCGACGGTCAATCGTCAGAAGTCTTCCAGCCGCCAGACCTCATAGGCTGGCGTTTCATACGGGTGGCTGAGCTTGAGCGCAGCCACTGTCGCACCCATCAGCTCGTCGGCGACGACCAGCTCGACCTTCCATTCAGCAACCTGTTCGACCACCCCGCTCTGCCCGATGAACGGCTGACTGCCGTCCAGCGGGCGGAACTGGCCGGTGCCCAGCGTTTGCCAGGCACAGTGGTCGTAGCCGCCAATGCGCCCGCCGCCAGCGGCGAAGACTGCCGCCTTCACCGGCTCCAGATGACTGGCGGGCACGAAGAAGGCGAGCTTGTACACCGGCTCAGTTCACCCAGACGCGCGCGTTGCGGAACATGCGCATCAGCGCGCCGTCTTCGTTCCAGTCGTCAGGACGCCAGGAGTTCTGCACGGCACGGAAGACCCGCTCAGGGTGCGGCATCATGATGGTCACGCGACCGTCGCGAGTGGTCAGGCCGCCGATACCGCGTGGCGAACCGTTCGGGTTGGCCGGGTAGGCTTCGGTGGTCTTGCCATGGTTGTCGACATAGCGCAGCGCCACGGTGCCGGACGCATCAGCCTGTTGCAGCGCATCGCTGCTGGCGAACTCCGCATGGCCTTCACCGTGAGCGATGGCGATCGGCATGCGCGAACCGGCCATGCCCTGCAGGAAGATCGACGGCGACTCCTGGATCTGCACCAGCGCTACACGGGCTTCGAACTGCTCGGAGCGGTTACGCACAAAGTGCGGCCACAGCTCGCTGCCCGGAATCAGCTCGTGCAGATTGGAGAGCATCTGGCAGCCGTTGCACACCCCCAGGGTGAAGCTGTCGCTGCGCTCGAAGAAGCCTTGGAAGGCGTCCCGGGCACGGGCGTTGAACAGCGCCGACTTGGCCCAGCCTTCACCGGCACCCAGCACGTCACCGTACGAGAAACCACCGCAGGCCACCAGGCCCTTGAACTCGTTGAGGTCGACACGGCCAGCGAGGATATCGCTCATGTGCACGTCGATGGCGTTGAAGCCGGCGCGGTCGAAAGCGGCGGCCATCTCGACCTGCCCGTTGACGCCCTGCTCACGCAGCACGGCAACCTGTGGGCGCACACCGGTCTTGATGTAAGGCGCAGCGATGTCTTCGTTGACATCGAAGCCGAGCTTGACGTTCAGACCCGGATTGTCTTCTTCGAGCAGCAGGGCGAATTCCTGGTCGGCGCACTCGGGGTTATCACGCAGACGCTGGATCTGGTAGCTGGTCTGCGCCCACTCGCGGTGCAGCGCGTGGCGCTGGCCGGTGAAGATCGCAGCGCCGTTGTAGCTGATCGACACTTCGTCGTTGTTGACCGGCTTGCCGATCACCGAAACGCAATCAGACAGGCCGGCAGCACTGAACTGGGCCAGTACGCCCGCCGTGGAGTCCTGGCGAACCTGAATGACGGCGCCCAGTTCTTCGTTGAACAGGATGCCCTGCACTTCGCTGGCGTTGTCGGCCAGGCCATCGAGCGACAGGTGCAGACCGCAGTGACCGGCAAAGGCCATCTCCAGCACAGTGGTCAGCAGGCCGCCATCGGAACGGTCGTGGTAAGCCAGCAGATGGTTATCAGCGTTCAGGCCCTGAATGACGGCAAAGAAGGCCTTGAGGTCTTCGGCGTCGTCCACGTCTGGCGCGCTGCTGCCCAGCTTGCCATGCACCTGGGCGAGGATCGAGCCGCCCATGCGGTTCTGGCCACGGCCCAGGTCGATCAGGATCAGGTCGGTCTCGCCCTTGTCCATGCGCAGTTGCGGGGTCAGGGTCTGACGGATGTCGACCACTGGCGCGAAGCCGCTGACAATCAGCGACATCGGCGAGGTCACGCTCTTGTCGACGCCCTCGTCGCTCCAGCGGGTTTTCATCGACATGGAGTCTTTACCCACCGGAATGGTCAGGCCCAGCTCAGGGCACAGTTCCATGCCGACGGCTTTGACCGTGTCGTACAAGCGGGCGTCTTCACCCGGGTGACCGGCGGCGGACATCCAGTTGGCCGACAGTTTGATGTCGGACAGCCTGGCGATGCGCGAGGCGGCCAGGTTGGTCAGGGTTTCGCCGATGGCCATGCGGCCAGAGGCCGGGGCATCGAGCAGGGCCAGCGGCGTACGTTCGCCCATGGCCATGGCTTCACCGGTGTTGACGTCGAAGCTGGTTGCAGTCACGGCGCAGTCGGCCACCGGCACTTGCCATGGACCGACCATCTGGTCACGGGCCACCAGGCCTGTGATGCTGCGGTCGCCGATGGTGATCAGGAAGCTCTTGCTGGCCACAGCCGGGTGGCGCAGTACGCGCTGCACGCTGTCGGCCAGGTCCAGGCTGCTCGGGTCGAAATCGTCGCCCAGTTCAGCCTCACGCTGCACCGAACGGTGCATGCGTGGCGCCTTGCCCAGCAGCACCTCCAGTGGCATGTCCACCGGGCTGTTGCCGAAGTGGCTGTCGGTCACGGTCAGGTGTTGTTCTTCAGTCGCCTCACCGACGACCGCGAACGGGCAGCGCTCACGCTCACAGATGGCCTGGAAGCGCTCGAAGTTCTCGACGCTGACGGCCAGCACGTAACGTTCCTGGGATTCGTTGCTCCAGATTTCCAGCGGCGCCATGCCCGGCTCGTCGTTAGGCACGTTGCGCAGCTCGAAACGACCGCCACGGCCGCCGTCGTTGACCAGCTCCGGGAAAGCGTTGGACAGACCGCCGGCACCCACGTCGTGGATGAAAGCAATCGGGTTGGCGTCGCCCAGTTGCCAGCAGCGGTCGATGACCTCCTGGCAGCGGCGTTCCATTTCCGGGTTCTCACGTTGCACCGAGGCAAAGTCCAGATCAGCCGAGCTGCTGCCAGTGGCGACCGACGAAGCAGCGCCGCCGCCCAGGCCGATGAGCATGGCCGGGCCACCGAGCACGATCAGCTTGGCGCCGACCGTGATCTCGCCCTTCTGCACGTGATCTTCACGGATGTTGCCCAGACCACCGGCCAGCATGATCGGCTTGTGGTAACCGCGCACTTCGCTGCCGTGCGGGGTCTGGATGCTTTGTTCAAAGGTACGGAAATAGCCGGTCAGGGCCGGGCGACCGAACTCGTTGTTGAACGCCGCGCCACCGAGCGGGCCGTCAATCATGATGTCCAGTGCGGTAACAATGCGCTCAGGCTTGCCGTAAGCGACTTCCCATGGCTGTTCGAAGCCAGGGATGTGCAGGTTCGACACGGTAAAACCGGTCAGGCCGGCCTTGGGCTTGGAGCCGCGACCCGTCGCGCCTTCATCGCGGATTTCGCCGCCGGAACCGGTCGACGCACCGGAGAATGGCGAGATGGCGGTCGGGTGGTTGTGGGTCTCGACCTTCATCAGAATGTGCACCGGCTCCTGCACCGCGCCGTACTGACGGGTCTCAGGGTTCGGGAAGAAGCGGCCGGCCACGCTGCCGACGATCACCGAAGCGTTGTCTTTATAAGCAGACAGAACGCCTTCGCTGTGCATCTGGTAGGTGTTCTTGATCATGCCGAACAGGCTTTTTTCCTGGCTCTGGCCGTCGATATCCCAACTGGCGTTGAAGATCTTGTGACGGCAGTGCTCGGAGTTGGCCTGGGCGAACATCATCAGTTCGATGTCGTTCGGGTTGCGCTTGAGCCCGATGAAACTGCTCACCAGGTAGTCGATTTCGTCTTCGGCCAGGGCCAGGCCCAGCTCGACGTTGGCTTGCTCCAGCGCGGCGCGGCCACCGCCGAGAACGTCGACGCTGGTCAGTGGCTTGGGCTGCGCCTTGCTGAACAGGCCATCGGCCTGTTCAAGGCTGCCGAGCACCAATTGGGTCATGCGGTCGTGCAGGACGCTGGCAATCGCCTGGGCGTCCGACTCCGCGAACTGGCCTTGTACATAAAAGGCAATGCCGCGCTCGATGCGCTGGATCTTCTCCAGGCCGCAGTTACGGGCAATGTCGCTGGCCTTGCTGGACCACGGCGAAATGGTGCCGAAACGCGGCACTACCAGAAACAGGCGACCGGCAGGCTCTTGAACCGGCACGCTCGGGCCGTACTTCAGGAGACGGTCGAGCACCTGCTGTTCCTGGTCGCTCAGGGCGCCGGTGACTGCAGCGAAGTGAGCGAATTCGGCGTACAGGCCACTGACAGCTGAAACTTTTTGTTTCAGTTGTTCCAGCAATTTGCTGTGGCGGAAAGCAGAAAGGGCAGGAGCACCACGCAGGATCAACATCGTCGGGACAGCCTCGGGAAGGGGGGTGTACTTTGAGGCCACGCATTCTAGCCTAAAGCGACATTTCTGGCACCCAAAACGGCTACACGGCATGCGCCCGGATGTCACGGGCTGTCAAAAAGCCTTTTTGCTTATCAGACACGAGCTTTGCTGTCGATATATGGCGCCGGGTGCGCTTTGCGTATACTGCGCCAATGTTCTCCCGACCTGATTTTCGCACTCGTTGCGTCAGATGGCTCATCGCAACCGGACTCTTCCTGATGCTCGGCGCCTGTGTGGATAAACCCAACACACTGGAGCGAGTCAAGGAGGATGGCGTCCTGCGCGTCATTACCCGCAACAGCCCGGCCACTTATTTTCAGGACCGCAACGGCGAAACCGGCTTCGAATACGAGTTGGTGAAGCATTTCGCGGACGATCTGGGGGTGAAACTGCAGATCGAAACCGCCGACAGCCTCGACGAACTGTTCGACCAGATGAGCAAGCCCGGCGGCCCGGTGCTGGCCGCTGCCGGCCTGATCGAGACGCCGAACCGCAAACAGCAGGCGCGCTTCTCGCATCCGTATCTGGAAGTCACCCCACAGGTGGTGTACCGCAACGGCCAGTCACGACCGACCGACCCCGCCGACCTGGTGGGCAAGCGCATCATGGTGCTCAAGGGCAGTAGCCATGCCGAGCAACTGGCCGAGATCAAGAAACAGTTCCCGGCCCTGGACTATGAAGAGTCCGATGCGGTTGAGGTGGTCGACCTGCTGCGCATGGTCGATGAAGGCCAGATCGACCTGACCCTGGTCGACTCCAACGAACTGGCGATGAACCAGGTGTATTTCTCCAACGTGCGGGTTGCCTTCGACCTGGGCGAGACCCGCAAGCAGCGCTGGGTCGTGGGTCCGGGCGAAGACAACAGCCTGCTTAACGAAATCAACGCGTACCTGGTCAAGTCAGAGAAGAACGGCACGCTGCAGCGCCTCAAGGACCGTTACTACGGGCACGTTGACGTACTGGGTTATGTCGGCGCCTATACCTTCGCCCAGCACTTGCAAGAGCGCTTGCCCAAGTACGAAAAGTTCTTCAAGACCTCAGCCAAGAAAGAAGAAGTCGACTGGCGTCTGCTGGCTGCCATTGGTTATCAGGAATCGCTGTGGCAGCCCACGGTGACGTCCAAGACCGGCGTACGCGGCCTGATGATGCTGACCCAGAACACCGCCCAGGCCATGGGCGTGTCCAACCGTCTCGATGCCCGGCAGAGCATTCAGGGCGGCGCCAAGTACTTTGCGCTGGTCAAAGAGCAACTGAGCGAAGTGCCGGAGCCTGATCGCACCTGGCTGGCCTTGGCGGCCTATAACGTGGGTAGCGGGCATCTGGAAGATGCGCGCAAGCTGGCGGTCAACGAAGGGCTGAACCCCAACCGCTGGCTGGACGTGAAGAAAATGCTGCCGCGCCTGTCGCAGAAGAAGTGGTACAGCAAGACTCGCTACGGCTACGCCCGTGGTGGCGAGCCCGTGCATTTCGTAGCCAACATCCGGCGTTACTACGACATCCTGACTTGGGTGACCCAACCGCAACTGGAAGGTAATCAGGTCACCGAGGGCAGCCTGCACGTGCCTGGCGTGGACAAGACCCCACCGCCGGCACAACAGCAACAGCCTGGCTCCTGATCGCCACTTTTCGCCTGAAAAAGATAATCCACCGCCTGACACAAAACCTCGTAGGGGCCGCTTTAGCGGCGAAGCCTTCGCCGCTAAAGCGGCCCCTACAAAGCCACCTCAGTTACGGGCGGCCGCCACGATCAGGGCTTTCATCTCGGCCACGGCGGCCTTGAAGCCGACGAACAGTGCGTGCGCCACCAGCGCATGACCAATGTTCAGTTCATTGATGCCCTTGATCGCCGCCACAGCTTCGACGTTGTGGTAGTGCAGCCCATGCCCGGCATTGACGATCAGCCCCTGCCCCACCCCAAAAGCCACACCGTCGGCGATGCGCTGCAGCTCTTCGGCCACCTCCGTTGGCGTCTGGGCATCGGCATAACGGCCGGTATGCAGCTCGATAGCCGGCGCCCCTACACGCCTGGATGCGGCAATTTGCCGCTCGTCGGCATCGATGAACAGCGACACTTCACAGCCCACCTTGGCCAGACGCTCTACCGCTGCCTGAATACGAGCCTCTTGACCTGCGACATCGAGGCCGCCTTCGGTGGTCAGTTCCTGGCGGGTTTCCGGCACCAGACATACGTGGGCCGGGCGCAGGCGCTCGGCAAAGCTGAGCATCTCTTCAGTGACACCCATCTCGAAGTTCATGCGAGTCTGCAACACTTCGGCCAGCAACAGCACATCACGGTCCTGGATGTGCCGGCGGTCTTCGCGCAGGTGCACGGTAATGCCATCAGCGCCGGCTTCTTCGGCGTCCAGGGCTGCTTTGACCGGGTCTGGGTAACGGGTGCCGCGGGCCTGACGCAGCGTGGCCACGTGATCGATGTTCACGCCAAGGAGGATGCGGGAGCTTTGGGTCACGGAGGACTCCTGAAAATGGGACGAAGCGGGCCGCAAAGCATAAAGCCTATTCAAGGCTTGCGAAACAATTCCCGGCTCACCAGCGGGCGCCCCCCCAAGTGCACCGCCAGCGCCTGACGCATCAGCCGCTTGGCGGCAGCCAGCGTACCGGGAGCACTCCAGTCGGCCTGCGCCATGGCCAACAGCTCTGCGCCCTGGAACACACCTGGTTGCAGCAACCAGACGCGCTCCAGCCCCGCATCGACCAGCAGCCGATAAAGGCCGCCGGCTTCCAGCGGATCGCCATTGGTGTCGGTGTCCAGGGCAAAGCCATACCCCAGGTCGTCCAGCAATCGCCATTCAAACGAACGCAACAGCGGCTCCAGCGGCAAGCCCTCGGCCAGCGCCAGCAGGGTTGCAGCGTAATGCTCGAAGACCGCCGGATGCGGATCCTCGGCAGGCAGCAGGCGAATCAGCAGTTCATTGAGGTACATGCCGCTGAACAGCGCTTCACCGACCATCCAGCTACCGACGCCGGCAGCTTCCATACGCAATACGTTCTTCAGTTCGCCCTTGCCGCGAAACTCGGCTTCGAGCGGCAGAAACGGTCGCGCCAGGGTCCCGGCCTTGCCACGCGCATTGCGCAGCACGGCGCGCAACCGGCCTTGCGGCGTCAGGAAGTCGACCAGTGCGCTGTTTTCGCGGTAGGCCCGGCTGTGCAATACATAGGCCGGTTGAGCGTTGGAATTGCTCATGGGAGAGCTCGTAGAAGAAGATTGCCGGCCATGACTGGGCATGGCCGGAGCACGGCCTGTTAAAGCTCGTTGTAGCCCAGCGAACGCAGGGCACGTTCGTCGTCCGACCAGCCACCCTTGACCTTGACCCACAGGTTGAGCATGACCTTGGAATCGAACATCACTTCCATGTCGCGGCGGGCATCACTGCCGATGCGCTTGATGCGCTCGCCCTTGTCACCAATGATGATTTTCTTCTGCCCGTCACGCTCGACCAGAATCAGCGCGTGGATATGCAGGGTATGGCCCTGCTGCTTGAACTCTTCGATTTCCACGGTGATCTGGTACGGCAGTTCGGCACCGAGCTGACGCATGATCTTCTCGCGCACCAGCTCAGCGGCCAGGAAGCGGCTGCTGCGGTCGGTAATCTGGTCTTCCGGGAAGAAGTGATCATTCTCGGGCAGGTTCTTGGCGATCACCGCCTCCAGCGCTTCGAGGTTGTGACCGTTTTGCGCCGAGATCGGCACCACCGAAGCGTTGGGCAGTTGCTCCTGCAACCATGACAGGTGCGGGATCAGGTCGGCTTTTTCTTCAAGACGGTCGGTCTTGTTGACCGCCAGGATCACCGGCCCTTCGATGTATTGCACACGCTCCAGGACCATCTGATCTTCGTCAGTCCAGCGCGTGCGGTCCACCACGAAGATCACCACATCGACGTCTTTCAACGCCGCCGAGGCGGTCTTGTTCATGTAGCGGTTCAGCGCTTTGTCGCTGTTTTTGTGCATGCCGGGGGTATCGACGTAGATCGCCTGTACATCACCCTCGGTCTTGATCCCGAGCATGGTGTGACGGGTGGTCTGCGGCTTGCGCGAAGTGATCGCAAGCTTTTGGCCGAGGATGTGGTTGAGCAGGGTCGATTTGCCCACATTGGGGCGGCCGACAATGGCGACATAGCCACAACGGGTCACGTTTGTTTCAGTCATTGCCATTCTCCACGCCCAGGGCGATAAGGGCCGCGGCGGCGGCGACCTGCTCTGCAATACGCCGGCTGACACCCTGGCCGCGGCTTTTTTCGTTCAACAAGGTCACTTCGCACTCGACGAAGAAGGTCCGGCAATGCGGCTCACCCTGGATATCCACCACTTCGTAGCGCGGCAGATCACAGGCCCGCGACTGGAGAAATTCCTGCAGCCGGGTTTTCGGGTCCTTATTGGTGTCGACCAGCGTCAGGCTGTCGAACTCATTGGTCAGCCAGGCCAGCACGCGCTCGCGCGCAGTCGCCATGTCCGAATCCAGGTAGATCGCACCGATCAGCGCTTCCAGGGCATCGGCCAGAATCGACTCGCGACGGAAACCGCCGCTCTTCAATTCACCCGACCCCAGCCGCAGGTACTCGCCCAGGGCAAAGCCCCTGGCCAGCAGCGCCAGGGTCTCGCCTTTCACCAGCCGGGCACGCAGGCGTGACAACTGGCCTTCACGCGCCTGTACGAACCGCTCGAACAGCGCCTCACCCGCGACGAAGTTGAGGATGGCGTCCCCAAGGAACTCCAGGCGCTCATTGTTGCGACCCGCATAGCTGCGATGGGTCAATGCCAGGATCATCAGGTCCTGGTCCTTGAATGTATAGCCGAGCTGACGCTCCAGGCGACTCAGGGGTGCACTCACGGTTTGGCCACGCTGAATTGCTCGTCGAACTTGATAACCAGATCGAGGTTGAAAAACAAATGTTCACGCTGCTCATAATTCAGGTGGGCGCTGAACTTGCCGCCTTCCTCTTTCACGCTTAACGCCTTTTTCAAATCTACATCCTGGATGTTATTGACCTGCATGTTCTTACCGACATAACTATAGAAGTCATCGACAGTTTCGATACCAAGGGCTTGCTGATGACCGGCCAGCTGGATGCTCTTCTTCAAGGAAAAGTAGTCGAGATAGTGAGGAATTGTCTTGAGTGCCATCGTCACTGCCAGGCCGATCAGCCCCAGCAACAGCAACAATCCCATCAGCGACATCCCGTGCTGCCTGTTGTTGAATGTCATGTTATTCCCCAAGGCCGTCTGACTGATGCTTCAGACATACCCAAATGACATACGGCGCTGTCCGAACAGCGCCGCAGTAATTACTTGATCAACCCTACCCGTGAGAACGTAGGGAAATGGCTGAGCTTGGGCTCAGGCCAGCTCATCCAGACCGCGAAGGCCTTGCCGACGATATTGCGGTCCGGAACCATGCCCTGCTCGTCTTTGGGAATATTGGGATCATCCCAGTAACGGCTGTCGTTGGAGTTGTCACGGTTGTCGCCCATCATGAAGTAGTGCCCGGCCGGCACACTCCACTCGGTGTCAGGTGGCGTACGGTAGCGGCTCATTTCCTGACGGATCTGATGCTCGACCTCACCGAGTTTCTCGCTGTACAGCTCAGCGCTGCCCAGCGTGCCCGGCTCGCTGCCGATCAGGGTTCTGGCGACTGGCTGGCCATTGACGAACAGCCGCTTGTCGCTGGTGTAGCGAATCTGGTCACCCGGCAAGCCCACTACCCGTTTGATGTAGTTGACGCTCGGATCACTCGGGTAGCGAAACACCATGACATCGCCACGCTGCGGATCACCGACCGGGATCACCTTCTTGTCGAGCACCGGCAGGCGGATACCGTACGAGAACTTGTTGACCAGAATGAAATCGCCCACGTCGAGGGTCGGCTTCATCGAGCCCGACGGAATCTGGAAGGGTTCAACCAGAAACGAGCGCAATACCAGCACGATGAACAGCACCGGAAAGAACGACTTGCCGTATTCGACCAGCAGCGGCTCTTTGCTCAAGCGCTCAACGACCGCCATGTCCGGCTGACCGACGCTGCCCTGATAGCTGGAAATGGCCGCCCGGCGCCGCGGCGCCAGGAAGACCAGATCAAGCAGCGCGAGCATGCCGCAGACGAATACAGCGATGACCAACAACAGCGGGAAATTTAGTGACGACATAGGACCCTGACTATTCCAACCTGAGCACTGCGAGGAAGGCTTCCTGTGGAATCTCCACGTTACCGACCTGCTTCATGCGTTTCTTACCGGCCTTCTGCTTCTCCAGCAGCTTGCGCTTACGACTGACGTCACCGCCATAACACTTGGCCAATACGTTCTTTCTGAGTGCCTTGACCGTTGTCCGGGCAATGACCTGACCACCAATGGCAGCCTGGATGGCCACGTCGAACATCTGCCGCGGGATCAGCTCTTTCATCTTCTCGGTCAACGCACGGCCTTTGTAGGCGGCGTTGTCACGGTGCACGATCAACGCCAGGGCATCGACCTTGTCGCCGTTGATCAGAACATCGAGCTTGACCAGGTTGGCCGATTCGTAACGATCGAAATGATAGTCCAGCGAAGCATAGCCACGGCTGGTGGATTTCAGGCGATCGAAGAAATCCAGCACCACTTCGTTCATCGGCAGGTCGTAACGAACCTGTACCTGGGTGCCCAGGAACTGCATGTCGCGCTGTACGCCACGCTTTTCGATGCACAGGGTGATGACATTGCCCAGGTGCTCTTGCGGCACAAGAATGGTGGCCTGAACGATCGGCTCACGGAAATCTTCTACCGACGACACATCAGGGAGCTTGGACGGGTTGTCGACGTAGATGGTTTCACCGGTCTTGAGCTTGAGCTCGAAGATCACGCTTGGCGCGGTGGTGATCAGGTCCAGGTCGTACTCGCGCTCCAGACGCTCCTGGATGATCTCCATGTGCAGCATGCCCAGGAAGCCGCAACGGAAACCGAAGCCCAACGCATCGGAGCTTTCCGGCGCGTACTGCAGGGAGGAGTCGTTGAGGGTCAGCTTCTGCAATGCATCGCGAAAATCTTCGAAATCATCGGAGCTGACCGGGAACAGGCCGGCATAGACCTGTGGCTGAATACGTTTGAAACCTGGCAGTACATCGACCTCAGGGGTCGTGCTCAGGGTCAGCGTATCGCCCACCGGGGCACCGAGAATTTCCTTGATACTGGCAATGATGAAGCCCACTTCACCGGCCTTCAGATCAGCGGTGACAGTGTGCTTGGGGTTGAACACGCCAACGCTGTCGACCAGGTGCACCTTGCCGGTGGACTTGACCAGAATCTTGTCGCCCTTCT
This sequence comes from Pseudomonas sp. 21LCFQ010, assembly GCF_024129905.1. Taxonomy (NCBI): domain Bacteria; kingdom Pseudomonadati; phylum Pseudomonadota; class Gammaproteobacteria; order Pseudomonadales; family Pseudomonadaceae; genus Pseudomonas; species Pseudomonas sp. 21LCFQ010. Next base: position 204,164 of record NZ_JAMYDZ010000005.1, on the reverse strand, counting down.
TGACCCGGCCCTGACGCACGCGCACCAGCGACACAACGCCGAGGTAGCTGTCGAACCAGGAGTCGATGATCAAGGCTTGCAGCGGCGCCTCGATATCGCCGGTGGGCGCCGGGATGGTCGCGACCAGGCGTTCGAGCACTTCATCCACACCCATGCCGCTCTTGGCACTGCAGGCCACCGCGTCGGTGGCATCGATACCGATGATTTTTTCGATTTCGTCTTTGACCCGATCCGGGTCGGCCTGCGGCAGGTCCATCTTGTTGAGGACCGGCATCACTTCCAGGCCCTGCTCGATGGCGGTGTAGCAGTTGGCTACCGACTGGGCTTCAACCCCCTGCCCGGCATCGACCACCAGCAGTGCGCCTTCACAGGCCGCCAGCGAACGGCTGACTTCATAGGTGAAGTCGACGTGGCCTGGCGTGTCGATGAAGTTCAACTGATAGGTGATGCCATCTTTGGCCTTGTAGTACAAGGTGACGCTGTGCGCCTTGATGGTGATACCGCGCTCACGTTCCAGGTCCATGGAGTCAAGGACCTGAGCTTCCATCTCACGGTCGGACAGACCGCCGCACATCTGGATGAAGCGGTCGGCCAGCGTCGACTTGCCATGGTCAATGTGGGCGATGATGGAGAAATTGCGGATATGACTCAAATCACTCACGGATCAACACTCAAAAAAGTCGCAGGCAGGTCGCCCGCCGAAAAATAGCCGGGAATTGTACCTGAAGCGAAGCGCAGGCGTCACGTTTGCCGCAACGCCCTCCCATGTCTGACGGCTACAGGCACGACAAGGGCGGCTTGCGCCGCCCTCTTTTCTTCTCAGCCTGAGTGAATCACTCCGCAAGCTTGAAGGTAATGAAGCTGGCCCGGCCCTGACGCAATACGCGCATGGACACCGAACGGTTCTTCGGCAGGCTCTTGGCCACCTCGGTAAACTGCTTGGCCGACACCACTTCCTGATTATTCAGGTGGGTGATGACATCTCCGCCACGCAGGCCGATCAGCGCGGCAGGGCCGCCCTGCACTTCTTTGATGACCACGCCGCCCTTGAGCTCCAGGCTCTTCTTCTGCTCGGCGGTCAGCTCGATCACCGAAACACCCAGGCGATTGCTGCTGCGCTCGGCGCCGGTGCCCGGGATACCTTCTTCCTGACCTTCGTCAGGCAGCGCGCCCACAGTGATGGTCAGATTCTGACGCTTGCCGTCGCGGATCACTTCCAGCTCGGCCTTGCTACCGTCCTTGAGGTTACCGATCAGGTGTGGCAAGTCAGCCGACATGACAATAGCCTGGCCGTTGGCACTGAGGATCACATCCCCCACCCGCAGCCCGCCCTTGGAGGCCGGGCTGTCCTCAAGCACCTGAGCGACCAGCGCACCCGCCGGACGATCAAGCCCGAAAGACTCCGCCAGGTCTTTGTTGACCTCCTGAATCACTACGCCCAACCAGCCGCGATTGACCTTGCCGGTAGCCTTGAGCTGATTGGCAACATCCATGGCCACATCGATCGGGATGGCGAACGACAAGCCCATGAAACCACCGGAACGGGTGAAGATCTGCGAGTTGATACCGACCACTTCGCCTTTCATGTTGAACAGCGGACCGCCGGAGTTACCCGGATTGATCGCTACGTCAGTCTGGATGAACGGCACGTAAGTGTCGTTCGGCAGGCTACGCCCCTTGGCACTGACAATACCCTTGGTCACCGAGTGATCGAAGCCGAACGGTGAGCCGATGGCCAGCACCCATTCACCGACCTTGAGGTTGGCGGTGCTGCCCAGCTTGGCGACCGGCAGGTCCTTGCCGTCGATTTTCAACACCGCAACGTCGGTGCGCGGGTCGGTCCCCACCAGCTTGGCCTTCAGCTCGCTGCGATCAGACAGGCGGACAATGATTTCGTCGGCGCCATCGACCACGTGGTTGTTGGTCAGAACATAACCGTCATTGGAGATGATGAAGCCCGACCCCAATGACTGCGCTTCGCGCTGGCGATCGCCACGCCCCGGCGCACGCTGCCCCGGCGGCATGCCGCGCTCAAGAAACTCGCGGAGCATCGGCGGCAGGCCTTCGAGATCCGGCATCTGCTGGCTGGCCATCCCACGCTCTGGCATTTTCTGGCGGGTACTGATATTCACCACCGCTGGCGAAGCTTGCTCGACCAACCCTGTGAAATCCGGCAGGTCCTCGGCCTGAGCAGCAACAGCCTGACCCAGCACCAGCACAGCAGCCATGACTGAGAAATAAGATTTCAAGCGTAGTATCGACATACGGCTCCCGTTCCTGACGAGCAAAGTTAAGCAATACAAAGCGACTGTTCCATGAACCTGGCCCTTAGGCCCAGGCACCGCGCTCTGGATTCAGATTCCGGCCGGACTCATTTCTGACAACACCAGAAACGACAAAGGCCAGAGCTGCAAAGCTGTGACCTATAGAAAAAAACGCGTTTGATTGCAACTTGCAAAGCACACCAAACATTTCAGCGATTCATTTCCAGCTCAGGCAAATCGTAGGCCGCAGAACAGCCGGGCGCAAAGTGAAACCTTTTACATTCTGCGCAACGGCTGCCCGCTCGACTCATTTGCTGGCAGGCGTATCGGAGTGACGCATCGACAACGCGATACGCTCGGCAGTGCCGACGGGAATCTCGCCGACCACAGTGACCATCGCCTCGTTCTGCCCGACGCCCAGACGACGTGACACTACCGCCGTGGGACCGAACTGGGTACGAATGTCAGAAGACCGGGTACCGTCAACCGGCTCGACAAATACCGAGAAACGCGCCAGACCGTCGCCGTATAGCTGACTGATGACCCGCGTGTGACTGCCCTGCTCTTCGCGAACCGACTGATTGGTCAGCTCGAAGCCCGACGGCAGCCAGTCTGTGTGCCAGGCATTGGAAACCACGGGCTTTTCAACCGGCTTGCTCTTTGCCACCTGCAGAGGCTGACAGTCCCCGCTGGCCTGCAAGACCTTGTCTTCAATCGGCTTGGCAGCGTCGTATTCGACAAACTGGAAGCGCTCCAGCAACACGCCCCGCTCACTGAGCAACAGCGATTTGAGGGCCATACCGGTTTGGTTATCCAGATGCAGCTCGATACCGTAACGGTGCTGATCCTTGGGCGACATGACCAGAATCGTGGCAGGCCGCCCGGCAACCCGAGAGCTTCCAGCGACTTTCATGTCGTACCAGGCAGATAATTTACGCGCATCGAGAACCCGGCCCGAAGGGTCCGGAAGATTGGCCAGCCCCTCTACGAGCGTGCCGCTGACGCATTGCGTCAGACCATCGACACGCACGATTTCCTGGGCAGAACCATCGAGCTGGAGCAGACGCTCACGGACTTTGCCATCAAGGACCCTGTGCCAGATGCGATGGGTAGAGAAGCTACCGTTACGCTCGTAGACGAAGGCCCCTTGAAAGCTTTGCTGCTGCTCGGCTTGCGCAAGACGCTTGAGCAGATCTTGCGCATTGTCAGCATACGCTGGAACGGCTAGCCATCCACTGAACAACAAAGGTAATAGTAGAGGAGTGGCTCGCATAGGTTTCCTTAGCGGTATTAGCGGTTTTCCAGACTCGCTGCGCGGGCATAAGGCAGTGCACTTTCAGTTTCTTTCAGTGCGGCCTGTTGTGCGTGCTGGCGCAGGTAACCCGGCACACGCTGATCATCAGCACCTGCCTGACCTTCGACCGCACCATTGGCAGCAGGACCGGCCTGCTCAGTGGTGTAGCCAGCCAGAACTGCCGGGCCTTGCGGCTGAGCGACAGACAGGTTCACTGGCTGCTGGTTCTGTTGGGCCAGTTGTGCACCGGTAATCTCATCCTGGTTGTACAGACGTACGCCAGCCAGCACCGCCACGGTCACCGATGCGGCGACAGCCAGGCGACCGAGAGTCCGCCATGGGCCACGACCGGGCTTGAGTGGCGAGGCCTCATCGGCGATCGCTGCCGATACAGCCGCCGAGATGTCCAGATGAGGCATCAGGAGCTCCTTGTGCATCGCTGCACGTGCTACCTGATAACGCGACCAGGTGGCGCGAGTCTCAGCATCGTCAATGGCATTCAATACCCGACGTAATTCCAGTTCGTCCGCTTCGTTATCCATTACCGCGGACAGCGATTCCTGCAGGGCTTCACGACTCATGGCGGGTTCCTCTCTTGGCTAGCGCCGCTGTCTCAGGATTCCTGCAACAACGGCTGCAGGGCTTTATCGATGGCTTCCCGAGCGCGGAAAATCCGAGAACGCACGGTACCCACCGGGCATTGCATGACGCTCGCAATGTCCTCATAACTAAGACCGTCGAATTCGCGCAAAGTTAGAGCCGTACGCAAATCTTCCGGGAGTAACTGGATGGTTCGATGCACGGTGCCCTCGATCTCATCCCTCAACAATGCACGCTCCGGCGACTCGATGTCCTTGAGGCCGTGATCGCCATCGTAGAACTCCGCGTCTTCAGATTTCACATCGCTGTCCGGTGGCCGCCTACCGCGGGACACCAGATAGTTTTTCGCCGTGTTGATGGCGATGCGGTACAGCCACGTGTAGAAGGCGCTGTCGCCGCGAAAATTGCCGAGCGCGCGGTAGGCCTTGATAAAGGCTTCTTGCGCAACATCTTGAGCTTCATGGGTGTCGTGCACGAAACGCACGATCAACCCGAGAATCTTGTGCTGGTACTTCAGCACCAACAGATCAAATGCTCGCCGGTCGCCGCGCTGAACGCGCTCTACCAGCTGCTGATCCTCTTCCTGGGTTAGCATGAACACTCCTCATTGAGCCTGAAGGAGTGTTGCAACTGCCATCGTTCAGGCTTGCAAACATAGACTCGGGCTTTTGACAAAAGTTCTCCCCCCTCAGGCAAAGTTTCCTGCGGACACTGAGCTGCCCCGCACGAAAAACGCAGCACGAACGAAGCCGGCTGCGCCAAATAATCTTTACGTCGAATCAGCCGCGGATACTGCTCGCGCATGGCCGACGCTGTCCCTTTACAGGCATCCTGCTATTGAGCACGTGGCTCATTGAAAAGTTCCCGTTGCACCAATAACCGCAGGCGTGAGCGCCTGCATGCAGTGACACTCAGGCAATCGACAACGACCACACTGAAAAACGGTATGCACGCACCCGGAGTCTGGCGCACAATCCGGACCCGCCTCTGGTCTCACAATGCCATGAAAGCGCGGGTATTGTGCCGATCCCACCTTACTTATACTAGTGGCCGCTCTACGCGGAATTCATACATGAGCCAACATTTTCAGCATGATGTCCTGATCATTGGCAGCGGCGCGGCAGGATTGAGCCTGGCCCTGACCTTACCCGAGCATTTGCGCATTGCCGTCTTGAGCAAGGGCGACCTGTCCGACGGCTCGACATTCTGGGCCCAGGGCGGTGTGGCTGCGGTGCTCGATGATACCGACACCGTGCAGTCGCACGTCGAAGACACGCTCAACGCCGGTGGCGGACTGTGCAACGAAGACGCCGTGCGCTTTACCGTCGAGCATAGCCGCGAAGCCATCGAGTGGCTGATCGAACAGGGCGTGCCATTTACCCGTGGCGAGGAAGGCGACGAACGGCCGCAAGGGTTCGAGTTTCACCTGACCCGTGAAGGCGGCCACAGCCATCGGCGCATCATCCACGCCGCCGATGCCACGGGCGCCGCGATTTTCAGGACCCTGCTGGAACAGTCCCGGCAACGCCCCAACATCGAGCTGCTCGAACAGCGCGTGGCCGTCGATCTGATCACCGAGCCGCGCCTGGGCCTGCCAGGCCAACGCTGCCTGGGCGCTTACGTGCTCAACCGCAACAGCGGCGAAGTCGACACCCATGCAGCGCGCTTCACCATTCTCGCCTCGGGCGGCGCGGCCAAGGTCTACCTTTATACCAGCAACCCGGATAGCGCTTCAGGCGACGGGATTGCGATGGCCTGGCGCTCCGGCTGCCGGGTGGCCAACCTGGAATTCAACCAGTTCCACCCCACGTGCCTGTATCACCCGCAGGCCAAGAGTTTTCTGGTCACCGAAGCGTTGCGCGGTGAAGGTGCGGTGCTCAAGCTGCCCAATGGCGAACGCTTCATGCCGCGTTTCGACCAGCGAGCCGAACTGGCGCCTCGCGACATCGTGGCCCGGGCCATCGACCACGAGATGAAACGCCTGGGCGTCGACTGCGTTTATCTGGACATCAGCCACAAACCGGCCGAGTTCATCAAATCGCACTTTCCGACGGTTTATGAGCGCTGCCTGAAATTTTCCATCGACATCACCCGCGAGCCGATCCCGGTGGTGCCGGCGGCGCACTACACCTGTGGTGGCGTGGTGGTTGACAGCCATGGTCGCACTGACGTCCCCGGCCTGTACGCCATCGGCGAGACCAGCTGTACCGGCCTGCACGGCGCCAACCGCATGGCCAGCAACTCGCTGCTGGAGTGCTTCGTCTACGCCCGTTCGGCAGCGGCGGATATCGTGGGGCAACTCGACCAGATCGATATGCCTGCCCAATTGCCGGGCTGGGATGCCAGCCAGGTAACCGACTCGGACGAAGATGTGATCATCGCGCACAACTGGGATGAGCTGCGGCGTTTCATGTGGGACTACGTGGGTATTGTGCGTACCAACAAGCGCCTGCAACGCGCCGAGCACCGGGTACGCTTGCTGCTCGATGAGATTGACGAGTTTTACAGCAACTATAAAGTCAGCCGCGACCTGATCGAACTGCGCAACCTCGCCCAGGTGGCCGAACTGATGATCCGCTGCGCGATGGAGCGCAAGGAGTCCAGAGGGCTGCATTACACGCTGGATTATCCGCAACTGCTGCCTGAAGCCCTTGATACCGTATTGGTCCCTGCCAACTACAACGCCTGACTCAAGGACACCTCTCAAGCGTAACGGGCAAACTTGAGCAGCACGCGCAGGCGTCGGTGGGTATCCGGCGCCAGCGCATCACGGGGAATACATACAGAGCGGGTCAACCAGCCACCACCCTGCCCTGCTCGCGGACGAAAGCGCAAGACAATGATCAGCGGCAAAGCCAGGCTGTCGGCAGCGATCTGCACGGGCTGCCAGCCGCGTGCCTGGCTCCAGACCTGCCAGCCATCGTGGGCATGGCGCACACCCCGAAATGCACGGGCTTGGCTGAGCAGAATGGCTCTGGGCAAGACCCAGGCCGCATGCCCGGCACAGACCAGCCAGCCGAGCAGGGTCAACAGAACGGGAACATCAAGCAGCCAGACAGCCAGGCAGGCCAGCGTCTGGGCCACAAGGTAAGCCGTCAGCAGACTCCTGGAAGTCTGCCAACGGCATTCGAAAGCTTTACTTCGGCTGGACACGATCCAGGATCATGCGCACCATGCGCTGCAACTCGGCATCGTCAGACTCGCCACGCTGCATGAACCAGACGAACATGTCCTGGTCTTCGCATTCAAGCAGCCGACGATACAAGGCGCGGTCGACCTCGTTCAGGCTCGCGTAAACCTCCCGGACAAACGGGACCAGCAGTACGTCCAGCTCCAGCATGCCACGACGGCTGTGCCAGAACAGGCGATTGAGCTCTACATCGTCGACCATGAAACGCTCCTCGAAATCAGGCGGCGAGTATACAGGTTTTGTGACCTGGCTCGAATCAGGCTATTTGACATCCGCCCCCTGCGACCGAGGACGGCTACGCCGTCCGCGCTATCCTTCCCCGCCCTGAACGGCGGGGGCTTGTCGCGCCCCGATGGTCAAAAAGCCTTGCATATACCTTTATCGTCATCAGACCACTATGATGTAGGTCATTCCTTTTAGATTTTGCGATGACCATGGCCGAATCAGCTTTTTTCTGCACGTTGTCCCATGAGGGCGTTCTGGCAGTACGCGGCGTAGACGCCGGCAAGTTCCTTCAGGGGCAACTGACCTGCAACATCAACTACCTGAGCGCAACCCGCTCCGGGCTCGGCGCGCGCTGCACCCAGAAAGGCCGGATGCAGTCGAGTTTCCGCATCCTCTTTGAAGCCGATGGCTGCCTGCTGGCCATGGCCAGCGAACTGATCGAGCCGCAACTGCTGGACCTGCGCAAGTATGCGGTGTTTTCCAAATCCAAACTGACCGACGAAAGCGCTGCCTGGGTGCGCTTCGGCCTGCAAGATGGCGATCAGGTGTTGAACAGCCTGGGCCTGGAACTGCCGGCCGAAACCGACAGCCTGGTGCAGGTCAATGAGCTGCTCGCCACACGGGTCAGCCCAGGCCGGGCCGAACTCTGGGTCAAGGCTGAACAGGCCGAGCAGGTTCAGGCACAGCTGGTTGCGCAACTGCCGCAAGGCTCGCTCAACGACTGGTTGCTGGGCCAGGTACGCGCAGGTATTGGCCAGGTGATGCCTGCGACCCGCGAAGAATTCATCCCGCAGATGATCAATCTGCAGGCAGTCGGCGGGGTCAGTTTCAAGAAAGGTTGCTACACCGGCCAGGAAATCGTCGCGCGCATGCAATACCTGGGCAAGCTCAAGCGTCATCTGTATCGCCTGAGCCTGCAAGCCGAGGAAATTCCCGAGCCGGGCGCCGCGCTGTTTTCACCGGTGCATGCCAGCGCAGTAGGCAATGTGGTGATCGCCGCACGGGCCGCCAGCGGCGTTGAACTGCTGGCCGTACTGCAGGATAACGCCATCGAGGGCGGCCAGGTTCACCTGGGCAGTGCCGAAGGCCCGGCCCTGGAGCTTCTGGATCTGCCTTACAGCCTGGACAGCAAGCTGGAAATCCAGCGCTGAGCCAATCCGGCGGGCCTGCAAGCCCGCCGCATACATATAAAAGCCCACAGCTACGAGATTTGACATGAGCAACATGGCTGCCGAGGTACAAAAGGCCCTGATCAGAGCGATTGAACGGGATGCCTTGTTCCTGCCAACCTTGCCGGAGGTAGCTCTGAAGATTCGTCAGGCTGCGGAAGATACCGAGATCAGTGTGGCCGCACTCAGCCGGGTAATCGGCAATGACACAGCACTGTCGGCGCGCCTGATCCGGGTCGCCAATAGCCCGATGCTGCGTGGTGCGGTAGAGATCAGCGACGTGGTTTCGGCCATTCGCCGTCTTGGCGTGAATTACACCAGCAATCTGGCCATCGGCCTGGTAGTGGAGCAGATGTTCCACGCCAAGTCGCCGGTGATCGAACAGAAGATGCGCGAAATCTGGCAACAGAGCCTGCAAGTGGCCGGCATCTGCTATTCGCTGAGCCAGCGGCATCATCATCTCAAGCCGGACCAGGCCACCCTGGCCGGGCTGGTACACCTGATCGGGATCCTGCCGATCCTGACCTATGCCGAAGACCACTTCGAGCTGCTGGCCGATCCGGTCAGCCTCAACCATGTCATCGACAATATCCACCCGACCATCGGCGAACGCCTGCTATGCACCTGGGATTTCCAGGAGTCACTGGCCAATGTGCCAAGCCAGTTCCAGAGTCTGGATCGAGTATCGAAAAAAGCGGACTACATCGACCTGGTACAAGTGGCCAGCGCACACATCAACAGAGGCACCAGCCATCCACTGGCGCAGGTAGACATCGTCGACCTTCCGGCCTTTACCCAGCTAGGGCTTGACCCGGCTGGCGGACAACTGAGCGTGCACATGGATGAGGCCAGCAGGATGCTGTACTGACCGCACCCTGCATCGCGGCCGCTACAGAGAACGCTTCGCGGCTGAAGCGGATCGCCGCCCGGCCCCTCCTACGGGAAACTCACCCGCACCTTCAAGCCCCGCTCCGCACCGTCATGTAACGAGATCTGCGCCAGGTGCGCCCGGCAGATCTCGCCGACGATCGCCAGGCCCAGGCCAGTTCCGGCGCTCTGCTGATTACGCCGATAAAAGCGCTCGAATACCCGCTCACGGTCTGCTTCAGGGATGCCCGGGCCGTCGTCTTCGACTTCCAGAATGCCAGGGGCGATGACCCTCAGCACGACGTTGCCATCAGCAGGCGTGTGAGCCATGGCGTTGTCGAGCAGGTTGCTGAGCAATTCGTTGAGCAGGGTGGGTTCGCCACGCAGCCAGACCGGCTCGTCAGCTTCCAGCGCCAGGGCCACGCCCCGGGCATGGGCCAGCGGCGCCAGCGCCATGCCCAACTCACGGGCCAACTGGCTGAGATCAAGGGTCTGCGCGCCCCCCTCGGCAATCGCCCGTGCGCCGTTTTCGATTCGCGCCAGCGACAACAGCTGATTGGCCAGATGGGTGAGCCGGTCGGTGCTTTGCGCCGCCGACTCCAGCGTGCTGCGCCACTGCTGCGGGTCATGCTCGCGCAGGCCCAGCTCGACTCTGGCCTTGAGCGCCGCCAGCGGGGTGCGCAGCTCATGGGCCGCGTCGGCGATGAACTGCGCCTGGCGTTCGAACTGATGGCGCAGGCGTTCGGTAAAGTGATTCAGCGAGCTGACCAGCGGGCGCAATTCGTGCTGGACCTCGACCATCGGCAGTGGCCGCAAGTCATCCGGCTGACGGTCTTCCACCGCACTGCGCAAACGCTCCAGTGGACGCAAGGCGGCGCTGACGGTGAACCACACCAGCAACATCGCACCGGCACCGAGCATCCCCAGCCGCAACAAAGTATCGGCCATCAGACTGCGAGCCATGCCGACCCGCGCCTCCTGGGTTTCGGCCACCCGAATTTCCGCAATGCCGTTCATGCCCGGCTCGCTGACCGGCTTGAGCAGGCTCACCACCCGCACATCCTGCCCACGATAAACACCGTTATAGAAGCTGGCCAGTGCCGGGTAGTCATCAGTGCGCAAGGTGCCGGGCGGCGGTGAAGGCAGATTCTCGAAGCCCGAGATCAGACGCTTGTTGATGTCATTGACCTGATAGTAGATGCGCCCTTCGCTGTCGTAGGCGAAGGTATCCAGCGCCACGTAGGGAATCTCGGCGCTGAGGGTGCCATCACGCTGGGTCAGGCCGGCCGCGATGGTCCGCGCCGAGGCCAGCAAGGTTCGGTCATAGGCGGTGTCGGCCACTTCCCGACCGTTCCAGTAGGCGCTCATGCCACTGGCCAGCATCAGTACCGTGAGCAGCAGCGCCAGGCTCCAGAGCAACCGCCAGCGCAGGCTGTCATTGCGCATCGCGGCTTTCCAGCAGATAGCCCAGGCCGCGGAAGGTCACGATGGCCACCGAGTGGCCGTCCAGCTTTTTGCGCAGCCGATGAATGTAGATCTCGATCGCATCCGGACTGGCTTCTTCATCCAGGCCAAACACCTGCCCGGCCAATTGCTCCTTGCTCATCACCCTTCCCGAGCGGGCAATCAGCACTTCCAGCACGGCCTGCTCACGGGAGGTCAGGGTCAACAGTTCGCCGTTGATGGTGAAGCGCCGGGTATCCAGGTCGTAGACCAGCGCACCGCAGCGCTGCTGCCGCTCACCGCCCAGCACACTGCGCCGCAGCAGCGCCTTGACCCGGGCTTCGAGCTCGGACAGCTCGAACGGCTTGGCCAGGTAATCATCTGCGCCCAGGTTCAGGCCGTGCACGCGGTCTTTGACATCGCTGCGCGCGGTGAGCATCAGCACCGGTGTGTGACGCCCGCGTCCGCGCAGGCGGGCGAGTACCTCGAAACCGTCCATGCGCGGCAGGCCGACATCCAGCACCACCGCTGCATACTCCTCGCTGCTCAGCGCCAGGTCTGCCGCCACACCGTCGTGCAGGACATCGACGGTCAGCCCGGCCAACCTGAGCGCCCGGGATACGCTTTCAGCCAGTTGCAGATGATCTTCGACGAACAGCACGCGCATCGTGGTCTCCAGAAATGCCTTTGGGGGGTGAGTCGGCTGGAGTGTACAGGGGCGTACATGGCTGTGAAGCCCCGAAACAATTTGAGGCTGCTTGGTTTATTTGGCAACCAACATTGAAAGGTTAGTGAAAGGTTGGTGATTTAGCATCGCGCAAACGCCCGAAAACTGAGCGTTCCACAAGGTGCCAACGAGCATCTGCATAACAAGAAAAATAAAAAGGATTTACTCATGACCACGCCATGCATGGCTGCGCGCTCATTGACCCGAACAGCACGATGCGCTGCGCTCGCGGTACGCCACTCCCACTTGCCTATACCCCGTCTTCCAGAACTCCGATGCCAGTGATGACACCGGTGCACGCTGCTGCCTGAGATTTTCTCAGCAGCCCTGCTTCACCCTTTAAAAACAAGAAACGCTTCAGGAGACTGCCCCATGAAACGACCCTTGCACCATCTTGCCCTCGCGGCCGGCGCCATGCTGATGGCCAGCCAGTTGTTCGCTGCTGAACCCAAACGCCCCGAATGCATCGCACCGGCCTCCCCCGGCGGCGGCTTTGACTTGACCTGCAAGCTGGTCCAAAGCGCGCTGATCAACGAGAAGATTCTCACCTCGCCGATGCGCGTGACCTACATGCCGGGTGGCGTGGGTGCGGTAGCCTATAACGCGGTGGTCGCCCAGCGGCCGGCCGATGCCGGTACGCTGGTGGCCTGGTCCAGCGGCTCGCTGCTCAACCTGGCGCAGGGCAAATTCGGTCGTTTCGATGAAAACGCTGTACGCTGGCTGGCAGCCGTAGGCACCAGCTATGGCGCCATCGCCGTGCGCAGTGACTCGCCCTACAAGAACCTCGACGATCTGGTCAAAGCCTTGAAGGCCGACCCGAGCAAGGTCGTGATCGGCTCCGGCGGCACCGTCGGCAGCCAGGACTGGATGCAGACGGCGCTGATCGCCAAGGCCGCCGGTATCAACCCGCGCGCCCTGCGCTATGTCGCTCTCGAAGGCGGTGGTGAAATCGCCACGGCACTGCTCGGCGGCCACATCCAGGTGGGCAGTACCGACATCTCCGACTCGATGCCGCACATCCTCAGCGGTGACATGCGGCTGCTGGCCGTCTTCGCCGACAAGCGTATCGACGAGCCGGAAATGAAAGACATCCCGACCGCCAAGGAACAGGGCTACGACATTGTCTGGCCGGTGGTGCGTGGCTTCTACCTCGGCCCGAAAGTCAGCGACGAAGACTACAACTGGTGGAAAGCCTCGTTCGACAAAGTGCTGGCCTCGGAAGACTTCGCCAAACTGCGCGATCAGCGCGAGCTGTTCCCGTTTGCCATGACCGGCGCCGAGCTCGATACCTACGTCAAGAAACAGGTGGCTGACTACAAATTGCTGGCCAAGGAATTTGGCCTGATTCAGTAATCAGAACCCACTTGTCTGACTAGCCGTTGCGTCTCAAGAGGCGCAACGCAGGAGATCATCATGGTCTTGCAACGACTTCTTGCTGCCGTGCTGCTATTGGTATGTGCGGCCCTGGCGCTGATGGCCTGGCCTTATCAGGCGCCATTTTCTTACGAACCGGTGGGCCCACGGGCTTTCCCGCTGCTGATGCTGGGGCTGATGTCTGCTGCGCTGTTGTACATGCTGTTTCGTCCCACGCCCATCGTCCATACCGAGGACGAACCGCCACTGGATCGTGAAACCCTGGTCAAGATCGCGGTGTGCATCGGCCTGCTGCTGGTGTTTGCCGGCCTGTTCGAACCATTGGGCTTCATTCTCAGCAGCGTCCTGATCGGCATTCCCATGGCCCGGCTGTATGGCGGCCGCTGGCTGCCCGGTGCCGTGGTGGTCACCCTGATGAGCGTCGGCCTCTACTTGCTATTCGATAAAGCCATGGACGTTCCCCTGCCCTTGGGCTTGCTCAGCGTTCTGGAGAATTGATATGGATACTTTCAGCTATCTGGGCCAAGGCTTCGGCGTTGCCCTGACCCCTTACAACCTGGTCACCGCTCTGTCTGGCACCCTGATCGGCACCATCGTCGGCCTGCTGCCGGGCCTGGGCCCGATCAACGGGGTGGCCTTGCTGATCCCGATCGCCTTCGCCCTGGGCCTGCCGCCGGAGTCGGCGCTGATCCTGCTGGCAGCGGTGTATCTGGGTTGCGAATACGGCGGGCGGATCAGCTCGATCCTGCTCAACATTCCGGGTGAAGCCTCCACGGTCATGACCACCCTCGACGGCTACCCGATGGCTCGCAAGGGCATGGCCGGTGTCGCGTTGTCGCTGTCTGCCTGGAGTTCGTTCATCGGTGCCTTCATTGCCACCTGCGGCATGGTGCTGTTCGCCCCATTGCTGGCCAAATGGGCCATCGCTTTCGGCCCGGCCGAATACTTTGTCCTCATGGTGTTTGCGATTGTCTGCCTCGGCGGGATGGCCGGTGACCGACCGCTGAAAACCTTTATCGCGGCCCTGATCGGCCTGTTCCTGTCGGCGGTCGGCATCGATGCCAACAGCGGCGTGTATCGCTTCACCGGTGACAACATCCATCTGACTGACGGCATTCAGTTTGTGGTGTTGGTGCTGGGCCTGTTTTCCATCAGTGAAATCCTCCTGCTGCTGGAAAAGACCCATCGTGGCCAGGAAGCGGTCAAAGCTACCGGGCGCATGCTGTTCAACTTCAAGGAAGCAGCGGCGGTATTCATCGTCAACCTGCGCTGTGGCTTGATGGGCTTCATTCTCGGCGTGCTGCCGGGGGCCGGCGCGACCCTGGCCAGTGCTGTGGCCTACATGACCGAGAAACGCATCGCTGGCGCCAGCGGCAAGTTCGGCCAGGGCGACATGCGTGGCCTGGCGGCACCGGAAACTGCCATTGGTGCGACCGCCTGCGGCGCGCTGGTGCCGATGCTGACCCTCGGCGTGCCGGGTTCAGGCACCACGGCGGTGATGATCGGCGCCCTGTCGCTGTATAACATCACACCAGGGCCAATGCTGTTCCAGCAGCAGCCGGACATCGTCTGGGGCCTGATCGCCTCGCTGTTCATTGCTAACGTCATGCTGGTGATCCTCAACATCCCGATGATCCGGATCTTCACCCGCATCCTCGCCGTGCCGAACTGGGCGCTGGTGCCGGTGATCGCGATCATCACCGCGATTGGCGTTTATGCCGTCCACGCGACGACCTTCGACCTGTTCCTGATGGTCGGCATCGGCATCTTCGGTTACATCCTGCGCAAGATGGATTTTCCGTTGTCACCGATTCTGCTGGGCTTCATCCTCGGTGGTCTGATGGAGCAGAACCTGCGCCGGGCGCTGTCGATCTCCAATGGCGAGCTGGGCATTCTGTGGAACAGCCCGATCACTATGGGCGTCTGGGTGCTCACAGTGTTCATGCTGCTGTTCCCGCTGTACCGCATCTGGCGCAAGCGCGCCAAACAACGTGCAGCAGTGGCTGATGCCTGATAGCGCCTTTCGCAACTGGTGGGCCACCCCGTTTGTAGCGGTAGCGGGTGGCTACCTGACCAGCCTGATCGGCTGGCCATTGCCATGGATGGTCGGCTCGCTGCTGGCGGTCATCCTGGTGCGCTGCCTGACGCCGTGGCAACTGGGCCCGGTGCCGGGCGGGCGCAAGTTCGGGCAACTGATCATCGGCGTGGGCATTGGCCTGCACTTCAACCCCGCCGTGGTCGAGCAGGTCATCGCCCATTTTGGTCTGATCCTCAGCGGCGCGCTGATCACGGGCCTGTCTTGCCTGATCGGTGTGTGGCTGATGCTGCGCACCGGCGAAGACCGGCCTACCGCATTCTTTTCCAGCATGCCAGGCGGCTCGCAGGAAATGGTCAACCTTGGCGCGCGTAACGGCGCCACCCTCAGTAGCGTGGCGGCAGCGCAAAGCTTGCGGGTACTGGCTGTCGTGCTATGCGTACCGGCCATCTTCAAATACCTGGTAGGTGATGGCGCGCTGCTCAGCCATCCGGTCAGCGTCGACTGGCGCTGGCTGCTGGGCCTGAGCCTCGGCGGCGCAGTGGTCGCGTGGTTATGGCAACGCCTGAAACAACCCAACCCCTGGCTGTTCGGGCCGTTGCTGCTTACCTCGGTGGCAAGCATCAGTTGTGACCTGCAACTGGGCCTGCCCAACGGCGCCAGCCAACTGGGGCAACTGCTGATCGGCAGTGGCCTGGGCTGTCACTTCAACCGGGCATTCTTTCGTCGCGCGCCATCATTTCTGGCGCGCACCCTGTTGGGCACGTCACTGATGATGCTGGCCGCCAGCCTCGCGGCCATTGGCTTGGGCGCCCTCACCCATCTGGATGTGCGCTCGCTGACGCTGGGCATGATGCCCGGCGGGATAGCCGAAATGAGCCTGACTGCGGAGGTGTTGCAACTGTCGGTGCCGCTGGTCACCGCCATGCAGGTCATGCGCTTGCTGTTCGTGCTGTTTCTGGCCGAGCCGCTGTATAGGCGCTGGGTTAGCAACAGCGCTTAGCCGCAGGAGAGTAGCGCCGATCTCCGGCGCTCTTTTGAGCAATGGAAAATCCATTACCGAGCTGCCTGAACCGCAGGTTTCGCCCTGCTGGGCGACCCCATTTTGAAAGCGGCAAAATGGGGAAAAACCGCTTGCTCCTGGTTTGGGTCCGCCCTGCGGGCAGACTTCCCTCCGTCCGGCGCCGATTCGGGGGCCGGCGCGATGGGCGTCCTGCCCAGCGCACCTGAAACCGACATCCATGTCGGTTTCTCCCCCGAATCGACGCCTACCCTCGGCCTGCACCCAAGTCGCGTTCGGCGTCGTTTGTGCCATCTCGGCTCGAAGATCAAAATCAACGGCAACAATGAGCCAATTCCCTTAACTGATCGGCATTCCCCCTACGAAACCCCGTTCATGTGGCCCAGCTCAAAGCACCGGCAGCCGCCAGTCAATCGGCGTCAGGCCGTTCTGTTCGAGAAACTTGTTGGTCCGCCCGAAATGGCCATTGCCGATAAAGCCTTTGTAAGCCGACAACGGTGACGGATGCACCGAGGTGAGGATCAGGTGTTTGGTGGCGTCTATCAGCTTGCGCTTGCCCTGTGCATGCGCGCCCCAGAGCAGGAATACCAGGTTGGGCTGATGAGCACTGACCACTTCAATCACTTTGTCAGTGAAATGCTGCCAGCCACGCCCGGCGTGTGAAGCGGCATTGGCCCGCTCGACTGTAAGGGTGGTATTAAGCAGCAGCACGCCCTGGTCTGCCCAGGATTGCAGGCAACCATGGTTGGGTATGTCGATGTTCAGGTCGCGGTGCAGCTCTTTATAGATATTGACCAGCGACGGCGGCGTCGCCACGCCCGGCTGTACCGAGAAGCACAAGCCGTGGGCCTGGCCCGGACCGTGGTACGGATCCTGGCCGAGAATCACCACTTTCACGTTGTCCAGCGGGGTTGAGTTCAGCGCATTGAAAATCAGCGGCCCTGGCGGAAAGATCTGCTTGCCGGCGGCATGCTCCTGCCGCAGGAACTCGCGCAGCTCAGCCATGTAGGGTTTTTCGAACTCTTCACGCAGTGCGTGCTTCCAGCTGGGTTCGAGTTTGATCCGGTCGTCGCTTGTCATGAAGGTGCCTGCTAAAAACGTTGCGCGGACACTAGAAAAGCTCGCAGGCAAAGTCAAATGCACCTGATCGCCGCCGCCCTGAAAACGGCGCCGCATCAGGCGCCGTCAGTCATCAGGCAAGGTTAGCGCCGGTTATCCCAGCGGTTGTTGTCACGCTGGCGGTGATCATCCCAACGGTTGCGGTCGCGACGATCGTCCCAGCGGTTACGATCACGCCGGTCATCCCAGCGGTTACGATCAGGATGGCGGTCATAATCGCGGCCACGATGCTCCCAGGCCTGGCCCGGCGGGCGGCCGGGTACATAGAGCCGCGGCCCCGGTGGCGGCCCGTAATAACGCGGCTGTGGAGCGTAATAACGGGGCGGTGGCGGACCGTAATAGCGCGGCGGGGGTGCTACATAGATGCGTCGCTCCTGGTAGTAGCCTGGGCCGTCGTAATAGCCGCGTGCGACCGTAGGCTGGGTATAGACATCCGATTCATAGTAACCGGCGCCTCCATAACAGCCGGCCAGTGAAAGAACCAACAGAACAAGCAGGGATCGTCGATACATGGCGGCCTCCTGGACCGCGAGTGGTCGCGAATCAGCGCCGCTGATCGCGTATCCGCCCGATTCTGGGGGACGTTACATAAGACCGGAAAAACCGATTCTGGTGCGGTAAGCATTCGTCGCCAGGCCGTCGAAAACCGCCTGAAAGTGCCGCGCATCCCACGCCATCGGCCTCTCGGCGCTTCGTGACAATGCAACAAAAAATTTCATAACCGTTATTCTGCGCGATCCATAAATAATTACCCTCATCGGCACTGACAACAACGACATAGTGCGTGGCTTTTCTCATTCGAGTCTCTGCCATGCATGATCCCGGTTTCATCCCTCCCAGACCGATACTGCTTGCCGGTCAGGATCAGGAACGCACCGACAGTTTGCCCGCTGCCAATGCCTTTGCGACTTCACCGTTTTTCGATATCCGCCTCCCTCAGCCCGAGCCAGAACCGGCCACCGACGATACCCGGCTTTTGAATGCCCGGCGCCTTGAGCAACTGGCCCGTCTGCGCAGACGCCCAGGCTATGCCTTGCTGGCCGACTCGGTACTGCTGCTGCGCAGCCTGCAACTGGACATGGACGCCCCTGCGGCCTGGCCGCGCTATGTGCGCAAGCGTCTGACTGACTGGCTGCATGAAACCGCAGGCAAACCGTTGGACCCGGACACGCTACGGCTGCGCATCGAGAGCCCCCATAGCGGCGTCGATCCAGACCAGCAAAGCCTGGAATTGAGCCTGAGCCAGTTGGCGGTGACGGCCGGTGATCGGTCTGAGCTGCCGTATCTGGTGCGGGCCAAAGCGATTGACGATGCGCCGCTGGCGGAACTGCCGTCATTCAAGCGCAGCGACCTGCTGCGCAACATCATCGACCAACCCTGGGCAGACGACTACCAACAACAGCTTGACAGGTTCTGGCGCCACCACGCTGACACCTGGCGTCAACTGGCCCGGTTGTCCTGGCTGGATGAACTGGCCCGGCAATTCAAGCGCAAGTACCTGCACCGCGAGGGTTATTACCTTGCCCTCGATGCACTGGGTTATACCCAGCCGCCCGATACGCCTCAGGCAATGCTCGACACTGGTCCGTCGCGCAGTGCGCAGATCTGGCTGTTGCATTTTGGTGATGAGGTAGTGCCTGGGCTGTTTCAGGTACGCTCGCCGTTGACTGCACACTGCTTCATCCACCAGCCGGGTTCAGGACGGCGCCCTGTCGAATACATCAGCGACAACGCCAGCTACATGACCGAACGTCTGCTGGGCGAACTTAACGACTCTGCCATCCACCGCCATTGGTTGTATCACCAACAACCCGGCCAGATCGAAGCACGCCTGTATGTGGGGGACCCGATGCACGCCCTGCAACGGGCCAGCCAGCGCGCTGCCGAGTCTTTTACGCGGACCGGCAGCGACGCATTCATGTGGCAGCCAGCCAGACCGGCGCTGGCACTGGCCGGCGCCGCAGAGCTGTGGCAGGCACGGCCAGCCATTCTCGACAGCCTGCCCGCGCCAATGAACATCGCCACCGGCCTGATGCGCGACTGGCTGCACAAGCAGCACGGGCTTGATCTCAACCCACGCCAGGTGTTCGTCGCCTGGCGCCCTGGCCAACGACGAACCCCGCTGGGCCATGTACGTCAGGCTGGCAATCGTATTCATACGCCCGAAACCCGGCCGATGAACATCGCCAAGGCATTGATCAGCCGCTATCAGGCTGAACAGCCCGAGGGCTACATCGATGAAGGTGGCAAGTGGGCAATCTGGCACGACCCTACTGGTAAGGGTCAGTGGCAAGCGGATAAACAACTGCCGCTCAGTGCCCGACAACTGGCCGGGCACATCGAGCGAACTGACTTCCTGACACTGGTCAGCCGGCGCATTGAAACATTCTGGACACAACAGCAAGCCCAGGTGGAACACGCCTTGCGCGCCGCACTGATCAGCCAGGCGATCGTCGCGCTCAAGCAGGGCAATTTGCAGCGTGGCGGCTTCGACCGCGTGGTCGAGGCCCTGAGCGACCCGGCCGCCAGCTGGAGCGTACTGGGCTTTGAAGTGCAGAGTTCGTTCATCGAAGGCCTTGAGCAGCAACCGTGCTGCAGCCTGTTGATGCTGGCACCGGCCCAACTCAAGCAGCGGGTGTTGTACCAGGCCGGGCAGGCCAACGGCTTTATCGAGTTCGCCGACGCCGATCAGATGAACCGCTACCTGCTCAACGCGATGGCTGATTCCGACTGGCGCACGACGGTAATGCGTTACGTACCAGACCGGCATCAGCAACGCCTGGATTATCTGTTCAGGTTCTGGACCAGCCAGGCACCGCTGCAGACACCGCCCTCGATTCTGCGCCCCTGGTCCGACATTCTGTATCAGCCCGATCGCCACCAACGCCATGATCAGTCACTGTACGAACAGCCGCTGCCAGCCGGGCAACCGTTTGCCTACATGTGCCAGACCCTCAGGGCCAACGCGCTGGAGCACGCCCGTCAGCAGATTGTCACCCCTACGCAACAGACCCTGCGCTACTGGAGCGGGCAATTGCGTCATCTGCAATGGCTGCTGGCGCCCATGTCACTGGTCCTGACACCGGCGGCCGTCGCGGCCCTGGCGACCGAACTGGGGGTGCTAGGTACTGAGATCGCCATGGCCAACCTGCCCGGCCGTCGCTACCCGGAAAAGCAACAGGCACTGACATCGCTTTTGAGCTTCGCTCTTTGGCGCGTGGGCCCGGCCACTGTCCGGGTACTGGACGCCCAGCGTAAGCTCCTCGACAACGGCCGGCGCGTGTTGCGCACCGCCGCCCAGGCACGGGCGCCCGGACAACGGATCGGCGGCCCGACCATGCCCCGCCAGACCCGCCTGGAGCCGTTCTTTCATAACGGCGGCCTGCTCAAACGCTGGACCTTCAGCGGCCCGCAGTACGGCCAATTGCCAGTGCATGTGTGGAAGCTGGGCCGCAAGTTCCTGCTTTGGACCTCAGACCGCGGCCAGGCGCGCACCTTGGTGGTGAGCACCCATGGCTACTACCTGCCGTGGAGCAAAACCGTGAAAATCCCGAACGGCACGCAAATCCACACCTATGCGCCTCACGGCCATATATTGATCGATCCCGGATTGCACCGGGTGGTCAGCCAGCGGGTCAGCCCGTTTGCCATTTCCAGCCCGGCCGGTCACACACCCGCGCTGCCGCCGTTGGTCGCCACCGACAAACTCTTGGCCGGCACCTCGCTGCCGGGTCGCCTGAAAAATTACACGCTGGCGAAATACCAGAGTGCCGGTGCAGAAAGTTACGACGATGTCGGCCGGACAGTGCGCAACAGCAACAGCGGCTTTTTCTCCGGACAACTGCCACCGACCCCGATGGACGTGCTGACGGTACGCAACCGGTTTGGCCGCCTGCCGGCGACGCTGGACGAGTTGTTCGGTAATCTTTTTCAGCAGGGCATTCATTACGACCGGATACTTCTGGTGCATTGCCGCTGCGCCGCGCTGCAAGGGCTGATCGGCCAGGCACCGGTCTACACTGTGCCTGCACGGCTGCCGGGACGCCCGATCAGCCCGTGAAGCAATCTGGCCCGATAAATGCTGGCCACGCAGTGATAGAGCACAGCAATGGGTTTCGTCTACTATGCCGCCCTCAGCGGTTTACCAGCCACCCGGAATCGTTATGCCTTTTCCCAATGCCATCACCTCACAGCGCACCTTGTTGTTCACCTTGGCATTGCTATTGGCAGGCGGTTTTCTGGTCACCTCGTTGCTGAGCTATTACGCCTCGCGCAGCTCGATCCGCGACAACATCATTCATACCGAGCTGCCACTGACCTCCGACACGGTTTACTCGGAAATCCAGAAGGACCTGGTGCGCCCAACCCTGATCGCCTCAATGATGTCGCGTGACACCTTCATGCGCGACTGGGTGGTGAGCGGCGAGAACAACCCCGAGCAGATCATCCGCTACCTGCGCGAGGTGCATGATCACTACGGCGCCTATACCTCATTTTTCATTTCCGAAAAGACCGGGATCTACTACCAGGCCAAGGGCATCCTCAAGACCATCAAGCCCGGCGAACCCCGCGATGCCTGGTACTACCGGGTTCGGGACATGAGCGAGCCCTACGAGATCAGCTTCGATCCGGACATGGCCAACCAGGACCGGCCGAGCTTCTTCATCAACTACAAGGTGTTCGACTACAACAATCGCTTCATCGGCGCCGCCGGGGTCGGGCTGACCGTTGATGCAGTGGTCAAGCTGATCGACCGCTACCAGCAGCGCTATGATCGCGGCGTATTTTTCGTCGACACCCGCGGCGTTGTGGTGCTCACCGGCACCAGCAGCAGCCCGCACGATCCGCAGGCCGGCCAGACGCTGCTGGACCTGCCCGGCCTGGGCACGCTCATGGAAAAACTGCCCCAGGCCAACAGCGATAGCTACGAGTACACCGCCGAAGGCGCTGACAGCTTCGTCAATGTGCGCTTCATCCCTGAACTGAACTGGTTCCTGTTCGTCACCAAAAAGGAAAACGGCGCGCTGGACGGCATCCGCCATTCACTCTACCTGAACCTGGCGATCTGCCTGGCGGTGACCCTGATCGTCATGCTGTTACTGAACAAGACCCTACACCGCTACCAGAGCCGCCTGGAAGCCCAGGCCACGCTCGACCCCCTGACCGGCCTGCCCAACCGTCGCGGTTTCAATCTGCTGGCCAGCAATACCCTGGACAGCCCCGGCCCGGTGACCGCCCTGCTACTGGACCTGGACCACTTCAAACACCTCAACGACACCCATGGCCATTTGGCAGGCGATGCAGTGCTGGCGGGCTTCGCGGAAGACCTCAAGAGTTGCCTGCGCCAGTCCGACGTGATTTGCCGCTGGGGTGGCGAAGAATTCATCGTGTTGCTCAAAGACAGCGACCTGGCCGGCGGCCAGCGCGTGGCCGAGCAGATTCGCCGGTTGGCTGAGCAACACGATTACTTTTTTTCCGGAAGCATGCTGCAGGTCACCGTCAGCGTCGGCCTGACCGAGCGCCTGCCCAACGACAACCTGCACGATCTGATCGCCCGCGCTGACCGGGCGCTGTATCAGGCCAAGCTAAGCGGCCGCAATCAAGTGTGCGTCGAGCGGGCAGTACCGGTATGAGTGCAATACCGCAGAGCAGCGCCATCGCCCAACGCTGCCCATTATGCGGCTACAGCAACGACTGCTCGCTGGCCGATCCGCGTACCGCCGCCCAGGCTTGCTGGTGCTTCAGTGTCAGCATCGACCCTGCCCGCCTCGCCGCCCTGCCCGATGACCTGCGCAATAAAGCCTGCCTGTGCCCGCGCTGCGCAGGGATTGTCGATACCCTGGCGCAGGACGGCGCCTGACCATGCGCCTGGATCGCTTCCTTGGCAACCTGCCCCAGTTCAGCCGCAAGCAAGTGCGGCTGCTCTTGATTGCTGGCCGGGTCCGGGTCGATGGCAACACCACCCGTGACCCGCTGCACGAGGTCCGCGAGTTCAGCCTCGTGCAACTGGACGACGAGGTGTTACAGGCAGGCAAGCCGGCGCGTTACTTCATGCTGCACAAACCGATGGGCTGCGTGAGTGCGACCCAGGATGATCGGCATCCGACGGTGCTCGACCTGCTGGATGTGCCGGACCGGCATGAACTGCACATCGCCGGGCGCCTGGACTTCAATACCACCGGCCTGATGCTGCTGACCAATGACGGCCAGTGGTCGCGGCGACTGACCCAGCCGCAGACCAAACTGCCCAAGGTGTATTACGTTGAAACCGAGCAGGTAATCGACGAACGGTATGTGGCGCGCTTCGCTGAAGGGTTCTATTTCGCCTTCGAAAACCTCACCACCCAGCCCGCTCACCTGACCCTGCTCGGCCCACGCCAGGCACGGCTGAGTATCGTCGAGGGCCGCTATCATCAGGTAAAGCGGATGTTCGGCCACTTCGATAACAAAGTGATGCGCCTGCACCGCGAAAGCATGGGCCCTTTGCTACTGGATGAGCGGTTGAAACCGGGCCGGTTTCGCGCACTGACGGCCCAGGAAGTCGACTCGATCTGACCGTCAGTCGGCCCACACCCCACGAAATGTGACTTCATACGAACGGCACTTGCGGGTTCCCGGATCGACTGCTTGAATCCAGACGTCGGTCCACATGTGACCGACAAGTCATACCCGCATTCTAAGAAACCTTTTTGCCGTACCAGGGCCATTCAGGCCCACGACAAATCGCCCGCCTAATAACAATACCTGTCGGACAGATGGTTCGGATCGACATGGGCTTTTAACCAAGGCATATGCCTACCTGTCACGAAACTCGTGCAAATTGATTTGCGCGTAACAAGCCGTTGAAAAACGCCGGCCGTTTTCGACTGCTTGGTAACCCTTGTCTACGCCAGGAGAAGACATATGAGCCCAGAAATCGCTGTGCTTGATATACAAGGACTGTTCAGGGTTTACACGGAATTCTATCGTGCAGACGCCGCGGAAAAGACCATCATCATGGTCAATGGCTCACTGGCCACCACCGCGTCCTATGCGCAGACCGTACGTAACCTGTACCCACAGTTCAACATCGTCCTGTTCGACCAGCCGTACGCCGGTCGTTCCAAACCGCACAACACCCACGAAGCACCGCTGAGCCGTGAGATAGAAGCCCATCTGCTGCTGGAACTGATCGAGCACTTCCATGCCGATCATGTCATGTCCTTTTCATGGGGCGGGGTGGCAACCCTGCTGGCCTTGGCGCAGCGTCCCAAGCGCATCGAGAAAGCCGTTGTCAGTTCGTTCTCGCCGGTCATCAACGACGCCATGCAGGACTATCTGCTGCGCGGCGTGAAACACCTGGGCGAACGTAACCGTTACGAAGTCGGTCACCTGATCAACGACACCATCGGCAAGCACCTGCCCTCGTTGTTCAAACGCTTCAACTATCGGCATGTCAGCAGTCTGGACCTGCACGAATACGACCAGATGCATCATCACATCACCCAGGTGCTGGCAGTCGACCCGCAGAACTACCTGGCAGCCGCGAGCAATATCAAAATCCCCGTCCTGTTCATGAACGGTGCGCTGGACGAATACACCAGTGGCCAGGATGTCCACCATTTCACCAAGTACGTGCAAGACTGCAGCTTCAGCACCATCCAGGACGCCGGTCATTTCCTCGACATGGAAAACAAGGCCGCCTGCCGCGACTCGAAACACGCCCTGCTGGGATTTCTGCAGCCAGGTGCGGTGTCTGCCAGCAATACCCGCCATGCCTACCACCAGCCACAGGGAACTCACGCATTTGCTCTTTGAAACCTGCCGTACCCGGCCCCAACCAAGCACATACATTCGCCGATGCCCACCAAAGCCTCTCGGCGAATGTTGCCTGAATGATCGGTCAGTAAATCAACGCTTCATTTAACCCGCTCTATCTGGTACAAAGTCAGGCGCGCAAAGCGGGTGTCGTATAATGGCATTACTCCAGCTTCCCAAGCTGATAACGAGGGTTCGATTCCCTTCACCCGCTCCACTCTTCCTCCGGTGACCATCGCTCACCGACGATAGCCTCAAAGCCAAGCAGTAACTGGCTTTGGCTATTCGCGATAAGCATCGCAACCTTCCTATCCCTGCCATCCAAACCAGCCATAGCGCCGTCGAATGAACGTGCGCAGCGACTGCCTGCATCATCCCCCTCCCGATCCAATATCGACGGCTACCTGCAACAAAAAGCACGGCCCCCAAGAAATGATGGCAATGTGCTAAATATTCGTTTTTCCGTCATCAGATCCAGAGTACATTTCCGAACTCGTGAAGCCCGGTTTGAATCCGAAGCCGGTTCCAAGCAAAAGTCTTTCGACTCAATCAATCGGTACATCACCGTCGCGCAGCGGTATTACGCGAGCGCCACGAATCCAGGGAAGGCATCAGGATGATTCATATCAGCAAGCAATCCAGGTCGCAGCCCAAGCAACACGCAGGCTTTCTATTGGGCCCCTGGCCTTGAGTGCGCTCAGCACGCCAATGACTCGCCAGGCGTTGCATCCGTTCTGCGATATCCCGGCAGCCGGCTAATCCAGATTCGGCTCAAAGACATTTTCGCGTATTGGACGCGGACGTCGTTAGCGAGCACCTGATTGATCAACTTGCATCGATCCGCGCGATTAACACTTATTAAAACAACACTTGATCAGCAACACGTGATGAAAAAAAGCCCAAGGAGTGCGCGATGTCATATAAGCATATAGTGTGTTCAGTCATAACAGCGGTGGCCACTGTCTATGGGCTTAACGCTCATGCCCTGTCCAGCGATAGCGGCTACGAAAAGGCCGCCATAGAACAGTTCAATACCTCCGCCAAAGCGCCCTGCATCAGCGATTTCCCCTGCTTCAGCATCAGCAATCAATACCCCCGGCAACCGCCCGCTTCTGTCGCGGCGTTCCCCTGGAGCGGCATTGATTACAAAACCGAACCAGAGAAGTACATGGCCGCGGTCCTGAGCTATGTTGTCGAAGGTAATACCGAAGTTGATTGGCAATTGCAGAACAACGCCGTACGCCCTTGGTACCACGCCCCCTGGATGCACGATAAACGCGAACCGGTCCATGGACTGACCATGGAAAGGCGCAGCCGCTTTCATGAATTGGGCCCCAACCAGACACGGCGGGCGAATAACTGGGCGGTAGGGTTCTACAACGAATTGGGTGCCAGTACCTTCGGCAACGTATGGGCAGACCCGGCACGGCCCGTAACCACCAACACGCTTTTCCCTGTAGGCACGGTCACCGCCAAGCTGTTGTTCACCGATGCCACCGATAGCGAAGCGCCCTATCTCAAGGGTAACAACCTGGTATGGAAAGCCGACATCGATGGTAACGGCCAGCCAAGGGCAGTCCGCCTGCTGCAAATGGATATCGCGGTCAAGGAACAGGCAGACGCGACCCATAGCGGCTGGGTGTTCGGTACCTTTGTATTCAACGGCGACCGTAAAGCGGCCAACTATTGGGATAATCTGATTGCTGTGGGTCTGGAATGGGGCAACTCGCCGAACCTGACCTACGCCGATTACCAGGCCGGCAAACGTCCTGAAGAGAGCTGGATCAACCCCGCAGCCAAGAGCATGTTCGCCAAGCGTGCACCCGATGACCAGATGGGTTACCTGGGCCGCATGAACGGCCCGGTCGACAGTCCACTGTCCAGCTGCATGAGCTGCCACGGCCGAGCCATGGACACTCGGGGCGAACGTGCACCAGAGTTCAACCCCAGCTACCCGGATAGCTGCCTCAGAGCAGTCGCGCTTCCCGGCAGCGACAATGAAACCTACGAGCGCGTGGCCGGCTGCAAGGTCAATGAAGCGGCGGTAGCGCCTTTCTACCGTAACCTCAAGTCCGGCGAGCCTTTTACGCCAGGATTCAACTCACTGGATTACTCGCTGCAGATGATGATTGGCGTTTCCAGCTGGCGTACCTGGACCCAGAAGAACTACCCGACGGTGGTCATGAACGACAATGCCAACCCCGGCATCAAGGGCACGGGGAACGAAGTCTCCACGCCAGTTAAGCCTGCTTTACCCAAAGCCGAGACACCCCTTAACCGCGGCAATTAAACCCTGCGACTGCCCGTGGTTCATCAGGTAAACACCACGGGCAGTGCAGCATGCAGGGCCAAGGCCGATCAGTTCAGGACAACAACTGATCCGGAAAAAGCCGCCGGTCAGGCCCGCGCCTGCCCCACCAGCGTAGGCTCCATCGCCGTTTCATCGGCCGGCATCGGATCAAAGCTGTCGGCCCGCGCCGCCCGCCACATCCTCTCGTAAAACTCACCCTCAACGTGGCCGCCAAGCAATGCTCCGGGCTTGAGGAACACATGCATTTGCGAGAACAGCTTGACCTCTGTGGCAGACATGCGCCGGACCAGATGCCGTGCCGTCAGTTGCCGTGGATGGGTCAAACCGGCGGCGGCGAGCATTTCGGCCAGGGCCTTCAAGGTACTGCGGTGGAAGTTATAAACCCGGGTCGCTTTGTCTTCGACCACCAGCGCGCGCTGGCGCAGCGGGTCCTGGGTGGCGACACCGGTCGGGCATTTGTTGGTGTGGCACGACTGGGACTGGATGCAGCCGATGGCGAACATGAAGCCGCGTGCGGCGTTGCCCCAGTCGGCGCCGATGGCCAGGACACTGGCAATATCGAAGGCGCTGATGATCTTGCCGCTGGCGCCGAGTTTGATTTTGTCGCGCAGGTTGATGCCCACCAGGGTGTTGTGCACGAACAACAGGCCTTCGCGCATCGGCACGCCAAGGTGGTCGGTGAACTCCACTGGCGCGGCGCCAGTGCCGCCCTCTGCACCATCGATCACGATGAAGTCTGGCAGGATGCCGGTTTCCAGCATGGCCTTGGCGATGCCCATGAACTCCCAGGGGTGGCCCAGGCACAGCTTGAAACCCACGGGTTTGCCGCCGGACAACTCACGCAGCCGGGCAATGAAGTGCATCAGTTCCAGCGGCGTGGAGAAGGCGCTGTGGCTCGATGGCGAGATGCAATCCTGGCCCATCGGCACGCCACGGGTGCTGGCGATTTCCTGGGTAACCTTGTGCTTGGGCAAGATCCCGCCATGGCCGGGCTTGGCGCCCTGGCTGAGCTTGATCTCGATCATCTTCACCTGGGGGTCGCCGGCCTGGCGGGCGAATTTCTCGGCATCGAACTTGCCGTCGTCTGTCCGGCAGCCGAAGTAGCCACTGCCCAGTTCCCAGACCAGATCACCACCGTGTTCGCGGTGGTAAGGGCTGATGCTGCCCTCACCGGTGTCATGGGAAAAATGGCCCATCTTCGCGCCTTTGTTCAACGAGCGAATCGCATTGGCGCTGAGCGAGCCGAAGCTCATGGCCGAGATGTTGAATACCGAAGCCGAGTAAGGCTGCGTGCATTGCGGCCCGCCGATCTCGACCCGAAAACTTTCAGGGTCTGACAAGGGCGCGGGGCGCATCGAATGGCTGATGAATTCGTAGCCGGTCTGGTAGACGTTCATCAAGGTGCCGAACGGTTTGTCCGAGGCTTCGCTTTTGGCCCGAGAGTAAACCAGCGCGCGCTGGGCGCGGGAAAACGGCGTGGCCTCGTCGTCGGCTTCAAGCAGATACTGGCGAATCTCCGGGCGGATGCCTTCGATCAGGTAGCGGATGTTGCCAAGGATCGGGTAGTTG
Source organism: Pseudomonas sp. 21LCFQ010 (assembly GCF_024129905.1). Lineage (NCBI taxonomy): Bacteria > Pseudomonadati > Pseudomonadota > Gammaproteobacteria > Pseudomonadales > Pseudomonadaceae > Pseudomonas > Pseudomonas sp. 21LCFQ010. The sequence continues at coordinate 175,159 of NZ_JAMYDZ010000005.1, read as the reverse complement.
CGCCGTACAGCATGACGCGACTGTAAAAGATCAAAGATGCCCTGCAGGCTCAACAACCCCAGCACCAGGGTGAATATCCAGAGCCATTCATGCTGGTGCACGAACGGCAGGGTCGCCAGGGTGAACACGACGCAGCAGACAAAGAACGCATAACGACTGAGCAGCGAAAAACTCATGGGATTTCCTTCTGGCATGGCACGGTAGGATCACCATAGCAATAATCCCCTGTTGTTGATGGATTCAAGCAACAGAGTGCCAGAAGGTTTACACGCCCCGCTCCGGTACTGGACAACTTCAAAGTTTGAAGCGACCCACCATTTGATTGAGATCGACAGCCAACCGCGACAATTCCTGGCTGGCGGAGTTGGTTTGTTTGGCTCCGGCCGAAGATTGCAGCGACAGGTCACGGATATTGACCAGGTTACGATCAACCTCTCGCGATACCTGTGCCTGCTCTTCAGCTGCACTGGCGATCACCAGGTTGCGATCGGAGATCAGGTTGACGCTCTTGGTAATCTCCTCAAGAGCCTCGCCAGCACTTCGAGCGGCATCCAGAGTGGCCTGAGCACGAGCGTTGCTGTTCTGCATCGAAACGACCGCCTGGCTGCTGCCTTGCTGGATGCCCCCGACCATCACCTCGATCTCTTGGGTCGACTGCTGAGTACGATGGGCAAGAGCCCTCACTTCATCGGCGACGACCGCGAAACCGCGCCCGGCTTCCCCCGCCCTTGCCGCTTCGATAGCCGCGTTGAGTGCCAACAGGTTGGTTTGTTCGGCAATGGCCCGGATGACATCCAGTACTTTACCGATGTCACGCGTCTGTTCCGCGAGGTTGCGTATCTGATCAGCGGTGTTGCCAACGTCTTCGTTCATTTTCTGGATGGCAGTGACGGTCTCTTGCACACGTTGACGGCCATGCAACGCAGAGGTACTGGATTGTTGCGACGCCGTAGAGGTGCTGACCGCGTTGCCGGCCACTTCTTCGACCGCTGCCGTCATTTCATTTACCGCGGTAGCCGCTTGCTCTATCTCGTTGCTTTGCTGCTGCAACGAACGTGACCCTTCCTCGGTGACGGCATTGAGTTCTTCGGCAGCAGAAGCCACCTGCGTTGCCGACCCGGAAATCTGCTGCAAGGTATCGCGCAGATTCATTTGCATCTTCCGCAATGCCTGCTGCAAGCGCGAAACCTCATCATGGCCATCGGGCTCGACAGTTTGCGTCAGATCGCCGCTGGCCACTGTTTCGGCGGCCTGCACGGCTTCATCCAGAGGACGCACAATGCTGCGGGTAAAAATCACCGCGAGCAGGGCCGTCATGATCGCAGCCAGCACCAGCACGGTGATAACAATATTACGCGCCGATAGATACTGGTCAGCGGCATCGGCAACAGCCTTGTCAGAATCCTGACGATTCACGTCCAGCAACCATTGAATCAACGGCGCCATCTGATCGGAGTAACGCTTCAGATCACCATTGATCAGGCCCAGAATTTCTCCGTCACGCTTGTCAATGGATGCTTTGCGCAGCGTGTCCTGCGCAAGCAGATAATTAGCGAGAGCTTCTTTGAGCTGACGAAATTTATCGGCCTCTTCGGCACTGCCTACCAAAGGCGCATACTCGTCCATGCTGGCGTTGACCTTTTTGGTCAGCACCTCAAGACGCGCTTCGCCTTTATCAATGTCTGCCTGCGAGCGACCTGCCTGGATAACGTACGAAACAGTACGCAAGCGGGTGGTGGTATCGGCCAGCTCACCGAGGATCCGAGTCGGCTTCAGGCTGTCCTGAGCAATACTCGTCGTGGCGTCGTAAAGGCTGGACATTTTATTGAGGCTCATCAGCCCCAAAAAAAGGACCAGCAACGCCATGATGCCGAAAAAAATCGACGCTCGTGGTGCAATACCAAAGTTACGCAGTCCCATCATTGCCGATCCCTTCGATTGATATTGAGAGGCTATCGGCATGACATGTCATAAATTGAAGCAATTGATGAATTGATTCATCAACCAAAATGTATGCTGGAAAGGCGACTTCAATAATCCTTGGCAGTCAACGACTCAGGCAGGCTGAACGTCACCTCCAGCCCATCGGCCCGATTGCTGAACACCAGACTGCCGCCGCAACGCTCGGCAATGGCTTCGACGATCGACAGGCCAAGGCCACTGCCGTCACTGCCGGTCTTGCGCCAGAAGCGCCGGGTCATGTTGGGGATCTGCTCTTGCGCCATTCCCGGTCCCCGGTCAGACACGCAGAACTGCAACCCCGCCTCGCTGTGACGCACCCAAAACTCGACCGGGCTTTGCGCCGAGGAGTGCCGCAGGGCGTTTTCCAGCAGGTTGCGCAGCGCCGACACCACCAGCGTGACCGGCGCCTGAATCGGCGCGGCGGGCAAGTCGGCCGCCAGTTGCAGGACCACTCGCGGGCGCTGCGCCGGGTCGATATCGGCAATGGCCATGCGTGCCACGTCCTCGGCCGAACCCTGCATGCCATCGTTAAAGTCCTGGCTGCCTTCGACCCGTGCCAGCAACAGCAATTGCTCAAGGGTGCGTTGCAGGCGATCGGCTCCAGCCTCGGCATGGGCCAACGACGGGTCGTCTTCGCCGTGCACCATCCTTGCCACTTGCAGGTGGGTCTTGATCGCGGTCAGCGGGCTGCGCAACTCATGGGCCGCATCGCCGCTGAAACGCCGCTCGCGCTCGATGGTCTGGGCAATGCGCGCAAACAATTGGTTCTGGGTGTCGACCAGCGGTTGCAGTTCACCGGCCAGAGCGCCCATCTGCAAGGGGTGTAACGAGTCGGCGTCGCGCCGGGTCAAGGCTTCGCGCATGACCTGCAAAGGCTTGAGTCCCTGCCCGACACAGAACCACAACAGCGCCAGACTGCCCAGCAAGGCGACCAGGACCGGCAAGGCGGCGGCGAACAGCACCGAGCGATTGAGATGGTCGCGGTCATTGAGTTTGTCAGCTGTGGTGATGCGTAAATTCCCCGCGACCAGGGTGAAGGTGCGCCATACGACGTCTTCGATCACCTGCTGGCTAAAACCGTGAGCCTCGGGCTCAAGGGCCTGATCAGGAGCGGTCTGGCTGCTGAGCAGCACCTCACCACGCAAGGAGCTGACCTGGCAGGCCATACCGTTGGCCACCGCCAGTTGCTCGGCACTGATCGGCACGCGCGAACCGTCCTTATCCTGAATATGGGGCAACTGGGCAAACAGACTCGCGACCATATGCGCCGATGCCTCCAGCCGGCCATCGAGCGAGCGCATCATCTGCCCGTGCAGGTTCTGTAACATCCAGGCTGCCGCCAACAGCCAGAGCAGCACGAAAAACGAGCCCAGCATGAGGGTCAGGCGCAGGCGCAGACTCATGACTCCACTTCTCGACCGGCCGGGCCTAATCGATAGCCCAGCCCGCGCACGGTTTCGATAATGCTGTTGCCGAGCTTGCGCCGCAGATGATGGATGTGCACGTTCAGCGCGTTACTCTCGACGTCTTCGCTGAAGCCGTACAGGGCATCTTTGAGGTTGTCGCTGCTGAGCACCCGGGTCGGGTTGTTGAGCAGCACCTGCAAGAGTGCCAGTTCACGGCGTGGCAAATGCACCGGCTCACTGTCAAGCCAGGCCTGGCACGTCCCCGGATCGAAGCGTAACGGGCCATGCTCGACGATGTTCACACTGCGCCCGGCGGCACGGCGCACCAGCGTATGCAGGCGCGCTGCCAGTTCGCGCAGGTCGAAGGGTTTGAGCAGATAATCATCGCCACCGGCCTGCAGACCGGTGACCCGGTCGGTGACCGCATCGCGTGCTGTGAGGATCAGCACCGGCAACTCCATGCCCTGCTGGCGCAGGCGTTGCAGCAGACGTATGCCGTCTTCATCGGGCAGGCCCAGATCGAGAATCAACACGTCGAAATGCCCCATGCGCAGGCTGGCCTCGGCGCTGCGTGCATCGGCCACATGGGTCACGGTAAGACTCATGGCATTGAGCCCGGCCACGATACCACTGGCGATCAGCGCATCGTCTTCGATCAGCAATACGTGCATGGGGCAACTCCGGTATCAATATCAGCCAATCATCGGCCATTTCGATTAAGACGGCATTATCGGACATGTCCGCGCCGTAAAACACTGCATCGCCCGCTATTAACCCGCTGTTAATGCCTCACTCGCATGCTGCCCGTCCACCGTGACTGAAACAGGGGCTCCCATGCGTACATTGATGTTGCTGATCGTGCTGCTGTTTTCTAGCGTGGTATCGGCCAACGGGTTGCTGGGCAGCCGGCAGGCTGAGTTTTTGCCCGCCGACCAGGCCTTTGCCTTGAGTATCGATGCGCAAGCCGATGGTTCGACCCAGCTGTACTGGCGAATAACCCCGGGCTATTACCTGTACAAGCAGCGCCTGCAATTCTCTGGGCTGACGCCTGAGCAAATGCCTTCGTTGCCAGAAGGCGAGGCTCATCATGATGACTACTTTGGCGACAGCGAGGTCTATCGTCACAGCTTAAGCCTGAGCATCCCGCCGGGTTCGGCCAGTTTGGTCAAGCTGAGCTGGCAGGGCTGCGCAGACGCCGGCCTGTGTTACCCGCCGCAAAGCCGGGAAGTGGCCTTGCAGGTAGACCCGGCTGAAAAACCGCCATTGCAGGCCACAGATCAGGCACTGTCCGGAATGCTGGAGCAGCAGACCCTGAGCTGGAGCCTGTTGATATTCTTCGGCCTGGGCCTGTTGCTGGCCTTCACGCCCTGCTCACTGCCCATGCTGCCGATCCTGGCCGCGATTGTGGTCGGCAAAGGCACTGGAGCCGGTCGGGGGTTGTTGCTGGCCGGTGTCTATGTGTTGAGCATGGCACTGGTGTACGCCGCCATGGGCGTGGCGGCAGCATTGCTCGGCGCCAACCTGCAGGCGGCGCTGCAACAACCCTGGGTGCTGGGCAGTTTTGCCCTGCTGTTCGTCATCCTGGCCTTACCGATGTTTGGTCTGTTCGAACTGCAACTGCCCGCCTTCTTGCGTGACCGGCTCGACAGTGCCAGCCAGCAGCAACGCGGCGGCAGTGTGTTGAGTGCCGGCCTGCTCGGGCTGTTTTCCGGGCTGATGATCGGCCCGTGCATGACCGCCCCCTTGGCCGCCGCGCTGCTGTTCATTGCGCAAAGCGGCAGTGCCCTGCACGGTGGCCTGGTGTTGTTTGCGCTGGGTCTGGGGATGGGCCTGCCGCTGCTGTTGCTGGTCACCGTAGGCAATCGCTTGCTGCCCAAGCCTGGGGCGTGGATGGAACAGCTCAAGGCGCTGTTCGGCTATGTGTTTCTTGCCACCGCACTGCTGGTCGCCCGCCCGCTGCTGGCTGATACCTTGTGGTTGGGGCTGTGGGGCGTGCTGGCAATCATGCTCGCAGCCTGGCTGCGCGATCTGGCCAGGCAGCGCAGCGCTCGCCGAGCAGCAGGCCGCGCCGCTGCCGGTGTATTGGGGGTGTGGGGCGTGCTGATGCTGGTCGGCGCTGCGGGCGGCGCGAGTGATCCTTGGCAGCCACTTTCGGTGTATGCCGGCCGCAGCGCGCCGCTGCTCAGCAGTGCGCCTGCCAGTCAAAAACTCGACTCACTGCAGGCGCTTGAAGAGCAACTGGCTCAAGCGCGTAATCAGGGCCAGTGGGTGCTGGTCGACTATTACGCCGACTGGTGCGTGTCTTGTAAAACCATGGAAGCCAAGGTGTTCGCCAACCCTGAGGTACAGGCCAGTCTCAGTGGCGTGCGCATCGTAAAACCTGATGTCACCCGCGCCGATACCGCCAGCCAGGCGCTGCTCAAGCGCTTTGAAGTACTGGGGCCGCCGACCCTGCTGTGGATCGGCCCGGATGGCAAGGAACGCCGCGAGGCGCGCATCACCGGTGAAGTAAGCGCTGACGAATTCATCCGCCATGCCAACGCCACCCTGAACCGAGGTTAAATCCAATACTTGTCAGTTAGACCAGTGGGAGCCAGCTTGCTGGCGAAGACGGCGGCACATTCGCAGCAGATGCTGTGACTTTACTGGCCTCTTCGCTACCAAGGTAGCTCCCACCGGGGACATAAAGCGCCTAATCGAACAGTATTGAGGTGACCCCTCAGATCCACACGTCGTTCTGCGCGGTGCGCTCGCCACCTTCATGCCCGGTGTTGAGCACCCCGCGAGGTTCGATGAGCAGCAGTTTGACCTCGTGCTCGGCGTACGGTTTATGCTCGACACCTTTAGCCACCACGTACAGCTCGCCGGTGCCCAACAGCACATGCCCGTCACGAAAATCGATGCGCAGATTACCGTCGAGCACCAGAAAGGTTTCGTCGGTCTCGGCATGGCAATGCCAGATGAACTCGCCCTGAATGCGCACCACCTTGAACTGGTAGTCGTTCATCTCGGCCACCACTCGGGGTGACCACTGCTCGTTGAGTAGCGAGACCTTGTGCAGCAGGTTGATCGATTGCGTGTTGAGCGGATTCATGGACTGACACTCCTGGCTGATTGAGTGGTGTCAGCTTAATGAGGCCAGGACGCTGGCTTCTTGTACGATCCTGCAACCTCAGCCTTGCATCTTCAACCAGCGCGACGGCGACAACCCATAACACTGTACAAAGTGCCGGGTCATATGGCTCTGGTCGAAGAAGCCGGCCGCCAGCGCCGCATCGACCAGGGTAAAACCCGAGCGCAGCAGTTGCCGACATAGCGCCAGGCGGCGCTGGGTCACGTAGCGATAGGGGCTGGTGCCGTACAGCGCACGAAAGTCGCGCGACAGACTCCAGCGCTCGCGGCCGCTGACCCGCTCCAGTTCATCCATGCTCACCTGGCCGCCCTGACAATCATGGATGTACTCGCGAGCGCGCTCGGCGGCCTGATAATCGAAACTGCGTCGGCCCTTGGGGTGACCGGACACCGCTTGCAGCGCCTGGGCCAGGTCGAACAGCGCGTCCTGTTCTTGCAGCGGCTCCAGCGGGCAATCCATGGCCTGCATGAACGTTTCGTTGGCCCGGTACAAACGCGGATCGGTCGACAGGCCGCCCTTGATAAACGGCAATGGCTGGCCGCCTAGAATCTGCTGGATCAACACCGGCTCGATATAAATCATCCGGTAATGAAAGCCCTCTTCGGTGCCCGCCATGCCGTCGTGCAATTCATCGGGATGCAACACCATGGTGCCGCCCGGCAGGCTGTGACACAGGCTTTTGCGGTACAGAAAACTCTGCACCCCTGACAAGGTACGGCCAATCGCGTAGGTATCGTGGCGGTGCGGGTCGTAACCGTGACCACCGAAAAACGCCTCGATGCGCTCGACCCTGGACGAGTGACCGCTGTGCACGACCCAATCAGTGCGCGGCGCCATGGATCACCTGCACAATGGGCTCGATCACGCCACTGGCCAGTGGCAGATCAGGGTCGCCATAGGCCGCGACATTGGCTTCATGATCGCCTTGCGGTACCGCCTTGAACACATGATTGACGCCCGCCAGGATACGCAACACCGAGCCCGGCCGGGCCGCATGCAGCGCCTCGGCGTCGTTGATCCCGACCTGCAGGTCGCTGTTACCCTGCAGGATCAGCACTGGCTTGTTGACCCGCGACAGCAACTGCGCCGGGTCGAGCGCGAAGCCACTGATCAGAAAGCTCTGCACCTCAGGTCTTAGCAACGGTTGCAACACGCCCGGCACTTCAGCCACCGGCACCCCGCGCTCCAGCGAGTCGATCACCGCCAGCGCGGCGTCCAGTTGCTTGCGCTCGACCGGGTTGCGGGCCAGTTGGCTGCGCAGCACCTGCCCCATCGGTCGGCCGGGGGCGGCCAGCAGGATCACCCCGCACAGGTCCGGGTTGTTCTGCGCCGCCAACATGGCGACCAGGCCCCCCTCACTGTGGCCCAGCAACCAGACGCAGCGATAGCGTTCACGCTGGGCCAGATAGCTCATCCATAAGCGCACATCGCTGGCGTAGTCCTGAACGGTCACCTGATTGGGATTGGCAATCGCTGCGCGGCTGCCAAACAGCCCGCGCTTGTCGATGCGCAAGCTGCTGATGCCTTGCCCGGCCAGCCCTTGGGCCAGCAGCCGGTAGGTGGCGGCACGAATGCCCAGCGGATTGTTACCGTCGCGGTCAGTCGGGCCTGCGCCTGGCACGATCAGCACCACCGGGGCCTGCGGGTCGGCGACAGCAACAAGGCTGCCCGAGAGCGCCCCCAAAGGACCTGGGACCTGCACGGTTTGCTCGGCAGCGAGCACCGGGATCGACATCAATGCCAGAGGCAATAGCAGCCTCTGCGTCCACTTCAAGAACATCTTCAACCTCAGCTCAGGCGCCGTTGGATCGGTCACGCCGCGCATGCTGCCTGCCGCCGCCCGGATTGGCAAATGTCCTGATCAACAAGCCCGGCTTCAGGCTGACCGGCGGATATCGAACTTTAAACCGGGCCGCTTCGAACCCAGTGCCATGTGCGCCAGGCCCGCCAACCACAGGACCGACACGCCGTAGTTGAGCCGCTGATACAGACCAAATAGATGCCCGGCCTCCAGCGCTTGAGCCATAAACGCCACACTGACAAGCGCCAGCACGGTACAGAGCGCGGAATAACCGCCAAAGCCGCGAGAGTGCAGCAGCCGCTTGCCCAGCAAGATCCAGAGGGCACTGGCCAGGGTCAGCGACAGGAACATGACCAGCCCGGCCAGGTTGTGCAGTTGTTGGGATGAGGACGGCTGCTCAGGTGCACAGCCCTGATCACAGGCAAAGTAGCCGGTGGCAAAACTGGCCAGACCATGCAGCGCAATCAGCGCGGCGCTCAGCTGCGCCAGACGCGACCCGCGAAAACGTTGGCTCACACCCAAGGCAAACAGCACGAACAACACGCCAAGCGGGTAGTTGTTGACCCATGGCGAGTAGCCGTGAGTAGCAGCGCCCTGCGCACCCAGTTGACTCATGGCTTGGTCGAGATGGCTGTAGCCGGGATAACCAAGCGCCGTGAACAGCACACCGAAAAACAGCCAGACGGGAATCAGCCGGCCCAGATTCAGGAAAATCGTTTGCATTGTTATTCCTTTAACTTGCTTGCGCAGATTGGCTTCAGTTCATTTCAGATACGAACGCAACAACGTGGAAATCTGCTCGATTTCGACCTGACGTTGTTCAGCGCTCAGCTCGGCATCGCCGAGGTGGTCGCGAATGTGCCCATCCATCACCTCGGCCATCAAGCCGTTGACCGCGCCGCGAATCGCCGCAATCTGCTGCAGGATCGCCATACAGTCTTTTTCATCTTCCAGCGCAGTTTCCAATGCATTGGCCTGGCCACGGATCTTGCGGACCCGGGTCAGCAACTGCTTCTTGCCCTTTACGGTATGAGCCATTAGCCTTCCTAAAACTATACTGGGGTATAGTATAAAACTTCATTTCTGGAGCACGCTGCTCATGATCACTCGTGACACCGGGCATTGCCTGCATTCGCATGAGTTTCACCAGCCCGATCTGTCAGCCGAACGCAAGACGCGAATCGCCATGTGGATCACGGCAGTGATGATGCTCGTGGAAATCGTGGGTGGTTGGCAATTCAATTCTATGGCATTGCTCGCCGATGGCTGGCACATGAGTTCCCATACCCTGGCACTGGGCCTGTCGCTGTTCGCCTATGCGGCCTCGCGACGGCTGGCCAGTGACCCGCGCTTCACCTTCGGCACCTGGAAAATCGAGATTCTGGGTGGCTACACCAGTGCCATCCTGTTGCTCGGCGTGGCCGGGCTGATGGTCTTTCAGTCCGTCGAGCGGCTGCTGTATCCCGGGCCAATCCACTACGACGAAGCCATCGTCATTGCCGTGGCGGGGCTGGCAGTGAATCTGCTGTGCGCCTGGTTGCTGCGTGACGACCATCACCATCACGGCCATGACCACCCTCATGACCACGGCCAGCATCACCACGACCTGAACCTGCGCTCGGCCTATCTGCATGTCCTGGCCGATGCAGCGACCTCGGTGCTGGCGATCATCGCCCTGCTGGCCGGCAAATTCTGGGCAGCCGGCTGGCTGGACCCGGTAATGGGCATTGTCGGCGCGATACTGGTGGGGGTATGGGCCAAAGGCTTGTTGCGTGACACCGCACGGGTGCTGCTGGATGCAGAAATGCAGGCACCGGTGGTGGCCGAGGTGCGCGAGGTGATCGAACAGTTGCCGGTCAGCTCGACATTGACAGACCTGCATGTGTGGCGGGTCGGCAAGGACCAGTACGCCTGCATGCTGAGCCTGGCCTGTAACGAGCCACTGGAAGCAGAAACGGTGCGCAATGCCTTGTCGATCCATCAAGAGCTGGTGCATGTGACGGTGGAAATCAACCGCCCGGCACCGGTCTGAAAAGCGCTTGAGCCGCACCGACCAGGCGGCGCGGCTGACGGTGGCTCACCCCTTGGCGGCGAGACACTCCACTTCTACCCGCGCATCCTTCACCAGACTGATACCGCCCAAAGCACTTCTGGACGGATAACGGTCAGCTTCGAAGTAGCGGGTGTAGACCTCGTTGAACTGGCCGAACTCGGCAATATCGGCCAGAAACACCGTGCATTTGACGACGTCCTGCATGCTGTGGCCATGGCTTTGCAGGATACGCTGGATGTTATCCATGGCTTGGCGCGACTCGGCTTCGATGCCGCCGCTGGCCAGCTTGCCGGTGCCTGGCAGCATCCCCAACTGGCCAGACAGATAGAGGGTATTGCCAACCTGGACAGCATCGGAAATGGGAAAGCCGCTGGCACCGGAATTGGCGAATTTGACCTGAGCTACGGCAGTCGTGGCGCCGAACAGGGCCAACAGGCCGAGCAGCAGTGAACGGGTGGTTTTCATGAAAGGTCCTTGATCTGATGAAACTGCATGCGGGCACTTCATAGTGAAGCGCCCGGCAGGCTATGTTTCCGATCAGGCCCGGTAAACCGGCAAACTGTCACGCGGCGCTGCTTGCACCCACAGCATGTAACCGCCCCCTCCCCGGCAATTACCTGAAGCGGTAGCTGGTGCTGAACATCAGCATGCGCGGATCACCCGGGAAGCACTGCGAGGTACTGGCACAGCTGGCGGTGTAATCCTTGTTGCTCAGGTTGCTGCCATTGACCGCAAAGCGCCATGGGCCGGTCTTGTAGTCGACCATCATGTCGTACAGGGTGTACTCGGGCGAATTGAAGCTGTTGGCCTGATCGCCGGCCTGTTCACCGATGTAACGTACTCCGGCACCGACTCCCAGGCCCGGCAGCAGGCTGGAGAGGTCATAACGCAGCCAGGCATTGGCCATGTGTTCGGGCACTTGCACCGGGCGATTGCCCTGGAAGTCATCGTTGCTCTTGGTGATTTCGGCGTCGATATAGCTATAGGTCGCCACCAGGTCGAGCTTATCGGTCAACTGGCCATGCAACTCGACTTCAGCGCCGCGGTGGCGCTGTTCACCCACCTGCACACTGAAACCGCTGTTGTTCGGGTCGGTGGTGGTGACGTTCTGGCGCTTGAGGTCATACACCGCGAACGTCACATCGAAGGCCTTGCTCGGCGACTGGTACTTGATGCCGGCCTCGACCTGTTCACCGGTTTCCGGCTCGAAGGCCTTGCCACTGACATCACTGCCAGTGACCGGCACGAACGACTCGCTATAGCTGATGTACGGCGACCAGCCGCTCTCGAAGGCGTACAACAGCCCCACCCGGCCGGTGGTGGCGTTCTCGTCAGTGGTGGTGCGGGTCGTGCCGCGATGGGACTTGAGTTCCGAGTCATCGTGGCGCAAGCCCAGCAGCAGGTTCCAGCCGTCACCGAACTTGATCTGGTCTTGCAGGTACAGGCCGCGCTGCAGCAGGTCTTCGGTGCCGCTGGTGGCAGCCTGAAAAGTCTTTGCTCCGGGCGTCACGTTGTAAGACGGGTTGTACAGGTCGATCGCCGCCAGAGTCGAGGTGTGACGGGTGTCATCGGTATGGAAGTCGAACCAGTCCAGCCCAACCAATACGTCGTGGCTCAGCGGGCCACTGTCGAACTGCACGTTGAGCTGGTTATCCATGGTGAACACTTCACCTTTGACATCTCGCCACTGGATCTGGCGGTTGTAGTTGCGCTTGTTGGCGGCCAGCGAGGTGGGGCTGGCGAACGCGCCGTCCAGGTCGTATTCGTTGTAGCGCAGCTTCTGGCGGAAGCTGACGTTGGGTGCGAACCGATGCTCCAGCTCATAGCCGAACATCCGCTGCTCGGTGGTGTAGTTGTCGATGCCCGGCACCCCGACAAAACGGTCGCGGTCGATCTTGCCGTTGGGGTTAGCGAGCACGGTGCCCTCAGCCGGCAGGCCACGGATCGGCACGTAGTGGCTCTTCTGGTAACTGGCCAGCAGGGTCACGCTGGTGTCGTCATTGATGTCCCAGGTCAGCGACGGGGCGATGTAACTGCGGTCGCGGTCGACGTGATCGACGATGTCATCGCTGGAGGAGTACAGCGCCACCAGACGATAGCGCAGGCTGGCATCGGCATTGAGGCTGTCAGACAGATCGGCGGTGTATTTGCGCTGGCCGTAGTTACCCAGGCCCATGCCCACTTCGGCCTGTGGCTGATCGGTGGGCCGCTTGCTGACCTGGTTGATCACCCCGCCCGGTGCGATCTGGCCATACAGAATCGAGGCCGGCCCCTTGAGCACTTCAATGCGTTCGAAGGCAAACGGGTCGCTCTGGATCCACATGTCCGAATCCATGCGCATGCCATCAACGAACTTGTAGGCACTCTGGACGAAGCCGCGCACGATAAAGTCATCCAGCCCCCGGCGCCCGCGCTGGCCGGCATTGACCCCGGCGGTATAGCGCAGGCTCTCGGCCAGCGACTGGGCGTTCTGGTCACGCAACTGCTCGCTGCCGATCACACTCACCGTTTGCGGCGTTTCGTTCAGCGGGGTATTGGTCTTGGTCGCACTTTGCGCGCGGTCAGCCTTGTAACCGGTGAACGGGGCGGTGCTGGAGGTCTGTTCATAGCTGGACTGGACAGTGGTATCGGGCAGCTCCAGTGCCTGGCCAGCCGACGTCGGGCTGTTGTCGGCCATGACCGCCGGGCTGATAGCCAGTAAACCAATGGCCGTACCACGGGCAGCCGAGACGAGGGGACGTGAAAAATGCCGCATGCGGGTGTACCTGAAGAGGAGAAATAGGCGGAGTGCGCGTATTAAATAGAAACAAATATCATTTGTGAATCTCTTTTATATACACCACCGCTAACCCATCTGCCAGCCGTCAGTGCTCGCCATAAACTCACTGTCCAATGCCAGTGCTGCCTTGAAAACCGGGTCATGGGAGACCACCACCAGTGTCCCGGTATAAGCCCGCAGCATGGCTTCCAACGCCTGAAGGGACGGCAGGTCCAGGTGATTGCCCGGTTCGTCGAGCAACAGCAGTTGCGCGGGCGTCTCGGCGTACAGGGCCAACGCCAGCGCGGCCTTGACCTGTTCGCCACCGCTGAGCCGGGCGCTGGGCATCAGGATCTGTTGCGCATCAAGCCCCAACTGCGCCAGACGCATGCGCAGCACAGCTTGCGGCTCGCGCCGGTTCAGCGCTTGCAATTGCTCAAGCACCGAACGATGCGGCAGCAACAGGCTCAGTGGCTGATCCAGCAGCACGCTGGCGACTGACACCCGACAATGCCCTGCCAGCGGTGCCTGCTGACCGGCCAGCAGGCGTAACAGACTGGATTTGCCGCAACCGTTCGGCCCGCTGATTGCCAGCCGCTGACCGCTGCGCAGGGCCAGGTTGATCTGTTGCCTGACCGGAACATGCGCCAGTTCGACATCAAGCAACTCGGCCACCCAACGTTGCGGCGGCGTATCGACCGGCGCAACGTGCAGGTTGATCAGCCGCTCGTCGTCCAATTGCCTGGCGGCCTCACGGACATTGGCTGCCAGGCGGGCGGTCTCGTCCAGCTGCCGTTGCTGTTGTCGACCTGCCGACTGTTCGCTGCGCTGCTTCTGGCGGCCCAGCAGGATCCTGGCCTGATTGGCCTCGCGCCCCTGGCGCTGGCCTTGCGCCTGACGGCGCTGCTGGCATTGCTGCTGCTCACGCAGCGCTTGCTGGCCGCGTTTGAGCTCCAGACGCCGCTGTTGCAAGTGCTGTTCGGCACCGTGCTGTTCGGCGGCCTTGCAGCGGACGTAGTGCGGGTAATCGCCGCCATAGCTGTGCAGCCCCGAGGGGGTCAGCTCGACGATGCGCTGCATGGCCCCCAGCAACTGCCGGTCGTGACTGATCACCAGCAAACCGCCCGGCCAGCGTTGCAGTTGCTCGTTCAGCGCCGCTCGGCTCGACGCATCAAGGTGGGTGCTCGGCTCATCGAGAATCAGAAAATCAGCCTGCGACAACATCGCGCCCAGCAGCGCCACGCGCATGGCTTGGCCCCCGCTGAGCTCAGACGCCGGGGTGGTGGCTTGCAGATGCCCAAGGCCAACCGATTGCAACGCCTGCTCCAGGCGCTGACGAATATCCCAACGCTCGCCGACGGCGTCGAAATCCTCAATGGCCGTGCTACCGGCCTCAATGCGCTGCAAAGCCTCCAGCACCGTCTGCACACCGGCCAGTTCGGCGACACAGGCGCCATTGGCCTGCTGGGCCAGGTAATGCACCCGCCCGCTGCGCAGGCAACGGCCACTGGCAGGTTGAAGCTGGCCGGCAAGAATCCGCGCCAGCATGCTTTTGCCGACACCATTGCGCCCCACCAGCCCGGTCGGCTGCTGGTCGAACTGTGCACTGAGATGTGTAAAAAGCGGTCTGCCATCAGGCAACACAAAACAAACGCTATCAAGCGTCAGACAAGGGCCCGTCATATGAACTCCACAGATGCCGAAAACACCCCGCAGCAAAGCGGGCTAGTTAAACGAGCCGTCAAAGGACGGCGGCATCAATGGCGCATCGGACGAACACCTCAATCGGAGGAAACAAGCGCCACACTTTAGCGCCGATCAGGCATGGGTCAAGTGCCGGTGGTCTTCAAGCATTGCACCTGCAACAAGTCGCTGGACAATTCCCTGCATTCGAAACGTACCGGCAAGAAACACTCGATCACGCTGATATTGCTCTGCAAGTGCTCGCTCACATGTGTGGTGGTAAAGCTGCCGCCACCGGCCAGCGCCATGGGCAACAGCAATTGATCAGCCAGATGCTCAGCCACCGCCGCCTCACTGGCCAGCCAGCGCCGTGCGCCGTCCACCGCCAGGTCAGCGACCTTCTCGGCCCGCAGGCTGGCCTGACCCAGCGCACTGAACAGCTCAGTCAGGTGCTCGCAGGTGAACTCCAGCAACAGGGCATTGCCCGGTCCGCGTTCGGCATCCAGCACCTGGCGCAACAACTCTGCCGGCTGCAGGTCCAGCCGCCTGGCCGCCCGCCCCAGTTCACGTTCGGCCACATGCCCGGCCACTGCGGCACTGAGCGCCGTGGCACGCCGCGCCAGCACGCGACCACGCTCGTTCAGGTGCAGCGGCTGCAACGCCGAAGGCTGAATGATTGCCTGTAGCTCACCACCACCGGCCGGCACAAAACCATGGCGCAGCAACTCAAGCTCGACCTGCGCGCCCATACGTTGCAACAACGGCACAAAGGCCCGCTGGAGAAAATCCGCCGGTGGTGCCAGCGGGTTGTGGGTGCCGCCCGTGACATTCACCCGGCTGGGTGCTGGTGCCTGTAACAGCGCAGGCAAAAGGGTCTGCAATACCAGGCTGCAACTGCCGGCAGTGCCGATGCTGAAGCGGTAATCACCGCCACGGACCGGGCCGGGTACAAAGCTCAGCGATTGAGAATGCAACTGCGCACCCTCGGTGTGTGCAGTGCAAATCTCGGCCGCTGCCAGCACCGCTGTCAGATGCTGACGCAACAGTCCTGGCCGACTGCGCCGGGCGCGGATATTGTGGATATGCAGCGGTTGGCCGGTGATCATCGACAGGCTCAAGGCACTGCGCAGCACCTGCCCGCCGCCGATCGCGCCGTCCAGTTCAATGACGTGTTTCATCGTTCCCTCTGATTCGATCAAGGCCGCCGGCCTTTACCCAAGCCGGCAGCCCGGGCGTGCCGCTCAGGCATCTGGCGGCAACGCGAGTGGCGCTCGGTGCGGTGCATTTCATGAGCCCAGCTCACCCTTTCACGCACACCACCTGACGCAGGGTGTGCAGCACTTGCACCAGTTCGCGCTGGGCGTCCATGACCTGGTCGATGTCCTTGTAGGCCATCGGAATCTCATCGATCACATCGGCATCCTTGCGGCACTCGACATGGGCGGTGGCGCGAATCTGGTCCTCGACGGTGAAGAGCTTTTTGGCTTTGGTACGGCTCATGGTTCGCCCGGCGCCGTGGCTGCACGAGCAAAACGCCTCCTCGTTACCCAGACCGCGGACAATGAAGCTCTTGGCGCCCATCGAGCCTGGAATGATGCCCAACTCGCCCTTTTTCGCTGATACCGCGCCTTTACGGGTGATAAACACGTCCTGGCCAAAGTGCCGCTCTTTCTGCACATAGTTGTGGTGGCAGTTCACCGCCTCCAGTGCCACCTCAAAGGGCTTGCTGATGACCTGCCGGGTGGCATGGATCACCGCCTGCATCATCAGCGCACGGTTCTGCCGGGCGAAATCCTGGGCCCACCCCACCGCCTCGACGTAATCGTCGAAGTGCTGGCTGCCTTCCTCGAAATACGCCAGGTCACGGTCCGGCAAATTGGCGATGTGCTGACGCATATCCTCCTGAGCCTTGTGGATGAACAGGTTGCCGATGGCATTGCCCACCCCGCGCGAGCCACTGTGCAACATGAACCAGACCCGGTTGGCCTCATCAAGGCACACCTCGACAAAGTGGTTACCGCCGCCCAGGGTTCCCAGGTGGTTACGGTTATTGGTCTTGCTCAGTTGCGGGTTCTTGTCGGTGATCAACTTGAAGCGGCTGGCCAGCGCACCCCAGGCGTCATCGGCCTGCTGCGGCACATTTTCCCAGGCGCCTTTGTCGCGTCCTCCGCGACCGGAAGTACGCCCGTGCGGCACGGCCTTCTCGATCGCACTGCGCAAGCCATGCAGGTTATCCGGCAGGTCCTGGGCAGTCAGCGTGGTGCGCGCGGCAATCATGCCGCAGCCGATGTCCACACCGACTGCCGCAGGAATGATCGCCCCGACCGTGGGGATCACACTGCCGATGGTCGAGCCCTTGCCCAGGTGCACATCCGGCATCACCGCCAGGTGCTTGAAGATGAACGGCATCTTCGCGGTGTTCATCAACTGCTCACGGGCTTCGCTTTCTACCGGTACGCCCTGGGTCCACATCTTGATGGGCTTGCCGTTGGCGACTTCGAGTAGCTGAAAGGTTTTCTCTTGCATGATCGGGTTCTTCTCTAATTGGCCGATTACTCGGCGTCTATTCACAGCCTCAAGGCGACAAAAGGGGGTGAAACATGTACCGCGCTCTGCCATTGAGCTACCGCCTCACGGCGGGCGGGGATCGAACCCGCGACCTCGGCATCCTGTAGTTCCACCGGCATTCGCCGGGCAAATTCAAAAAAGTGGCACGACTAAAGGGGGTGACTGAAAGCAGGTCCAGGACCTGCTGCCGGAATCGAACCGGCTAAACCAGATGTACAGCCACCGGCATTCGTGCCGTTCACAGGCGCTGACCAGGGTTTGACGAGACGTCTTGGAATGTAGTCCCGTCAGCATTCAGCACCGGTGAAGCAAAAAACTCATTTCCGGCCCAAGCCGGTCCCGCAGGTTTCGATGGCCCGCACCCAGTGCCGGGCAGCATATTGGCCCAGGGCGAACTGCTCGATCACATCGAACACCGCATCACTGAAGCCGCCGACATTGAGGATATCCTCACGCTCTGGCGCCTGGGTGGTCGCGCCGGGCTGCATGTCGATGCACACCAGCCGCGCCTGCGGATTGATCCGCTTGATGCGCTCCCATTGGCGCATGGTCTCGGTGGCACCATGGCGCCGCGCATCGATCCATGACTCGTTGTCCGAGACCAGGATCAGCGTATCGACCCTGGCCTTTTCATCAGCCAGGCGCGCCAGCGGTGCCGAACAATTGGTGCCGCCACCGCCAATCGAGGCCAGCTTCTGTGCGTTGCTCATCACGCTGTCACGCGGGTTGAGCCTGACCTTGACCACCTCGAACTCAAACGGCAACACCCGGGCCTTGGGCTGCTTGCGCAGCACGGCGGCGGCGACCAGTGCGGCCACATCAATGCAACGCACCGCCGTGGTCGCGCCCTGCCGATAGCCGGTGACCGGGCTGTGCATCGAACCGGACACATCCGGGCAGACCACCACCGCGCCCGGCAGCGTCGGCACGTTGGCCAGCGATAACTCCAGCGCCTCTTGCAAAGCCTCACGCACCACCTGCGGGACTTCGTCGCCGGCCATTCGGTAAGCGGCCAACAACTGGTACGGATAGACCCGCGCCTTGGCCACCTGTGCAGCATCGGCCAGCCGCGCCGCCACTTGCTCAGCGCATCCCGGCACCTGGAACGCAGCATGCCGCGCCAGGGTATTGAGGTTCATCCGCAATGCCTGCCAGCCCATGTATCGGGCCTGTTCAGCCCATTGTTCGGCACTGAGGGTTTCATTGCCGAGCAACTGCAATGGCACCGCTGGCACCTCGGTCGTGGCACCGCTGCGAAACGCCAGCAAGTCACGGGTCAGCTCCGGCAAGGCCTGCACATCCACCGGTTTGCCGAGCAACCAGGCAAAGAACGCGGCACGCCAGGCTTCGGCAGGTTTGGGGTGGACCATCTTCACCACATCAGCCAGCGAAGGCTGCGTGCCTACCGATGCCTGCAACAACTGGTACTCGCTGGCATTGTTCAGCCAGTCCTGCACCAGACGCTTGGGCTGCGAGCCCAGGGAGCGACGCCCGGTCACGCCGCTGCGCAGAATCTGCACGAAGGTGCGCAGCATCTTGCCGCTGTCCACCACCTGAGCGAACAGTTCGGGCACCAGCGCCGAGCGCTGAGCCACCAGCGCAGCCAACAGCAGTGCCGGCATGTCCTTCATGTGTCCTCGCTGGCGGGCATACACCGCCGCCTTGGCCACGTAGCGGCTGTCCAGCTCAGCGACCAGTTGCAGCACGCTGTCAAGCTGGGCCTGGGCCGAGGCATGGAAGGTCTGGTTCAGGCAACCGGTCACCGCCAGTTGTGCCAGCTTGTGACGGGCGTTGTAGGCATAGGCCGGCGCCTGGCTTGCATTGACAGTGTCAGTGACCGGTAAGGTCGCCGCCTGGCGATTGAACAGTTTGAAGTTGGCCATCTTGGCGTCTCGCTCTGATGTTCCGTTGTTATCAGAGGTATTGCAGCCGCTGTGCCAGCTTTCGTAAATCACTCCAAATAAATTTATAACTATTTGATTAATAACAAATTAATTTTAAATTCTGAATTTTACAGGTCGATCAGCAAGACAAAACCATTGGCAAAAATTATCCTTTGCTATCGTAATTTATCTCAAAGGATAAAAATGTCAGGCAAGCGTACTGTGGCTATAGGGTTTATCGGCTCCAAGCTCGACCGGGTCGGCAAAGGCGCCAACCGCTGGTCCGTCTGGCGGCCTACTGTCGGCCTGTGCCAGCAACCAGACCTGCTGATTGATCGCCTGGAGCTGATCCACAGCATCGACGCCCGTGACGTTAGCCTGGCCCAGCGCGTGGCCGATGATATCCGTCAGGTCTCGCCGGAGACTGAAGTCCGTCTGCAGCCGATGGACCTGAAAAATCCCTGGGACTTTCAGGAGGTGTATGGCGCCCTGCATGACTTCGCCGCAGCGTATGCCTTCGACACCGAGCATGAGGACTACCTGATCCACATCACCACTGGCACCCACGTGGCGCAGATCTGCTGGTTTCTGCTCACTGAGGCTCGCTACCTGCCGGCGCGCCTGGTGCAGACCTCACCTGCCCGCCGTCTGGAACCGGACCTGCGCGCACCGGGTACCCACTCGATCATCGACCTGGATCTGTCGCGCTACGACCACATCGCTTCGCGCTTCGCCGGCAAGCGCCTGGAAGGCCTGGCGTTTCTCAAGTCAGGCATCGCCACCCGCAGCACCACCTTCAACCGAACCATCGAACAGATCGAGCGGGTCGCGCTGCGCTCCACCGCACCGATGCTGCTGATCGGCCCGACCGGCGCCGGCAAGTCGTTTCTGGCCCGGCGCATCTTTGAGCTCAAGCGCAGCCGGCATCAGGTGCAGGGCCGTTTTGTGGAAGTGAACTGCGCGACCTTGCGCGGCGACGGCGCCATGTCGGCACTGTTCGGTCATATCAAGGGCGCGTTCACCGGCGCCCAGAATGCCCGCGACGGCCTGCTGCGTGCGGCAGACGGCGGTATGCTGTTTCTCGACGAGATCGGCGAACTGGGCGCCGATGAACAGGCCATGCTGCTCAAAGCCATCGAAGAAAAACGCTTCTTCCCCATGGGCTCGGACAAAGAGGTCGACAGCGACTTTCTGATCATCGCCGGCACCCACCGCGATCTGCGCGAGCGGGTGGCCCAAGGGCTGTTTCGTGAGGACCTGTATGCGCGGATCAACCTGTGGACCTTCAACCTCCCTGGCCTGAGCGGCCGCCGCGAAGACATAGAGCCGAACATCGACTTCGAACTGGAACGTCATGCCCGCGAGCAGGGCCGACTGGTTCGCTTCAACCTTGAAGCGCGGCGCCGCTACCTGGATTTCGCCAGTTCCAGCCAAGCCGCCTGGCTGGGCAATTTCCGTGAGCTTTCAGCGTCGATCACGCGCATGGCGACCCTGGCCGACAGCGGGCGCATCGACCAGAGCCAGGTCGAGGAAGAAATCCAGCGCCTGAGCTATGCCTGGGGCCTGGTTGCCGAACAGGACGACCTGCAACCGCTGCTGCAAGACGACCTTGAGCTGGACCTGTTCGATCGTCTGCAACTCAAGGCAGTGATCGACGTCTGCCGCCACGCAGGCAGCCTGTCCGATGCCGGACGCAAACTGTTCGACGTGTCCCGCCAGGGCAAGGCCAACCCCAACGACGCCGACCGGTTGCGCAAATACCTGGCGCGCTACGGGCTGGAGTGGAAGCAGATTCGCGGGTAAGCCTAATATTGTTCAGACAAGCACTGCGGACCAAGTGGGAAGAGCCGGCCGGCCGCTCATGGCGGAACCGGAACCATCAGGCAGATGGCTATGGTAAATTCAGCCAACCAGACTTTTGACTATCTGCAACAGGGTGCCATGAGCCCAGTTCTCACCATTCGCCGTTATCAGGGTGAATCCCCTCACCACCAGCACGCATTTACGCAACTGGTGCTGCCGATCCATGGGCGGATGGAAATAGAAGTACAAGGTCATGGCGCCAGGCTCGACACCTCAACGGCAGCACTGGTGGCACCCGGCATGGCACACGCGCAACAGGCGGATGCAGACAGCTGTTTTCTGGTGCTCGACTGCCCGAGCAGTTGGTTGCAGGACAAAGCCCTCGATACGTTGGCCCAACGCATTTATGTGCCTGTTTCGCCAGCCGCCAGACGACTGATTGAATTTGCCGAGCTGGCAGGCAGTCAAGCCCTGATCAACCACGCCGAGCAACTCGCACCGCTGCTAGTGTCCGCACTCGTCGCCGGGCCTCAATCGGCAACTGGAGGTCTCCAGCGCCTGCTTGCGCAAGTACAGGCCAATCCGGCCGCAGCCTGGAGCAATGAAGCTATGGCGAGCCTCGCGGCCGTCAGCCTG
This sequence comes from Pseudomonas sp. 21LCFQ010, assembly GCF_024129905.1. Lineage (NCBI taxonomy): Bacteria > Pseudomonadati > Pseudomonadota > Gammaproteobacteria > Pseudomonadales > Pseudomonadaceae > Pseudomonas > Pseudomonas sp. 21LCFQ010. The sequence continues at coordinate 153,473 of NZ_JAMYDZ010000005.1, read as the reverse complement.
AGCCAATTACACCTGCGCTTTCGTGAACTGCTCGATACCACCCCGCAAGCCTGGCTGACTCAGGTTCGCTTGCGCCAGGCCCAGCGCTGGTTGACCGATACGCACCTGCCGATTGCCGAGATTGCCCTGCGCTGCGGCTTTTGCGACCAGGCAGCGCTGACCAGAGCAATGAGCCGGCAGTGCGGTACCACACCGGCCGTCTGGCGCAAAACCACTGGCATGAAATCACCCCGGTAAAAACAGCCTGGGTAAAAAATCCGGAATTTTCGAGCAATATCCACCCGCTCCCCCCACCTAGACTCGCAGCCTTGCATTTGAATAAGGCGACAGGCTCATGCTGGCAGATCGGGTTGTGCTCAAGGGCATGTTTTATGGGGTTGGCGCCGGATTATGCTGGGGGGTGATATTTCTCGGCCCCAAGCTCGCACCGGAACTGTCTGGCGCCCAGTTCGCCATCCTGCGTTTTCTTTGCTACGGCCTGATTTGCGCCGTGTTGCTGACACCGCGCTGGCGCATCGCGTACGCCGCATTGCGTCGCGAAGACTGGATTTCGTTATTCTGGCTGAGCCTGATCGGCAATCTGCTGTACTACACACTGGTCGGCAGCGGCGTACAACTGGCCGGAGTCGCCACCACATCACTGATCGTCGGCTTGATTCCAGTGCTGGTTGCGCTGGCCGGGCGCAATGATGACCAGGCCGTCCCCCTGCGTCGTCTGGCACCATCACTGTGCTGCGCCGGTGCGGGAGCGGCGCTGATCAGCCTGCACACCCTGCAAACCGGCGCTGCTGGCCAGTCAGCCCATATCGGCCCCGGCCTGCTCTGTGCCTTCGGCGCATTGCTGACCTGGAGCTGGTTCGCGGTCAGCAATGCCCGACGCCTGAATCGCATGCCGGGCGTATCAGCCTACGATTGGGCGTTACTGGCCGGCGTCATGACCGGCGCCCAGTCCCTGCTGCTGGCCATTCCCCTGTTGGGGCCGGAGATAACCCACCATGATCCCCAGAAGTGGCTCAGCCATCTGATGGTTGCCGGCGGCGTGGCCCTGCTCGCTTCGCTGCTTGGCGGGGCACTGTGGAATCAGGCCAGTCGCCTGCTGCCACTGGCACTCAGTGGCCAGGTGCTGGTCATCGAAACCCTGGCCGCGTTACTGCTGGGCTTTGTGTGGGAGGGGCACTGGCCGGATGCAATGCAGTGGTCAGCCATTGTCCTGCTGGTGACAGGCGTGGTCTGGTGCCTGAGATGCCATCAGGCCAGGCCGCAAAGCGGTTGATTCAACTCGCCATCAAGCCGCTTTCAATATGTCATCGACAAGCAAGTTGCTTATGGCCGCCTTGACGAATCCCTGCGCAGGTTAAGCAACGGCACCCAACCTTGTTCCAAGGTACTGCGCCGCACACACCAGACCCAAGCGTTAAGCTGCCTCAACCCTGTCAGCGATTCGCCTTGCTCTACATCCAGTTCATGGGCGCTGTAATCCTCCAGCGCCAGCGCAGTCGTATCGTCTACCCACTGGATCAATTGACCGGGAACCCAACCACCCACCTGCCGGGCATTGGTGCAAAAGAACCAGTCATCCCAACCTTCAGGTCCCTCGTAGCGCTCCCCCACCGATAGCGACTCACCCCGCTCGAAAGTGATGGGATCCGGGTATTCGCTGCGGTGAGTCTTGATAACCAGGTAGTTCATAACAGTAATCCCTACTGCCAGCCTCAGAAGACTGGTGATTAAACCGCCAGCCCCATGGAACCACCAGCCCCGCCACGCCACTCAAGGGGCTTTAAGCGATCCTTCTGCTTGAGGTGTGTATGGCCACTCTGCCCGTCAAGGCGTTCCAGTACATCCAGTCGTTTTCCTGTCTGGCCGAGCGTTGTGAAGACACGTGCTGTCAGAACTGGCCGATTGCCGTGACACCGCGCTGGATTGAACGCGCAGGCCAGACGGCGCCCGAATTGCTCAACCTGATCGCCCGGGAGCATGACGACTACCGGATAAAGAAAAATGACCACAATCAGTGCCTGGCCCTGCAGCACGGTCGTTGCTCGATTCATGCGGCACGCGGTGAACCGGCCTTGCCGGACATCTGCTCGACCTACCCGCGCATGTACCGGCGCATCAATGAGCTGACCGTCAAGTCGGCAACCATGAGCTGCCCGGAGGTGACCCGGTTGGTGCTGTTCAGTGACGCACCGTTCCAGCTCGAAGAACAGCTTGAGGATGACTATCGCTCTTCAGCCAGCAGCCCGAGCACCTTTGACGGCCTCGATGATCAGGGTTGGGTCAGCACGGTCAATTTCTTCAATGAGCTGGTGCTCGGTTCGCAGCGATCCGCCGGTGATGTTCTCGTGCAACTGTATGAGCTGGTCGGGCAACTGAACCAGGTGCCTTATGCACAATGGGGCGAAGCGGCTGCGCCGCTGACTCGGGGCTACCAGTTACCGGCCGCCGATCCGGCCCTCATCGTCACCGATCCACTGTTGCTGGTGCTGTTCGAAATCACTCAAGCACCGTTCGTGCCAGACAGTTTGCGCCAGAGCGTGATGGCCGCCATCGATATCGAAGCTGGCCAAACCCCGCAACACAACCGCGTGAACCTCAAACCGCAGGTACGCGAACTGGCCTACAGCGCGGCAGGCGCAGCGCTGGAACCGGTACTCAAACGCTTTATGGCTGCCGAGATGACCCGCACCGGTTTTCCCTTCATTTCCACCACCAGCGCCGGTCAGGATTATGGTGTGACCCTGGTCGAATGGGCTGCGACCCTGGCAATCCGCACCCTCGCCCTGCGCTATCTGTTACTGGTACAGGCCGCTGCGGCGCTGCCTGAAGCACCTGACCAGCAACAGATCGTCGACCGGGTCTATCGCTACTGCCGCGCCGCCAGCCACAACGGCGCCACGGTTTCGGAAAAGGTTCTGCGCCAGGCCATCAGCCAGCAGGGAGCACCTTACCTGTTGGCTCTGGTGCGCCAGACCCAGCAGGCGCTTCATTAAACTGCTCAGCCCGCCTTTAGCAAACGCTCGGCGCGAATCGGTGGCAGGTCATGGCGGTGCAGATAGACACGCAGTGGTTCAGTGATGCCCAGGCGGCTGTCGATGTTCTGGTTGACCAGCATCTGCAGCCGTTCGCGGTCCAGCGTCATGGGCGAGCCTTCAGCGCCCGTCCAGACGAACTCACGCACTGGTGTGATGCTGTGTTCATCGACATCCATGCCGAACGAGTCTTCGCTGAAGCGCACGATATATGTCTGGATCTTGCGGTGATAGCCAACAAAGCCTTCGAGTCGTTCGGCGGCCTGGCAAATGTCCATGGAGGTTATGCTCATCAAGAATCCCTCTTGCAGGGCACCCGGCCGTGGTTTGAACCCGCCACCGGCTGCCGGTAAGGTCACAGGGCCTGGCGGAAAATGTCTTCGATCTGCTGCTGATCGGCAGGTCGTGGATTGGTCAGCCCGCAGGCGTCCTTCAGCGCGTTGGCGGCCAGAATCGGGATGTCGGCTGCCAATGCCCCCAGCTCGCTCAGCCCGGCAGGTATGCCGACGCTGGCAGACAACTCGCTGATCGCCCGGATCGCCGCCTGGGCACCGGCTTCGGGGGACAAACCGCGAATGCTTTCGCCCATGGCGTGCGCCACATCAGTCAATCGCACAGCGCTGACCGAGGCATTGAAGCGCTGCACATGGGGCAGCAAGACCGCATTGCACACTCCGTGGGGCAAATCATAGTAGCCGCCCAACTGGTGCGCCATGGCATGCACATACCCCAGCGAGGCGTTGTTGAATGCCATACCAGCGAGAAACTGGGCATAGGCCATGTTCTCCCGCGCCGGCAGGTCATCGCCCTGCTCTACGGCACGCAGCAGGTTACCTGCAATCAGGCCGATGGCTTTCAAGGCACAAGCGTCGGTAATCGGCGTGGCAGCCGTGGAAACGTACGCTTCGATTGCATGGGTCAGCGCATCCATGCCGGTGGCGGCCGTCAGCGCTGGCGGCATACCCACCATCATTTGCGGATCATTGACCGACAGGATCGGCGTGACATTGCGGTCGATGATCGCCATTTTCACGTGCCGGGTCTGGTCAGTAATGATGCAGAACCGCGTCATTTCACTGGCTGTACCGGCGGTGGTGTTGATCGCCACCAGCGGTAACTGCGCACGTGCAGAACGGTCAACGCCTTCGTAATCGCTGATATGCCCGCCATTGCTGGCACACAGGGCAATGCCTTTGGCACAGTCGTGGGGCGAGCCGCCTCCCAGAGAAATGACGAAATCACACCCGTGTTGCTGGAGCAGCGCCAGACCTTGCTCAACATTGGCAATGGTCGGGTTGGGCCGGGCGCCATCATAGATCACCGAATCAATCCCCTGCTCGACCAACAGACCCGCGACCCGACTGGCCACGCCGGCCTTGGCCAGCCCCGCATCGGTCACGATCAACGCCTTGAGCAAACCGTATTTACCGATCGCGTCCATAGCCTCATTTATACAGCCGGCACCGATCAGGTTCACTGCTGGAATAAAAAAGGTGCTGCTCATGCTGACTCTCCTGACGTGACAGGCCTCCAGCATTGCCGTAGTGCATGACAAAGGTATTGATTCAGCTCAATGAACAGTTTCCCGCTCGCCAACCAGAGCTCCTAACTGTACTGCTCAATCTGCCGCTAGCTGTAGAAGGCACGGCCGCCGGTTCTATGGCCTGATGACGATCCTGTTCTCTTCTGGCATTTGGCGTTTCCCATGTCTTCTCGTGAAAATACCGGTATGGCCCTGGGCCTGCTGGGCGTGATCATTTTCAGCCTGACCCTGCCGATGACACGCATCGTGGTTCAGGACATCCATCCACTGCTCAACGGCATGGGCCGCGCCTTGCTGGCGGCGATTCCGGCGGCACTGCTGCTGTTGTGGCGCCGCGAAAAGCTGCCCACCTTCGCCCAGCTCAAAGGCCTGCTGCTGGTGGTGCTGGGGGTGATTGTCGGCTTTCCGGTGCTGTCGGCCTGGGCCATGCAGAGCCTGCCGGCCTCGCATGCCGCGCTGGTTAATGGCATCCAGCCCTTGTTCGTCGCCCTCTATGCCGCCTGGCTGGCTCACGAACGTCCATCACGCTCGTTCTGGAGCTGCGCGGCGCTGGGCAGTGCTCTGGTGTTGGGCTACGCATTGATCAATGGTGCCGGCAGCATCCAGCTGGGCGACCTGTGGATGTTAGCTGCAGTGGCCGTCGGTGGCCTGGGCTATGCCGAAGGTGGTCGGCTGGCACGACAGATGGGCGGCTGGCAGGTGATCTGCTGGGCATTGGTGCTGTCGTTCCCGCTTCTGCTGGGGCCAGTGGCCTGGCTGGCCAGCCAGCACCAGGGCGCGATTTCGCCGCAAGCCTGGTGGGCGTTCGGTTACGTCACCTTGTTTTCGCAATTTCTGGGCTTTTTTGCCTGGTATTCGGGGCTGGCAATGGGCGGCATCTCGCGGGTCAGCCAGATTCAGTTGCTGCAGATTTTCTTCACCATCGCCCTGTCGGCCCTGCTGTTCGGCGAACAGGTCGAGCCGGTGACCTGGATTTTCGCCGCCGCGGTGGTCGGTACGGTGATTCTCGGGCGCAAGACTACGGTAGTCAGTGCGCCCGCTACGACAGTGAAGCTCAGCTAAAGTAGCCGTCAGCCCGCAACAGAGTTTCCAGGCACTGCTCGTCGATGGCGTAGAAGCTTTTCAGTTCGCCAATGCGCGCCAGGATGGACGCCGGATCAACCGGCCCGGCGCGTTTGACGGCCAGGATCATCTTGTTCTTGTTGGTGTGCTCCAGCGAAATGAACTCAAAGACCTTGGTCTCGTAGCCACAGGCCTCCAGCAGCAAGGCACGCAGGCTGTCGGTGACCATCTCGGCCTGCTGGCCCATGTGCAAACCATATTGCAGCATCGGTTGCAGCAGGCCCGGGCTCTGAATCTGCTGGCGAATCTGCTTGTGGCAGCAAGGCGAGCACATGATGATCGCCGCCCCGGAGCGGATGCCAGTGTGAATCGCATAGTCAGTGGCGATATCGCAGGCATGCAAAGCGATCATCACCTCCAGCTCGCTGGGCGCCACACTGCGCACGTCACCACAGCGAAACACCAGGCCCGGATGCTCCAGCCGTGCGGCCGCGTTGTTGCACAGGGTGACCATGTCTTCGCGCAACTCAACACCGGTGACCTCGCCCTGCACCTGCAAGGTATTGCGCAGGTAATCGTGGATCGCGAAGGTCAGATAGCCTTTGCCGGAGCCAAAGTCGGCCACCCGCACCGGCTTGTCCAGGCGGATAGCCGAGCTAGCCAGGGCATGGGAGAACACTTCGATGAACTTGTTGATCTGCTTCCACTTGCGTGACATGGCAGGAATCAATTCATGCTGGCGGTTGGTAACGCCCAGGTCGGTGAGAAACGGCCGGGTCAGCTCCAGGTAGCGTTTTTTCTCCCGATCATGGGCCGCCGCAGGCGCAACACGCGATGGCCCGGCCTGGCTGCGTGACAGATTGGCCTTGCCCTTCTTGCTGAACTCCAGCTGCACTTCATCGCTGAGCGACAGCAGGTGAGCATTGCGAAACGAGCCTGGCAGCAGATCGGCGATCAGCGCCACAGCCTCAGCCAGCGGATGATTCTTGGTGATGTCGCGGGTCTTGTAACGGTACACGAACGACAGGCAGGCCTGGCCCTTGAGGGTCACCGGCGCGATGAGGATACGCTGCAGGTCGGTCTCGGCACCGACATAGCGGGCCAGGACCAGCTTGACCAGCGCACTCTGCGCCAGGCAATCGTCCAGCAAGGTGAAGAATTGGGCACGCTGATCCACTACAGAGCCGGTAGCGGCATCGTTGGAAACTGACATTTGAAACGCCTCGGGTGTCCCGATGGGACGTGAAAATCAAAGGCGCATTTTAGGCTTGGCAAGCGGAAAAGGGGGACAATTTTGTCAGACTGTTCAGCAAATGCAGCCGTTATGTTCCGAAAGAAAAATCAAATAACAATTACCAACACACAGCTACAACTATAAAAGCCATTTGGTTTGAAGCACGTAAAAAGTCCGTGTTACTAATTGCCCCGTCAGTTCGATACACAGCAATACCTACGGGACCAGCCCGATTCAATTGTTTGAAAAACGCACTACAAGGACGTAGTCATGATCGCTGAAAATCAGATGTGCCCCCTCATCTCCACTGTCATTCTGGAACGGACGCAACCAGCCGTTTCGCTATCGGGTGCGCTGGACGCCTGGCAAAACCGGCTTGGCAATACAGCATTTCTAATGAGCCAAACTCATAACAGCGTGTCGGCACTGCAAGCACAGTGGCGCAAGCGCTCCCATACCATCAATCAATCGGCCAGCGAAATAAAAACCATCAACTCCACGCCGGCCCCTTTCGATCTCGCCCATTATCTTTCATCCGTTTTAACCCCCTGGCGCCGGATAAAAAACATCCTGTCGCAGTTACTGAACACTTACTTGCACGCACTTGAACAAGTTGATCGCCGACGTGAACGGCGCACCTATTAACTACCCAACACAGTTCGACAACAGCACCCCCTCATTTCAGACGACCAACGTCGCCGCCACTCACTGCTGTACCACAAGGAAAGTGACAATGAATATCGCCTTGCAACCTTTGGAAGGACGGGATATCTCTGTCCTGTTTGTAGATTATCTGATCACCGCTGCCGAAGATGAACACTATGGAGGGCGCCCACCCGCTCTGTATGTAACCGCAGAAGATATTTTCAATATCAAGCGTTATGAACGCCATAGCCTGGATCTGCCGATCACCCTGAAAGACCTCGAAGATCGGCTGCGCCTTCGTGACAGCGCGGTGTCTGGCTTGACGTCAACTGACCTTCTACAGACCTATCAAGCCATCAACCAGCACGCCAGAAGCTGGTCAGGTATTGAAAACTCGATGACCACAGTGGGCCTGGATATCGAGAGTTTTGCAGAAAGCTTCACCCTTCAGGGTAGCCGGATCATACAGGCTGTCGATCGTATGGAGATCATCGACCAGTTTGATCTGACGGTCGCCGATCTGACGCTGGACATCGTGAAAAATACGCCGGGTAACCCCTTGAGTGAACAGGACCAGCGTATTGTCATTCGGCTCGCCGAATGGCTGGAGAATATAGCGACCACCATCAAGGAACATGAGCAGAGTGCGAAACGGCTCGCGAACGACATCGAATCCTTTGCCAACGCCCTTTCCACAGTTCTGATACCTGACGTAAAGCACAAGACGGTGTTGGCAAGGAACGCTGGTCTGGATAAAAAAACCAGAGAGCTCGAAGACGATATCCAACGGTTGACCGGCTACATCGATGAACTCACCGCCGGGATAAAAAACACCCGCAACAACCGTTGGTGGGGATTGTTTGGCGGGTTGGTGGGTTTTCTGATTGCAGATGACATTACCGGCAAACAGGCCCAGGAACTGCGTGCCAGGCAAAAAGACCATATTGACCGAAAAGCGATCAAGGTTGATGAGCTGCGCCGCCTCAATTCACTCAGTAGCGCCGTTGCAGAGCTGGAGCTGAATCTGCAAAACATGGAATACCGAATGGCCGACGCCCAGGCCAGTGCCAAGAATCTGCAAAACCTCTGGGCCGCACTGGCTTATGAAATTACCGAGTCAGCTGAACAACTTAAAAAGGTCAACAACAGCCAGGAGCTGTTCGACTTCGCCTATTACTTTTCCTCCGTTGTAAAGCCCTGGGCCAACGTTAAAAACATTGTGGCGCCCATGTTGCAAACCTATCGCGAAGCGCTTGAGCAATTCAACCGCCACTAAGTTCTGTACGAAAAATCGGCGAGCGAAGGCAGTTTTCGTACAAAACCCAAGGCATTCAACAACGACCAAGGATACGATCATGACGGCAACCCACAGTTCTGTATTTACCGCCCCCCAACCAGACATCATGAAGAGCGCATGGGCTTTGATCCACGCGCAGATCAATTCGCTGCAACTCGACTGGCTTCCCTACCTTCAGGAAAAACTTCCCCGTTTGCAAAGCACCGTGATACTGGCCGATCAGACGTTTAATGAATACCTGGGCAAGTTGCTGGCCTTGGTACGCAATACCGATCTGGACAGCATCGCCCGCATCAAAGATCGGGTGGAAGCCGATATCTCGCTGAGCGCCGAACGAAAAGCCGAGGCCCTGGCCCGCGTTACTGAGCGATACAACACTCGACTGGCCGAGCTCAAGGCAACCCTGCTCACCGCAGCACAGATGCTGGAGCGACGGATTGATGACGTGGAAAAGATCACTCTGGAACTGCACGACAACACCCTGCAAAACAGCCTGCGACAACAACTGGACGCTTTAACTAAGGACAAGAGCGAACTGGACAAAAAACTGATGACAATTGCCGAAGACCGGCACCTGTTGAATGAGATGATCAAAACGTATGAGCAAAGCAATTTGCTCAACAACCTGCAGGCGCTATTGCCAACACCAGAAGAACTTTCCGCGCTGACCCTGCCGAACCCAAAAATCGCGCTGCTGCAAGCCGGGCTGTCCAGGCTGAAAGCTCTGCTTGGCAAGATCGGCGACAGCATCACCTATCAGCAACTTCTCGACGAGCGTGACAAGCTCACACAGCGCCACACCGAGAGCCTTGCCCAGTTCCGGAACATTGCCGGTCAGGCCGGAGCCCTGGCTGGCAAGCTCGCACAAATCAGCGCAGTGTCCAACCTGAACAACGCCAGAAACACCTGGCTACTTGAAGCGCGCAAAGCGCCTGATTCGCTGTACGCCTATTTTGAAACCTACCTGTCGCGAACCGCTGAACGGCTGCCAGGCCAGGCAGATCTGGATAGCCTCAAGCATTATCTGGCGTCGTTTCAGGGCGTCTGGCGCGTTGCCTGATCAACAGATGAAACACCCCTTTATCAGTCAAGCACCACCAGCCGCCTGGACTTTTCAGGGACGCTACGGGTCGAGGGCAGATGATCGGCCAGCAACTCGCCACAGGCATGGATACAGCCTAGAAACCCATTCAGGTTCTGGCCGTTGCGTATCTGCTGGGTAAAGACGTTGATCATGGCTTTCCAGGTCTGGTCGTTGAGACGACTGGAAATGCCATGATCGACGAGAATTTCGACATAACGTTCGGCTTCACAGACAAACAGCAGAATTCCTGTACCGCCCGGCGCGGTATGCAGGTTCTGTTCAAGAAACTGCCGGCGGGCCAGATTACCTGCCCGCCAGCGGCGCACTGAAGACGGTACCAGGCGGCTGGTGACCGGAGGAATACGGCACATCAGCGCAACCAGCAGAAATGTGACCAATTGGGCCAGCACCAACTGGCTGGCGTTGAACCAGTCAGTGACATAGTTGAAGACACCCGGCCCCAGCAGCGCCATGGCTCCGGCCCATACCAACGGCACGTAAGCGTAATCATCAGCCTTGGCCGCCAGCACAGTGACCAGTTCGGCATCGGTGCGCTGTTCAACGCGGGCAATCGCCTCGGCGACCTGCCGCTGTTCATCCTCACTGAGTAAAGCCATGTATCCCTCTTTCAGAGTCACACTCACCAGTTGCCGGAGGCACCACCGCCGCCAAACCCCTGATCGTCATCATGCCGGGTTGCCGCACTGCTGCCTTTCAAACGCATGCGCCGGCCCAGATTGGTCATGGCGCAGGTCGACATCATCAGCACCAGCGCTGCCAGTGCCAGCAATGCCGGCCATAAGGTGCTGGCAGGTTGCCCTGGATAAAGGTTGTCGGAAACGGGTTCAGGCCCGTCCGGCACATGCCCGCCCAATGCCGTGACGATGGCCTGCGAGCCTAGCTCGATGCCAGTGGCAAAATTGCCCTCACGGAACTGGGGAGTCACCAGCATGTTGATGATCAGCGCCGACTGGGCATCACTGAGCTGGTCGCGCAGACCACTGCTGGCCTCGATGCGGACCTTGCGGTTATCCCGCGAGACGATCAGCAGGACACCATCGTGTTTACCCTTCTGGCCGATCGACCAGGTCTTGGCCAGCCGCACGCCATACTCTTCGATGGTCGCGCCTTGCAGATCAACCAGGGTAACCACCACGATCTGTTCGCCGGTCGCCTGTTCATGCTCCTGGAACATCTGCGACAACCGTGCGGTGGTCGGCATGTCAAGCAACTGGGCAGCATCCACCACCCGACCGGTCAGCGGCGGAAACAACAAAGCGGGCTCATCGGCCCGTACCACCTGGCTGCACATGCAGCACCACAGCACCCATCCCAGCACAAACTTCAAGGCTTCACCCGCACACACGACCCGCATAGCCGGACATCGTATACCAGTGCAGGGCCGCTTGCCGCTTTGCAGCACAGTTTCGAGGTACTTGCGTCACCCTCTGGATGCATCCTGGCGGGTCTCCTCTTGTAGTTTTTACGTTTCATGAAACGACGTGCCTTAGCCAAACGGCAAGTTCCCCGGCATAATCTGGCGCCTACCACGGAGTATCAGGCAAAAACCGTTGTCTATGCGAAGCATGATGCAACAATTAGCCCAACGACTACCCTGCACTCTGTCCGGACAATAACGCCAAAGGTTCAGATTCCCCACCTGCAAGCCTGGTATTCAATGCAAGTTGTCGGCAAAAGCCTTGAGAAATCATTCATGAACAAGTTGTGCCTAATAGGTCTGGCGGTCGCTCTGACCAGTCAAACGGCGCTGGCAGCTACACCGGCCAGAGCTTCGCAGCAAACACCTTTGCAAGCCAAGAATGCTTTCATCAATGACCTGATGAAGCAAATGACCCTGGATGAAAAAATCGGTCAACTGCGGCTGATCAGCATCAGCAAAGAGATGCCGCAACCGAAGATTCTCAAGGAAATTGCCGCCGGCCGCATTGGCAGCACGTTCAACTCCATCACCCGCGCGGAAAACCGCCCGCTGCAGGAAGCGGCAGTGGCCAAGAGCCGGCTGAAAATTCCGATGTTCTTTGCCTACGACGTGGTCCACGGCCATCGCACCATTTTCCCGATCAGCCTGGGTATGGCGGCCAGCTGGGACATGGACGCCATCGCCCTGAGTGGGCGTATTTCGGCCAAGGAAGCGGCCGCCGACGGCATCGACATGACCTTTGCGCCGATGGTCGATATTTCCCGCGACGCGCGCTGGGGCCGCAGCTCTGAAGGCTTCGGTGAAGATACCCACCTGGTGTCGAAAATTTCCGAGGTGATGGTCCGCTCATTCCAGAGCAAGGACCCGGCTGAAAAGACCAGCATCATGGCAGCGGTCAAGCACTTCGCCCTGTATGGCGCCGTTGAAGGCGGCCGTGACTACAACACCGTGGACATGAGCCCGACGCGCATGTACCAGGACTACCTGCCGCCGTATCGTGCCGGTCTCGATGCCGGCGCCGGTGGCGTGATGGTCGCCCTTAACTCGATCAATGGCGTGCCCTCCAGCGCCAACCTGTGGTTGATGCAAGACCTGCTGCGCAAGGACTGGGGCTTCAAGGGCGTGACCATCAGCGACCATGGCGCAATCGGCGAGCTGATCAAGCACGGTGTGGCCAAGGACGAGCGTGAAGCGGCCAAGCTGGCGATCAAGGCCGGTGTCGACCTGAGCATGAACGATGAAGCCTACGGCGAGCACTTGCCAGGCCTGGTCAAGGACGGCGAAGTCTCGATCACGGAAATCGACAACGCAGTGCGCGAAGTGCTGGGTGCCAAGTACGACATGGGACTGTTCGCTGACCCGTACCGGCGCATTGGCAACGCTGCCGACGATCCTGCCGACACCTACTCGGACGACCGCCTGCACCGCGCCGAAGCCCGCGATGTGGCGCGCAAGACCATGGTTCTGCTGAAGAACCAGAACGACACGCTGCCACTCAAAAAGCAGGGCACCATTGCCGTGATCGGCAGCCTGGCGCAAAGCAAACTCGACATGCTCGGCAGTTGGTCGGCGGCCGGTCGCCCCCACCAGTCGGTCACGATCTACGAAGGCCTGAGCAACGCTGTGGGTGACAAGGCCAAACTGGTTTACGCACGTGGCGCCAACGTCAGTGACAAAGAGTATGTTCTCGATTACCTGAACTTCATCGAAAAAGAAATCGAAGTCGACCCGCGTCCGGCCCAGGAAATGATCGACGAAGCGGTCAAGGTCGCCGAGCAGTCCGATGTGATTGTCGCGGTGGTCGGTGAATCACGTGGTATGTCCCATGAATCGGCCAGCCGCAGCACGCTGGATATTCCGGGCAAGCAGCGCGACCTGATCAAGGCGCTCAAGGCAACCGGCAAGCCACTGGTGCTGGTGTTGATGAACGGCCGCCCGCTGGCGCTGGGTGAAGAGCTGCAGCAGGCTGACGCGATGCTGGAGACCTGGTTCTCCGGCACCGAAGGCGGCAACGCGATTGCCGATGTGCTGTTCGGTGACTACAACCCATCCGGTAAACTGCCGATGACCTTCCCGCGTTCGGTGGGTCAATTGCCTCTGTATTACGCGCACCTGAACACCGGCCGTCCTTATACTCCAGGCCACCCGGGCAACTACACCTCGCAGTACTTCGAGGAGCAGACCCAGGGCCCGCTGTTCCCGTTCGGCTACGGCTTGAGCTACACCCGCTTTGAGCTGTCTGACGTCAAGTTGTCCACCGCCAGGCTCAAGCGTCAGGACAAGCTGACTGCCAGCGTGACCCTGAAAAACACCGGCAAGGTCGCCGGCGCCACCGTCGTGCAGCTGTACCTGCATGACGTCGCCGCTTCGGTCAGCCAGCCGGTCAAGGCGCTCAAGGGGTTCGAGAAAGTCAGCCTGGAGCCGGGCGAAGAAAAAGTCGTGACCTTCACGTTGAGCGAAAACGACCTGAAGTTCTATGACCAGAAACTCAAGTACGCTGCCGAAGCCGGTGAATTCAAAGTGATGATCGGCCTGGATTCGGCCGACGTCAAAGAGGCCAGCTTCACCCTGCTGTAAGACGTTTGACGAAACACTGGCAGCCTGGCTGCCAGTGTTCCTTGCCAAGGCAGTCCGTCCATGACCTCTACCCAGCGTACCCTGCGCCTGTTCATCTATGTCCTGATCATCGTCAGCGGCGCGGTGCTGTGCGCGGGGCTGGCAATGCACCAGGCGCAGCAGCATGTTTTGAGCGAAGAGGCCCGCCGCGCCAACCTGCAACTGTCGTTGTATGCCAATACCCTGCACACGCTGATCGAACGCTATCGCGCCCTGCCGGCGGTGCTGGCGCTGGACAGCGAGATCCGGGCAGCCGTCAGTGGTCCGCTCAGCGAGCAGGCGCAAGCCGAACTCAACCGCAAGCTGGAAAGCATCAACGGCGCCGCCCACTCATCGACACTTGAACTGATGGACCGCCATGGCGTTGCAGTGGGCGCCAGTAACTGGCGCACGCCACAGAGCTACGTCGGCAACAACTACGGCTTTCGTCCGTACTTTTCACAAGCCCGCGCCAAAGGCGTGGGCCGTTTCTATGCCGTTGGCGTGACCACCGGCATTCCGGGTTACTTCCTGTCCAACGCGGTGCTCGACGACCACGGCGAATTCATGGGCGCCATGGTGGTCAAGCTGGAGTTCCCGAGTCTGGAACGCGAATGGGCACTCAATACCACTGACCTGTTGATGGTCAGCGACACCAAAGGCATTGCGTTTCTGGCCAACCAGCCTGAATGGCGCTACCGCGAGCTGCTGCCGATTTCGGTTGAAGACCGCGCCGAATTGCTCAGCACCCGCCAGTACGACAAAAAACCCTTGTCGCCACTGCGCAGCCGCGTGCTGCAAAGCTTCGGACCGAACAGCCACCTGAGCCGGGTCGAAGCACCATCAGGTACGGCCGATTATCTCTGGCAGTCCATGAGCCTGCCGGATGAAAACTGGACCCTGCACCTGCTGCGCAAGCCTGAAGCCGCCAATGAAGATGTGCGCAATGCCGCACTGGCCGCCGCCGGGCTGTGGCTGACGCTGGTGTTCCTGTGCCTGTTCCTCTCCCAGCGCTGGCGCATGGCACGCCTGCGTGAGCGTAGCCGCGATGAACTGGAGCAACTGGTGCAAGAGCGTACCCGTGACCTGCGCACGGCCCAGGAAGGCCTGGTGCAATCGACCAAGCTCGCCGCCCTGGGGCAGATGTCGGCGGCGTTGGCCCACGAAATCAACCAGCCGCTGACCGCCCAGCGCATGCAACTGGCAACGTTGCGCCTGCTGCTCGACCAGGGTCGTATCGAGGATGCCAATCAGGCGCTGGCGCTGCTCGATCAGCAACTGACCCGTATGGCCGCCTTGACCGGGCACTTGAAAACCTTTGCCCGCAAAAGCCCGGACGGGCTGCGCGAACGCCTGGACCTGGCCCATGTGGTCGATCAGGCACTGCTGCTGCTCGACACCCGCCTGCGCGAAGAACAGATCGAATGCGTCCTGCATCTGGCCCGACCGGCCTGGGTACGCGGCGATGCCATTCGCCTTGAGCAAGTGCTGATCAACCTGTTGCGCAACGCGCTCGATGCCATGCGCGAGCGGCCACGCAAGCGCCTGGAAGTAAAGATCGAAGCGGTCGGTGAGCAATGGCAACTGAGTGTGACCGACACCGGGACCGGGATCGACAGCGCGCACCTGTCCAGCCTGTTCGATCCGTTTTTCACGACCAAGCCTGTCGGTGACGGCCTGGGTCTGGGTCTGGCGGTGTCTTACGCCATTATTCACAGCCTGGGCGGGCAACTGAGCGCGCGCAATGTCGCTGGCGGTGCCATGTTCAGTTTCAGCCTGCCCAATGACTTTCTGGAGTCGGAGCCATGAGTCTCAACTCAGTGATTGTCGTGGATGATGAAGCCGCGATTCGCCAGGCCATCGAGCCTTGGTTGACGCTTTCAGGATTTGAAGTGCGCCTGCACCCGCGCGGCGAAGAATGCCTGGCCCAGTTGCCGGAACACTTTCCAGGTGTGGTGCTCAGCGATGTACGGATGCCCGGCATGGACGGCCTTGAGTTGTTGTCACGCCTGCGCGCGCGAGACAAGGACTTGCCAGTGATTCTGCTGACCGGCCACGGTGATGTGCCCATGGCGGTGGAAGCCATGCGTAACGGCGCCTACGATTTTCTGGAAAAGCCCTTCAGCCCTCAGGCGTTGCTCGACACCCTGCGCCGTGCGTTGGAAAAACGCCAACTGGTCCTCGAAAATCGCCGCCTGCACGAACAGGCCGACGCCCGGGCTCAGCTTGAAGCCACGCTGCTGGGCGTCTCGCCAGGGCTGCAGACGCTGCGCCGCCAGGTGCTGGAACTGGCCGACATGCCGGTCAATGTGCTGATCCGTGGCGAAACCGGCAGCGGCAAGGAACTGGTTGCCCGCTGCCTGCACGACTTTGGCTCGCGGGCAGCTCAACCGTTCGTCGCTCTGAACTGCGCTGCCATCCCGGAGCACCTGTTCGAGGCCGAACTGTTCGGCCATGAAAGCGGTGCCTTTACCGGCGCCCAGGGTAAACGCATAGGCCGCCTCGAATATGCCCATGGCGGTACGCTGTTTCTCGATGAGATCGAAAGCATGCCGCTGGCGCAACAAGCCAAGTTGCTGCGGGTCCTGCAAGACCGACAACTGCAACGTCTGGGCTCGAACCAGAACATTGCCGTGGATGTGCGGATCATCGCCGCAACCAAGCCAGACTTGCTTGAAGAGGCACGGGCCGGACGTTTTCGCGAGGACCTGGCCTATCGCCTGAACGTCGCCGAGTTGCGCCTGCCGCCCTTGCGTGAACGCCGCGAAGACATCGCCCTGTTATTCAATCATTTCGCCCAGAGCGCAGCCGAACGGCTGAGCCGCCCGGCACCGCAACTCAGCGGCCAGCAGCTTGGTAACCTGCTCAGCCACGACTGGCCAGGCAATGTCCGCGAACTGGCCAACGCCGCCGAGCGCGAAACGCTGGGACTCAATCCACAGCCAAGCGAAGCGGTGGCACAATCGCTTGCCGACCAGCAGGAGGCCTTTGAGGCCCAGTGCCTGCGGGCTGCCTTGAGCCGACATAAAGGCGACATCAAGGCGGTGCTCAATGAACTACAACTGCCGCGGCGTACTCTGAACGAGAAGATGCAGAGGCATGGGCTGGTGCGCGATATGTTTCTTTAAGGCACCTTCAGTCGCGGCAACAGCCAATGACAAAGCATAATGCCACTATCCGTTACCTGATAATGCCTTGCTGCCAATAGCGCTGGATTCGAGACTGTGCCTGCCGTGACCACCTCCCTGAATAGCTCCATGGCGAATGCATCTGCCGGACGTTTTATCCGCGAACATGACTGGAGCGCCAGCACGCTGGGGCCAAAGGAACACTGGCCGCCCGCCCTGCCCGCCAGCCTGAACCTGATTCTTTGTTCGCCACAACCGATGCTGCTGTTCTGGGGCGCACAGCATCTGCTGTTGGCCAATGATGCTGGCTGCGCGTTGCTGGGCCTGACCGCGCAACAGGCCCTGGGCCATCCCGCCGCAGCGCTGCCCCAACTGCCGTGGGGCAACCTCGAACCGCTCATTGCCCAGAGCCTGACTGGCCAGGCCAGCCGTTGCGAATCGCTGCAGATCCACTGCCCCGTACCCGCTTGCTGGTCACTGTCCTGCTCGCCAGTTGCCGATGCTGATGGCCAGGTTCTCGGCGCCTTCTGTGTGGTGCATGACGTAACGGCACAACGCCAGGCTCAGACTCGCCTGCAGGAAGAGTTGGCCTTCTCGCAGAGGGTGCTGGCCAGCCTCAATGATTGCATCAAACTCATGGACCTCGATGGACGGCTGAGCTACATGAACGAAGGTGGCCAGCGGTTGATGGAGGTCAGCGACTTCAATGCCATCCGCGGTTGCCCATGGCCGGATTTCTGGGAAGGTCAGGGCCAGGCAGATGTGCGTCTGGCAATCAGCGCCGCGTGCAATGGCCAGAGCTCCAGCTTCAGTGGATTGGCCCGCACCATGGGCGGCAGCGAGAAGTGGTGGCACGTTCAAGTCAGCCCGGTGTTTGGCAGAGACGGCAAGCCAGAAAAAATCCTCAGCGTCTCACGTGACATGACGCCCTTGTACCAAGCTGAAGAAGCGCTGCGTACTCTTAATGAATCCCTTGAGCAGCAAGTGCAGGAGCGCACCCGTGAGCACGACAGGATCTGGCGCCTGTCTACCGACCTGATGCTGGTAGCGCGCTTTGACGGCACCATCCATGCGCTCAACCCTGCCTGGAATACGGCGCTGAACTGGAGTCCAGAGCAACTGCTGGGCAGCGACTTTATGGCGCTGGTGCACCCTGAGGATCAGCCCGGCACCCGTGAGGCCATGGCTCAGCTCATGAGCGGGCAGAGCATTTCCGACTTCAAGAACCGCTACCGGCGCGCCGATGGCGCTTATCGCACCATTGCCTGGACGGCTGTACCCGACCAGCAATTCATCCATGCCGTGGGCCGGGATATCCAGAATCAGGAAGAAGCAGGCGAGGCCTTGCGCATCTCCGAGGAAGCCTTGCGCCAGGCCCAGAAGCTCGAAGCCATCGGCCAGTTGACCGGTGGCGTGGCCCATGACTTCAATAATTTGCTGACCATTATCAAGTCCTGTACCGACCTGTTGAAATCGCCGCAGCTTTCGCCAGCCAAGCGGGTCAAGTACGTCCAGGCCATTTCCAGTACCGTGGATCGCGCCGCCCGGCTGACCGGCCAGTTACTGGCTTTCGCCCGCCGTCAAGCGCTGCAACCGGAAGTCTTCGACATCAACGAATGTGTGTCGCGCATTGGCGAAATGATGGACACCCTGACCGGTTCACGCATTCAGGTGTCTATCGAGCTGCCCGCCGAGCCTTGTTATATCTATGCCGATCAGAGCCAGTTCGACACAGCGCTGGTCAACATGGTGGTCAATGCCCGCGACGCCATGACCGGCGTGGGCCAACTGACGATTCAGGTCGAACGGCTGCATGCACGGACTGACTCGCCATTACCCGACCTGGCCGAAGGCGATTACGTGACCATCACGCTGACCGACACCGGTGCCGGGATTGCTGCAGATCAACTCAGCCTGATCTTCGAGCCCTTCTACACCACCAAGGCCGCCGGCCAAGGCACCGGTCTTGGCCTGTCACAGGTGTTCGGCTTCGCCAAGCAGTCTGGCGGCGAAGTGGTGGTCGACAGCGAGCTGGGCCATGGCAGTCGCTTCACGCTTTACCTGCCCAGTGCCCGCCAGGCCCCGCAGCCTCGCCCACGCCAACCGGCGACCGTCACGGCTGGCGAAAGTGGTTTGCAGGTGCTGATGGTCGAGGACAACCCGGAGATCGGCACCTACACTTCGGCCATGCTTGAACAGTCCGGCTTCAAAGTCTTATGGGTGCCTGGCGCCCGTGAAGCCTTGCAGGAGCTGAAGAATCGCCCGGAACATTTCCATGTGGTGTTTTCCGATATCGCCATGCCCGGCATGAGCGGCCTCGAACTCTGCGCACAGATCCATCGCCAATGGCCAGACCTGCCGGTAATCCTCACCACCGGTTACAGCACCGAGTTTGTCGACGTCAGCCATGAGCAGGCTGAGCGCTTTGACTTGTTGCCAAAGCCCTACCGGGTTGAAGAGCTCAGCGCACGACTGCATAGCTGCGTGCAGCGTCACCGTCGCTGAGGCTTTTATAAGCAAGAATCCGCTTATGGCTGGCCGGTCAATAAGCGGATTCTTGCTTATCCGGACTGCCATAACGGCTCTATTCCGGGCTTTCTCTATGTGGCACAGGTTCTGCAAAAGGGTCATAAGGCTGCACGACGGCTTTCTAAAAACAATGACCTGACAAGGATCACTATGGCCCTCCCCAACTCCCTCTCAGAGTCGGCTGGCACCTCTGCCTCCGAAAAAACCACCTCCTCGCGCCTGAAGTCGATTTTCAGTGGTTCAGTAGGCAACATGGTCGAATGGTACGACTGGTATGTCTATGCGGCCTTTTCGCTGTATTTTGCCAAGGCTTTTTTCCCTGCTGGCGACACGACCGCACAGTTGCTCAACACCGCCGCGATCTTCGCCGTAGGCTTCCTGATGCGCCCGATCGGCGGTTGGCTGATGGGCCTCTACGCTGACCGCAAAGGCCGCAAGGCCGCACTGATGGCCTCGGTCATCCTGATGTGCTTCGGCTCACTGGTCATTGCCCTGACCCCAAGTTATGAAACCATCGGCATCGGTGCGCCGATCCTGTTGATCATCGCCCGTCTGCTTCAAGGCCTGTCGGTCGGGGGCGAGTACGGCACCTCGGCCACCTACCTCAGCGAGATGGCGACCAAGGAGCGTCGCGGGTTCTTCTCCAGCTTCCAGTATGTGACCCTGATTTCCGGCCAGCTCATCGCCCTGGCTGTATTGATCGTTCTGCAACAGACGCTGACCGAGGAACAGCTGTACTCCTGGGGCTGGCGTATTCCGTTCATCATCGGTGCCCTGTGTGCGGTGGTAGCTCTGTACCTGCGTCGCGGCATGGAAGAAACCGAGTCGTTCACCAAGGCGAAGAAACAGGAACCCAAGGAAAGCCTGATGCGCACCCTGATGCGTCATCCCAAAGAGCTGGCGACCGTGGTCGGCCTGACCATGGGCGGCACCCTGGCGTTCTACACCTACACCACCTACATGCAGAAGTACCTGGCCAACACCGTAGGCATGAGCAAAAGCGACTCGACCATGATCTCGGCCGCGACGCTGTTCCTGTTCATGTGTCTGCAGCCGCTGGTCGGCGCGCTGTCCGACAAGATCGGCCGCCGTCCAATCCTGATCGCCTTCGGCGTACTGGGGACTCTGTGCACCGTACCGATCCTCACCACTCTGCAGACCATCCAGACCTGGTGGGGCGCGTTCTTCCTGATCATGGGCGCACTGATCATCGTCAGTGGCTATACCTCGATCAATGCCGTGGTCAAGGCTGAGCTGTTCCCTGCCGAAATCCGTGCCCTGGGTGTCGGCCTGCCTTACGCCCTGACCGTCTCGCTGTTTGGCGGCACTGCCGAATTCATCGCCCTGTGGTTCAAGAGCATCGGTATGGAAAGCGGCTACTACTGGTACGTCACTGCGTGCATTTCCTGCTCGCTGCTGGTGTACATCTTTATGAAGGACACCCGTAAGCACTCGCGGATCGAGACCGACTGATCTAGCGTCACAGTGATATCAGGGGGCAGTCCACTAACGTGGGCTGCCCCTTTTTCGTTCAGCGAGCAGCCACTGCACGAGCCGGCGCTGAACCCGCAGGCCTTGATTTAATAGTGCTTCTTGATTTGTCAAGGTGCTTTCCCGTGAGATATCCCGAAAAATGCACGTCAAGCGTTCGATTTCTTGTACAAGGCCCGAAAACCGGGCATCGAGGCCAACTATCATTTTCAGCAATGATCGCTAACAACCCTATTAACTTCTTAATAATCCTTGGACACGTAACATGGCCTCCATACCGGGAACACAACTGAACCCGAACCGACTTCCCGAATTGGAGCTACCATCATGAAAAAGACCACTCTGTTTGCCAGCATCGCTTTCTCCGTAATGGCTACCAGCGCTTTCGCCCTGCCGGTGACTGATGCCGTTCAACAACCTCTGAGCGCTGACTACATCGCAGCCGATGGCTCGGACAACGTTGGCCCTAACCGCCAGCCAGTTCTGGACACCAATAGCAGCGCCGATCAAGGCCTGGCTGCTGACGGTGCCGACCACGTGGGCGCCAACCGCCTGACCTCCGACGGTGCTGACCACGTAGGCGCCAACCGCCTGGCCGCCGACGGTGCAGACCATGTAGGCGCCAACCGCCTCACCTCCGACGGTGCCGACCACGTAGGCGCCAACCGCCTGGCCGCCGACGGTGCCGACCACGT
Source organism: Pseudomonas sp. 21LCFQ010 (assembly GCF_024129905.1). Lineage (NCBI taxonomy): Bacteria > Pseudomonadati > Pseudomonadota > Gammaproteobacteria > Pseudomonadales > Pseudomonadaceae > Pseudomonas > Pseudomonas sp. 21LCFQ010. Next base: position 131,697 of record NZ_JAMYDZ010000005.1, on the reverse strand, counting down.
AGGCGCCAACCGCCTCACCTCCGACGGTGCTGACCACGTAGGCGCCAACCGCCTGGCCGCCGATGGCGCTGACCGTGTCGGTGCTAACCGCCTGATCTGATTTGCTTCATCGCTTCATCCTCCTCCCTTGATGCTCCTTGTATGCCAGTCAGCCCCCTGACTGGCATTTTTTTTGGCTTCGGGCTTTCACGAGAACTGAACTGATGAAACTCTGCGGTACTACAGTATCGGGCACGCTTATACCAACACGGTGCCTGTCCTCGACAGGCTCTGTGAGGCGATAATCCATAGGCTTTACCAGTCCTCCGGCAGCAAGGAAACCCGCCATGTCAGACGAGATTTACTCTTACGAACCCGCTAAAGGCCATGGCCTGCCGCACGACCCGTTCAACGCCATCGTCGGCCCTCGGCCCATCGGCTGGATTTCTTCTAAGGATGCCCAGGGGGTTCTGAACCTGGCGCCATACAGCTTCTTCAATGCCTTCAACTACACTCCGCCGATCATCGGCTTCAGCAGCGTGGGCCGCAAAGACAGCCTGAACAACATCGAACAGACCGGTGAGTTCGTCTGGAACCTGGCCACACGCTCACTGGCCGAGGCCATGAATCAGAGCTGCGCAGCAGTACCGGCCGAGGTCGACGAATTTCGTCTCGCCGGCCTGACGCCCCTGCCTTCACAGGTGATCTCGACGCCCAGAGTCAAAGAGACGCCGGTGTCATTCGAATGCAAGGTGACACAAATCATCCAGCTCAAACGTGCAGATCAGGAGCCGGTGCCCAGTTGGCTGATTCTCGGCGAGGTGGTGGCCGTCCATATCGCCAGCTGGCTACTCAAGGACGGCATTTATGACACGGCTGCCGCCGAGCCGATTCTGCGTGGCGGTGGACCGGCGGACTACTTCCAACTGGGCCCTGAAGCGTTGTTCAAGATGCACCGCCCGGTGGTCTGAGCCCGGACTCAGGAAACCTGACGCCACACCAGTTCGGCGTCAGCGTCCACGTCGAGCAAGCGCTCCAGCTCGTCGCTGGCAGCCTGGTCAGCGTCATCTGCAGTCTTGAACAGCTGACCCGGCAACACCGCATAAAAACGCGGCGCACCGCCGCCCTCCAGCGATTTGACAGCGATTGCGGCCTGATAGCCGCCCTGGGTCGGGATCATCGCGGTGACCGCTTCGTAATACTCGAAAACCTTGCGTGCCATGGATCTTTTGCCTGTCCTGGAAATCGGGCCGCAATTCTAACCTGCGGTGCCAGCAGGTTTGCCAGCATGACCTAGACTCTAAGTAACTCTTCCTCTACTCCACGGTTGATCCAAGGGGTGCCTTATGAGAGTCACAACAAGAAAATGCTTGGCTGCACTGGGTCTTGTCGCCGTCGTCGCGCTTTACGCAGCAGGCGCCTACCGCATCGAACTGGCGCGCATGTCGCCACATAGCGTGGTCTGTATGTTCGGCCACTGCGCCCCGGCACACGCCTCCCTCGTGGTATTGCGATGACGACCTACGCATGACTTCGCAGGGCTATCGATTAGCAAGCTAACGCAATAGACTGCGGGCACAACAGCCTTCAGGTTTTGCCGTGACCTGCCCTAGCCCATCGACACCTGCAACCACGCCGGGAATTCGCAGCATTCTGTTCGCCCTGATGCTGGCGATCTTTCTCAGTGCGCTGGATCAAACCATCGTTGCCGTTTCGTTGCCTGCCATTTCCAGCCAATTGCACGATGTCGAGCTGCTGGCCTGGGTGATCTCGGGTTATCTGGTGGCCATGACCGTCGCCGTGCCGATCTACGGCAAGCTGGGCGACCTCTATGGGCGCAGGCGTCTGATGCTTACCGGCCTTGCGCTATTCACCCTCGCCTCGTTGTTTTGCGCGCTGGCGCAAAATATGGAACAACTGGTGCTGGCCCGGGTGCTGCAAGGTATAGGCGCCGGCGGCATGGTATCGGTCAGTCAGGCAATCATCGGTGACATAATCCCGCCTCGTGAACGCGGCCGCTACCAGGGTTATTTCAGCAGTATGTACGCCTTGGCCAGCGTCGCAGGCCCGGTATTGGGCGGGCTGATGACTGAGTATCTGTCGTGGCGCTGGGTGTTTCTCATCAACCTGCCGCTGGGCATCGCCGCCTGGCTGGTCGCCCGGCGCACCCTCAAGGGTCTGCCGACGCCGCAGCGCAAACCGGTGATCGATTATCTGGGCAGCATGTTGATGATCATCGGCCTCAGCGCGCTGTTACTGGGCATCACCCAGATCGGCCAGGGCCACGCGCTGAGCGACCGCCCGGTGCAGTGGTTACTCGGCATAGCCTTGCTGAGCCTGGCGCTGTTCATTGCTTACGAACGCAAAGCCATCGAGCCGGTGCTGCCGATGCATCTGTTCGCCAGCCGCAGCGCAGTGCTGTGCTGGATCACCGTATTTTTTGCCAGCTTCCAGTCGATCTCCCTCAGCGTCCTGATGCCGCTGCGCTATCAGACGCTGACCGGCTCAGGCGCCGACAGCGCAGCGCTGCATTTGCTGCCGCTGGCCATGGGCATGCCGTTGGGCGCCTACTGTGCCGGGCGTCATACCTCCTTGAGCGGCCGCTACAAACCGCTGATTGTCAGTGGCGCCTTGCTGATGCCACTGACGATCATGGGCATGGCCTTCAGTGCACCGCAGGATGTCCTGCTGACCAGCCTGTTCATGATCCTGACCGGCATCGCCACCGGCATGCAGTTTCCCACCTCGCTGGTGGGTAGCCAGAACGCCGTACAGGCCAAGGATATCGGGGTGGCGACCAGCACCAGCAACCTGTTCCGCTCATTGGGCGGGGCACTGGGCGTGGCATTGATGTCGGCACTGCTGCTGGCCATGCTGCAGGATACCGGGCTCGGACATATGGGGGCTGGCAGCCTGGGTGGCGAGGGACAGTCGGGTAATGCCCTGCTCGACAGCCTTAACGCCAGTAGCGGGCCGGCCCTTGAAGCTTTGCGGGCCGAGCTGGCGGTGACCTTCCGGCAGTTGCTGATGGTCAGTGCGGCAATCGCCCTGCTGGGCCTGGCCGCCGCACTGGCCATGCCCAATCAGATGCTGCGTGGCCGTGAATGACATCTATGTGCCATGACAGGCTGGCCAACAACGGCTATAACCGTTAACCGGCCGATAATACTGCCGGGGCTACCTTAGCAATACGCAACGCGGGGCTGAAGCGCAGCATGTCCATGCACACATCGACCCATTGCTCAGCCTGCTGGTCCAGCGAGAAACCTTCAGGTATCAGTAACCACTGGGCAAGGATGCCATCGACAAAGGCATGCAGGCCGATGGCGGCTTTGTCGATGTCCAGTTCCGCCGGGAGCTGGCCCTTGCGCACGGCATTGCTTAATGAAAGACCGATACGTTCGTTACACCACAAAGCGTTATCACGTCGCTGACGGCGGAAGTCGCACATTTCATCGGTGAACTCGCACTTATGGAAAAGGATCTCATTGATGCGCCGGGTTTTAGGGTCTCTGGAAACCTGGCGAAACAAATGAATCAGCAGCTTTTTCATGCAACCCAACGGGTCGGTCTCGTCCTCGCTCAGACTGGCCTGGGACATTTCTTCAAGAGGCTCGTGCAAGCTGTCGAGCATGGCCTGTACCAGTTCGGCCTTGTTGGTGAAATGCCAGTAAATGGCACCGCGCGTCACACCGGCCAGGGTGGCGATATCGGCCAGGGTGGTACGCGCCACGCCGCGCTCATAGAACGCCTGTTCGGCGGCCTCGAGAATCTGGGCGCGGGTAACTTGGGCTTCCTCTTTGGTACGACGAACCATGGCATAAAACCTCTAAAAATGCTCCAGCCCTTGCTGCACGTGGCCTGGAGATGTGGTCGGGCGGCCTTTGTTACGCCTTGTCCCGATCGCGATTACAGCTTCATGAAGCGTAGTGGCAGGTTGTTTACAAACAGCCGTGAATGTAAGTATATTTATTAGCATGCTACGTATCTAGCTGCAAAATTTTTTTACACCTTTACTTTCTTGAGCAATCAAGGCTTTCGGCCCCCGAGGATCTTCATGCAATTCAAGCCAGCTGTTCCCGTTCTGGTCACTGCCGTCGCCCTGGCAACACTGCTCAGCGGTTGTAGCAAGAAGGAAGAAGCGGCTCCGCCCGCTCAGACTCCTCAGGTCGGCGTTGTTACCCTCAAAGCGCAGCCCTACACCCTGACCACCGAGCTGCCAGGCCGCACCACCGCGTTCCGGGTGGCCGAAGTACGCCCACAGGTCAACGGCATCATTCTCAAGCGTCTGTTCACCGAGGGCGGCGACGTCAAGGCTGGCCAGCAGCTTTATCAGATTGATCCGGCCATGTACGAGGCCACGGCCAACAGCGCCCGTGCCACCCTGCAATCGGCCAAATCGCTGGCCGACCGCTACAAATTGCTGGTCAACGAGCAAGCCGTCAGCCGCCAGGAATACGACCAGGCCGTGGCCACCAGCCGCGAAGCCCAGGCGTCGCTGCAAACCGCCGAGATCAACCTGCGCTACACCAAGGTCCTGGCGCCGATCTCCGGGCGTATCGGTCGCTCTTCGGTGACGGAAGGTGCGCTGGTCAGCAATGCGCAAACCGAAGCCATGGCGACCATCCAGCAGCTCGACCCGATTTATGTGGATGTAGTGCAGTCCTCCGCCGAAATGCTCAAGCTGCGTTCGGATCTGGAAAGCGGCAAGTTGCAGAAAGTCGGCAGCAATGCCGCCAAGGTCAAGCTGACCCTGGAAGACAACAGCGCCTACCCGCAGGAAGGCACGCTTGAGTTTTCCGAGGTGTCGGTCGACCAGGGTACCGGCTCGGTCACCTTACGTGCCGTGTTCCCCAACCCTGAGCATCGTCTGCTGCCGGGCATGTTCGTCCACGCCCAGTTACAGGCTGGCACTAACGCCAAGGCCATTCTCGCGCCGCAGCAGGGCGTGACCCGCGACCAAAAAGGCACGCCGACCGCACTGGTCGTCAACCAGGACAACAAGGTCGAGCTGCGCACCCTGGTGGCCAACCGCACCGTGGGCGACAAGTGGCTGATCGAAAAAGGCCTGAGCGAAGGTGACCGGGTAATCACCGAGGGCCTGCAGTACGTCAAGCCTGGCGCCGAAGTCAAAGTATCCGAAGCGACCAACGTCAAAGGCGCCAACCCGGCACCTGCTGCGGCCACCGACAAAGCCGCTGGCAGCCAAGGGGAGTAACCCATGTCGAAATTCTTTATTGATCGCCCTATTTTTGCCTGGGTGATCGCCTTGGTGATCATGCTGGTGGGCGGCCTGTCGATTCTCAAGCTGCCGATCAACCAGTACCCGAGCATCGCCCCGCCGGCCATCGCCATTCAGGTCACCTATCCGGGTGCCTCGGCGCAGACGGTCCAGGATACGGTGGTTCAGGTCATTGAGCAGCAGCTCAACGGCATCGACAACCTGCGTTATGTGAGTTCGGAAAGTACCTCCGACGGCAGCATGACCATTACCGTGACCTTCGAACAAGGCACCAACCCTGACACCGCCCAGGTTCAGGTGCAGAACAAGCTGAACCTGGCCACGCCTCTGTTGCCGCAGGAAGTGCAGCAACAGGGTATTCGCGTTACCAAGGCCGTGAAAAACTTCCTGATGGTGATCGGTCTGGTATCTGAAGACGGCAGCCTGACCAAGGAAGACCTGGCCAACTACATCGTCTCCAACATGCAGGACCCTATTTCGCGGACCTCAGGGGTAGGCGACTTCCAGGTATTCGGTGCCCAGTATGCGATGCGGATCTGGCTCGACCCGGCCAAGCTGAACAACTTTCAGTTGACCCCGGATGATGTCAGGACTGCGGTCAGTGCCCAGAACGTCCAGGTTGCTTCCGGCCAGTTGGGCGGCCTGCCAGCCGTTCAGGGCCAGCAACTCAACGCGACCATTATTGGCAAGACCCGCCTGCAGACTGCCGAGCAATTTGAAAACATCCTGCTCAAGGTCAACACCGACGGCTCTCAAGTACGCTTGAAAGATGTCGCGACCGTGGGCCTGGGTGCACAGAACTATAGCGTCGACTCGCAGTTCAACGGTAAACCGGCCTCTGGTCTGGCGATCAAACTGGCACCGGGTGCCAACGCCCTGGACACGGCCAAAGCGATCCGTGCGACCGTGAGCTCGCTGGAGCCGTTCTTTCCGCCGGGCATGAAGGTCGTATTCCCGTATGACACCACCCCGGTGGTCAGCGAGTCGATCTCCGGCGTAGTCCACACCCTGCTCGAAGCCGTGGTTCTGGTGTTTCTGGTGATGTACCTGTTCCTGCAGAACTTCCGCGCCACGGTGATTACCACCCTGACTGTGCCGGTGGTACTGCTGGGCACCTTCGGTATCCTCGCGGCATTCGGCTTCACCATCAACACCCTGACCATGTTCGGTATGGTACTGGCCATCGGCTTGCTGGTGGACGATGCCATCGTTGTGGTGGAAAACGTCGAACGGGTGATGATCGAAGATAAACTCTCACCACGCGATGCGACGATCCGCTCCATGGAGCAGATTCAGGGCGCGCTGGTAGGTATTGCCCTGGTGCTGTCGGCAGTACTGCTGCCCATGGCGTTCTTCGGTGGATCCACCGGGGTCATCTATAAGCAGTTCTCGATCACCATCGTCTCGGCCATGGCCCTGTCGGTGATCGTGGCACTGATCTTCACCCCGGCGCTGTGCGCCACCATGCTCAAACCCATCGACCACTCCCACGATCTGGAGAAACGCGGGTTCTTCGGCTGGTTCAACCGCACCTTCGACCGTGGCGTTCACGGTTACGAGCGCGGCGTGGCCGGGATGCTCAAGCACAAGTGGCCAGCCTACCTGGGCTACGTCCTGATCTGCGTCGGCATGGTCTGGATGTTCAACCGCATCCCGGCCGCGTTCCTGCCAGAGGAAGACCAGGGCGTGATGTTCGTGCAGGTGCAGACCCCGGCCGGTTCCACTGCCGAGCGCACCCAGCAGGTCATGGACACCATGCGTGAGCACTTGCTGAGCAAGGAATCCGATTCGGTACAGTCGGTGTTTACCGTCAACGGCTTCAACTTTGCAGGCCGGGGCCAGAACTCGGGTATCGCCTTCGTATTGCTTAAACCGTGGGGTGAGCGCGAAGGCGCGCACAACAGCGTGTTCGAGCTGGCCAAGCGTGCGCAGGGCTACTTCTTTACCCTGCGCGATGCAATGGTGTTCGCAGTGGTCCCGCCTTCGGTACTGGAACTGGGTAACGCCACCGGTTTCGACGTCTACCTGCAGGACCAGGGCGGTGTCGGCCATGACAAACTCATGCAGGCACGCAATCAGTTGCTCGGGGCAGCAGCGCAAAGCAAAATCCTCGCGGGTGTACGCCCCAACGGCCTGAACGATGAGCCGCAATATCAGCTCAGCATTGATGACGAGCGCGCCCGCGCCTTGGGCATCAGCCTGGCGGACATTAACAGCACCCTGTCGATTGCTTTCGGTAGTAGCTACGTAAACGACTTCATTGATCGTGGCCGGGTCAAGAAGGTTTACCTGCAGGGTAATGCCGATGCGCGCATGAACCCTGAAGATCTGAACAAGTGGTACGTGCGCAATGGCGCCGGGCAAATGGTGCCGTTCTCGGCGTTCAGCAGCGGCGAGTGGGTGTTTGGTTCGCCAAAACTGTCGCGTTACAACGGTGTACCTGCCGAGGAAGTACTGGGTACTCCGGCACCGGGCTACAGTACCGGCCAGGCCATGGCCGAGATCGAGCGGCTGGCCAAGGATCTGCCTCCGGGCATCGGCATCTCCTGGACCGGCCTGTCGTACGAAGAACGCTTGTCCGGCTCTCAGGCACCGGCCCTCTATGCCCTGTCGCTGCTGGTCGTGTTCCTCTGCCTGGCGGCCCTGTATGAGAGCTGGTCGATCCCGATTGCGGTCATGCTGGTCGTACCGCTGGGGGTTATCGGTGCACTGATGGCAACCAGCTTGCGCGGCTTGTCCAATGACGTGTTCTTCCAGGTCGGGCTATTGGTGACAGTGGGTCTGGCAGCGAAGAACGCCATTCTGATCGTCGAGTTCGCCAAGGAACTGCACGAACAGGGCAAAGGCCTGGTAGAGGCTACAATCGAAGCCTGCCGGATGCGTTTGCGCCCGATCATCATGACCTCGATGGCGTTTATTCTTGGTGTTGTACCACTGGTCATTGCCAGCGGCGCAGGCTCGGGTAGCCAGCATTCGATTGGTACTGGCGTAATTGGCGGTATGATTACCGCCGTCGTTCTGGCGATCTTCTGGGTGCCGCTGTTCTTTGTCTCGATTTCGGGGCTGTTCAAGAGCAAACAGAAAAACATTCCACAGCATGAGGCTGGCCAATGAGCAAGTCCCTGATCTCTCTGGCAGTCACCGCGTTCATTCTCGGCGGCTGCTCGCTGATTCCCGAATATCAGCAGCCGGCCGCTCCGGTGGCCGCGCAATACCCGCAAGGTCCGGCTTATGGGCCGGCCGAAGCGGCCAACATGGCAGCAGCCGAACAAGGCTGGCGGCAGTTCTTCCGCGACCCTGCGTTGCAGCAACTGATCCAGACCTCGCTGGAAAACAACCGCGACCTGCGCGTCGCGGCGTTGAACATCGATGCTTATCGCGCGCAGTACCGCATTCAGCGTTCTGACCTGTTCCCGGCGGTCTCGGCCACCGGCAGCGGCAGTCGCCAGCGCATGCCGGCCGACATGTCCAGCACCGGCCAGTCGAGCATCACCAGCAGCTATTCGGCCACCCTGGGCGTCAGCGCCTATGAGCTGGACCTGTTCGGTCGGGTGCGCAGCCTCAGTGAACAGGCCTTGCAGACCTACTTCGCCAGCGAAGAAGCGCGACGCTCGACCCAGATCAGCCTGGTCGCCAGCGTTGCCAACGCCTACCTGACCTGGCAGGCCGACAAGGAACTGCTCAAGCTGACCCAGGACACCCTCAAGACCTATGAGGAAAGCCTGCGTCTGACCAGCCGTAGCAATGAAGTGGGTGTGGCCTCGGCGCTGGACCTGAGCCAGGCGCGTACGTCGGTGGAAAGCGCCAAGGCACGGCTGGCCCAGTATCAGCGTCTGGTTGCCCAGGATCAGAACAACCTGACCCTGCTGTTGGGCACCGGCCTGCCAGCCAACCTGCCTGAAGCCCAGCCATTGAGTGCCGACCTGCTCAGCGAAATGCCGGCCGGCCTGCCATCGGATCTGCTGCAACGCCGCCCGGATATTCTCCAGGCCGAGCATAACCTCAAGGCGGCCAACGCCAATATCGGTGCCGCCCGTGCAGCGTTCTTCCCAAGCATCAGCCTGACCGCCAATGCCGGATCAATCAGTCCTGACCTGTCGGGGCTGTTCAAGGGTGGCTCGGGTACCTGGTTGTTCCAGCCGAGTATCAACCTGCCGATCTTCAACGCTGGCAACCTGCGGGCCAGCCTGGATTACTCGAAAATCCAGAAAGAGATCAACGTCGCCAACTATGAGAAGGCGATTCAGACGGCATTCCAGGAAGTGTCCGATGGCCTGGCAGCGCGCAAGACCTATGACGAACAGTTACAGGCGCAGCGTGACTACGTGGCTGCCAGCCAGGATTACTATCGTCTCGCAGAACGTCGCTACCGGATCGGGATCGACAGCAACCTGACGTTCCTGGACTCGCAACGTTCGTTGTTCAGTGCCCAGCAGACGCTGATTACTGATCGTCTGTCGCAGCTGACCAGTGAGGTCAATCTGTACAAGGCGCTCGGTGGCGGCTGGTACGAGAACAGCGGGCAGATTCAGCCGCTGGCCAAGGAAAAACCTTCGGTGCAGTTGTTCTAAGTTGTTTATGGTTGTGAAACAAACCCGCCTTTGAAGGCGGGTTTGTTTTTTCTGAAGGCATGTAGCGGATCGCTCACGCCACAGCACACTGCAAATCAATGATCATGATGCAAATAGGCCGGTTGTTTCGGCAGCCGCAGGCTGAACAGAAACGCCACGGCCATCATGATCGTCACATACCAGTAGAAGTAGTTTTCCACCCCCTGGCTCTTGAAGTTCAGCGCCACATATTCCGCCGAGCCACCAAACACTGCATTGGCCACGGCATAAGCCAGGCCAACCCCCAGCGCACGTACCTGAGGCGGGAACATCTCCGCTTTGACCAGGCCGCTGATCGACGTATAGAAACTGACAATGGCCAACGCCAGGGTAATCAACACGAACGCCATGAACGGGCTTTCGACGCTTTTCAACGCGGTCAGAATCGGCAGCGTGCACAGGGTCCCCAACGCGCCGAACCACAGCATCGAGTTACGTCGGCCAATACGATCGGCCAGCATGCCGAACAGCGGCTGCATGCACATGTACAAAAACAGCACCCCGGTCATGATGAAGCTGGCGGTCTTGGGCTCCATTCCACCGGTGTTGACCAGGTACTTCTGCATGTAAGTGGTGAAGGTATAGAAAATCAGCGAACCACCGGCGGTGTAACCCAATACCGTGATAAACGCTGCTTTATGGTGTTTGAACAACGCAGCCACGCTGCCGGCGTCTTTGTCATCGCGGCTTTCGGCGGTGGTGGTTTCGTTCAGGCTGCGGCGCAGCAACAGCGCAATGACTGCCGCACAGGCACCGATCACGAACGGAATCCGCCAGCCGTAGGCACGCAGTTCCTCGGTGCTGAGAAACTGCTGAAGAATGACCACCGTCAGCACCGCCAGCAACTGACCGCCAATCAGCGTCACGTACTGGAACGAGGCAAAGAAGCCGCGCTGCCCGCGCAGGGCCACTTCACTCATGTAAGTTGCCGTGGTGCCGTATTCACCACCGACCGACAATCCCTGGATCAGGCGCGCGACCAATAGCAAGGCCGGTGCCCAAGCGCCGATGGAGGCATAGGTCGGCAAACAGGCGATCACCAGCGAGCCTGCACACATCATGCTCACCGAAATCAGCATGGAGTTCTTGCGCCCGTGCTTGTCGGCGACCCGGCCAAACAGCCAGCCGCCAATCGGCCGCATCAGAAATCCGGCAGCGAAGACACCAGCGGTATTGAGCAACTGCACGGTAGGGTCGTCGGAGGGAAAGAACGCCGGCGCAAAGTAGATGGCGCAAAAAGCGTAGATATAGAAGTCGAACCATTCGACCAGGTTGCCCGAAGAGGCCCCCACGATAGCGAAGATTCGTTTGCGGCGCTCTTCGCCGGTGTAATGCATGGTGGTTGCCATTGGCTGGTCTCCCCGTGTGATATCGGCAGCGTCATCCCTGAGCAGACGAGGCTACCCCTGAAACAATTGGTCACATTCATCGAACCTAAAGTTCAATGCGAGCAGCTATCCCGGCGGGAAAAAGCGCAGGCCAGAGCCTGCGTTGAGGAAGGAGGAGTCCAACAGAAAGGGCAATCCGCCAGCCCCGGAGCCTGCCTGTTCGTGGAGCCAGGGCCGGATCTGGAGGATTGCCGGGTGAAACGTGAAACTCAGCGCTCGATGGCCAGTGCCAAGCCTTGGCCCACGCCGACACACATGGTCGCCAGACCTTTGCGGCCACCGGTCTTTTCCAGATGATGCAAGGCCGTCAGCACCAGACGCGCGCCACTCATGCCCAACGGATGGCCCAAGGCGATGGCGCCGCCGTTAGGGTTGACCTGCGCCGCATCGTCAGCCAGACCCAGCTCGCGCAGCACCGCCAGGCCCTGGCTGGCAAAGGCTTCGTTCAGTTCGATGACGTCAAAGTCAGTCACCGCAATGCCCAGACGCTCGACCAGTTTGCGCACCGCAGGTACCGGGCCGATCCCCATGACCCGGGGTTCGACACCAGCACTGGCCATACCGAGAATCCGCGCACGCGGGGTCAGGCCATGTTTCTTGACCGCTTCGGCGGACGCCAGGATCAACGCCGCTGCACCGTCGTTGACCCCTGAAGCATTACCGGCGGTGACGGTCTTGTCCGGACCGTTGACCGGCTTGAGCCGGGCCAGCGCCTCCAGCGTGGTTTCGGCACGCGGGTGTTCATCGGTGTCGACAATGGTCTCGCCCTTTTTGTGGGCAATGCGTACCGGCACTATTTCCTCGGCAAAGTAACCTGCCGCCTGCGCCGCAGCCGTACGTTGCTGGCTGCGCAAGGCAAAAGCGTCCTGGTCGGCGCGGGAAATGTTGTAATCGTCAGCCACGTTATCGGCGGTTTCCGGCATAGCATCGACACCGTACTGGGCCTTCATCAACGGGTTGATGAAGCGCCAGCCAATGGTGGTGTCTTCCAGCTTCATGCCTCGCGAATAGGCCGCATCGGCCTTGCCCATTACGAATGGCGCACGGGACATCGATTCCACGCCACCGGCAATCACCAGCTCCATTTCACCGGCAGCGATGGCCCGAAAAGCGGTACCGATAGCATCCATACCGGATGCGCACAGGCGATTGAGGGTCACCCCAGGAATGCTTGGCGGCAGGCCGGCCAGCAACGCTGCCATGCGCGCCACGTTGCGGTTGTCTTCGCCGGCCTGGTTGGCGCAGCCGAAAAACACTTCGTCGACCTCCTGCCAGTTGACCGACTGATTACGCTCGATCAATGCCTTGATCGGAACGGCTGCCAGATCGTCAGCGCGTACGCCGGCCAGCCCGCCACCGAAGCGGCCAATCGGCGTGCGGATGGCATCGCAGATGAATACATCACGCATCAGGCTTCTCCTGCCACTTGACCATGAGCAGCCGCAGTCCGGGCTTCCAGGTCACGCAGGGCGGCCAGTTCAACCTCGGTCGGCTCGCCAGACACTGTTACGTTTTCAGCAAAGCGCACCGGCCAGCCAGTGGCCGCAACCACCTGCTCACGGGTTACGCCTGGATGCAGGGTAGTAACCACGAATTCGTTGCTCCCCTGCTCCGGCTCCATGATGCACAGGTCGGTGATGATCCCCACCGGGCCGGCACCTGGCAGCCCCAGACGCTTGCGCGAGTCGCCGCCTTCGCCATGGCCTACGGAGGTGATGAAATCCAGACGTTCGACGAACGAACGCGGTGACTGCTTGAGAATGATCAGCACCGACTTGGCAGAACCTGCGATCTCCGGTGCACCGCCTGCGCCCGGCAAGCGAACTTTCGGTGCGTGGTAGTCACCGACCACCGTGGTGTTGATATTGCCGAAGCGGTCGACCTGCGCCGCGCCAAGGAACCCCACGTCGACCCGGCCACCTTGCAGCCAGTAGCGGAAAATTTCACTGGTCGACACCACGGTGTCAGCCGTTTCGGCCAGTTCACCGTCGCCGATCGACAGCGGCAGCACGCTCGGCTTGGCGCCAATCGGGCCTGACTCGTAGATCAACACCACATCAGGGCTGGAAGTCAGGCGCGCCAGGTTGGCGGCTTTGGACGGCAGGCCGATGCCCACGAAGCATACGCTGCCGTTATTGAGACGACGCGCGGCGGCAATGGTCATCATTTCACTGGTCGAGTAAGTCATTGCTTTGCCTCCGCGGCGCTGGCCAGCTTGCGTTGAAATTCACTGAAATCCGCTGTGCCATGGATGTATTGGTCAATCCAGGCCTGGAACGTCTCACGGTCACGGGCGATCGGGTCCCAGTCCTGATAGAAGCGGTTGTCACGCTCGTAGTAGCCGTGGGCGTAGGACGGATGCGCACCACCGGGTACCAGGCAGACCGCACTCAGCGCCCAGGTTGGCAGCACGCAGGCGTTCATCGGCGCCTGCAGGTCGTCGACGATCTCCTCGACGGTGACGATGCAGCGCTTGGCCGCCAGGGCCGCCTCCTTCTGCGAACCGAGAATGCCCCAGACCAACACATTGCCTTTGCGGTCGGCCTTTTGCGCGTGGATCACGGTGACATCCGGACGCACCGAAGGCACGGCGGCCAGCACTTCACCGGTGAACGGACAGGTGACTGTCTTGATCAACGGGTTGACTTTGGGCAGGTCGGAACCGGCGTAGGCGCGCAGTACCGCGAACGGCAGCCCCGAGGCGCCGGCGACGTAAGCGTTGGCCAGGTCGGCATGGCTGTGCTCTTCAAGTTCCAACGGCCGCGGCCACTGTTTTTCGACGGCATCACGCAGGCGGTGCAGCGAACCGACCCCAGGGTTACCGCCCCAGGAAAACACCAGGCGCTTGACGCAACCGGCACCGATCAACTGGTCGTAGATCAGGTCGGGAGTCATCCGCACCAGAGTCAGCTCACGCTTGCCCTGGCGAATGATTTCGTGGCCCGCTGCCGAGGGGATCAGATGAGTGAAACCTTCCAGCGCAACGGTGTCGCCATCGTTGACCAGTTGTTTCACCGCATCGCGTAAAGACATGATTTCAGCCATGAGGTGCTCCCGAACCCAAACATCACGTTCAATGATCGGCGCGTTGATTCGCGCCGCGATGGACATGAGGTTATGCGCGAGGAGCCCAGGCAAACAATCCGATAATCGATTATTCGTTCGATAATCGAACGAATTTGATTGACCGAATCAGGTGAAAATCTGCGCGCTCAGTTCCCGACTGGCGTCGAGCATGATCGGTAAAAAGCGCTGTTCCAGTTCGCTGCGCGCCACTCGCGCGGCACTGGTGCTGACGTTCAGCGCCGCCAGTACCTGGCCGGAAGCGTCATACACCGGCACAGCGATGGAGCGCAGGCCTTGCTCCAGTTCCTGATCGACAATGCACCAGCCTTGCTGACGAACCTGCTGCAGGCATTCATAAAGCGCTTCAACAGTACGGATGGTCCGGCTGGTTTTGGGTTGCAGGTCGACATGGTCAAGGTATTCGCGCAGCGACACGTCGTCGAGTGCTGCCAGCAGAATCCGCCCCATGGACGTGCAATAGGCCGGCAGTCGCCCACCCACCGAGAGGTCTACCGAGATCAAGCGCTGAGTGGTCGCTGAGCGGGCGATATACAAAATGTCCTCGCCCTCCAGCGTGGCCATATTGCAGGCCTCATGCAACTGATCGCTCATGCGGTCCAGATAAGGTTGCGAAGACACCGCCAGCGGGGTGGACGACAGGTAGGCATGCCCCAGCGTCAGGACTTTAGGCAACAGCGAGTAAGTGCGACCGTCCGTCGTTGCGTAGCCGAGCTTGATCAGCGTGTGCAGACAACGCCTGACTGCCGCACGCGGGATCTCGGTACGGTGGCTGATCTGGGCAATGGTCAGGTGACGCTTGCGCTCTTGAAAGGCATGAATGACCGCCAGGCCGCGAGCCAGCGAGGTCATGAAGTCAGGATCGCCGGTCAGCGCCTGAATACGTCGAGCAGGTGAAGCCACGATCGGAGGTGCCAGCGAGACAAAAGAATTGCGCAGTTCTTCATTCATGACAACACCTCGGACTTACCCTTGCAGGCCTTGTATATCAACGGTTTCAGGCCTGGACACTACAGATGGGCACAGGTCAGACCGTCCGATTATCGAACAAGTGGCCGATAATCGCAATTGACCCATGACAAATATACTTATACCTTTAGGCCTGCCATGAAGTGGCTTCTTGGAAATCCTGGTCAGGTACCCACTGAGAAGTCCTAGGCAACGGCCTTGTCCACGAAGCAAGGCCGTTTTTATTTGCCCTCTGCTGCCCTTCGCTGCGCCGCGCTCTGCCTCTTTTGCAGGCTCACTGCAACCTTCGATGCCATGAAAGTTCTTTCATGATGCGTTCGCTATAAACTTCAATAGGCCGAACACTAACAAAGCATCCTGAAAACGACAGTGCCTGTAGTTGACGTCCGCAGACTTCTTGGAGATAGTAGCTTTCATCTGGTTGGCAATACCTTGTGCCGTGACGGTGCCCATCGTGTCATTCAGGGCCTGAGCGCCTTTTCGATGTGCCACGCAATTCCCTGTTGCGTTGATCCGACACAAGCCAGCCCGGCAACCGCCCCGCGGATGCGCAAATACCCATGTCGCTACGACAGATGTTTTTTTCTGGTGCCCGTAGCCGCCAGCCACCGAATGTGGCATGACGTTCAAAGTGTCCAATGGGCCTCGATGGTTCAATACCCTTGGCCAATCGCCCTGTAAGGACACTGAACGAGTGCACATTCCCGATGCCTGACGTTTGCACCAGAGTTCATTTGACTTGACCAGGTAACATCGTGACTAAAGATGAAATGCGCGCGGAACTTGAGCGCCAGGAACAACGATTCAAGGAGGTTTATGGCGGCGAAGTCACTACCTACGCCGCACAACCGGACCCGGAACGCAAACCCTGGCGTAAAAGAGCCACGGTTCAGGACCAGGCGTTCAAGCAAGAACTGCAACGCATGGAAAAAGAACTGAAAGAAGAGCAGTGATCGTCCGGCTGTTGTAAGCCGCCGGCGCTTTTCTGATGCTTGCCACTGTCCTGCTGGACCGGCGATGTCATGACCGCAAAACAGATCTGATCGATACCGACCAGCAGTCGGTGCGTCGAAGTGTATTTTTTCTGTCATAATCTCGCCCCCTTCAGAACGCATCAGAAAACCTACATGATCGATTTATTCAGCGGGCTTGATCCCTGGGTGCTTGTGAGTCTGCTGCTCGCCCTGGCATTCGTCCTATCGTTCGAGTTCATCAATGGCTTTCATGACACCGCCAATGCGGTAGCGACAGTCATTTACACCAAGGCCATGCCACCGCATCTGGCGGTCTTCGCCTCCGGCGTCTTCAACTTCCTGGGGGTATTGCTCGGCGGGGTCGGTGTGGCCTATGCGATTGTTCACCTGCTGCCGGTGGAGTTGCTGATCAACGTCAACACCGGCCACGGGCTGGCGATGGTCTTTTCATTGCTGACCGCCGCCATCGCCTGGAACCTCGGCACCTGGTACTTCGGTATTCCGGCTTCCAGCTCGCATACCCTGATCGGTTCGATTCTCGGCGTCGGCCTTGCCAATGCACTGATCAACGGCATCCCGGTGAGCGAAGGCGTCAACTGGCAGAAGGCAGCCGATATCGGCATGTCTCTGGTGTTCTCGCCGCTGGGTGGTTTTCTGGCTGCCGGCCTGGTGCTGCTGGTACTGAAGTGGTGGCGCCCGCTGTCGAAAATGCACAAGACCCCGGAGCAGCGCCGCGAACTCGACGACAAGAAACACCCGCCGTTCTGGAATCGCCTGGTGCTGGTGATTTCCGCCATGGCGGTAAGCTTCGTGCATGGCTCCAACGATGGCCAGAAAGGCATCGGCCTGATCATGCTGGTGCTGATCGGTATCGTGCCAGCGCAGTTTGTGCTCGACCAGAACAGCACCACTTATCAGATTGAGCGCACCCGCGACGCCACCCTGCATCTGAGCCAGTTCTACCAGCGCAACCATGCCACCCTGGGCGAGTTCCTCGCCATGGGCAAGACCGACAAAGGCGACCTGCCTTCCAGCGCGGCATGCGATCCCAAGCAGACCGAACCGACCATTGATGCGCTGCTGGCCAAGCTTCAGGGGGTGACCGACTACCGGGCACTGAGCGCTGAAGACCGTATCGAAGTGCGCCGCTACTTGCTGTGTCTGGACGATACTGCGCGCAAGGTCAGCAAGCTGCCTGATCTGGCCGCCCGCGAGAAATCCGACCTCGCCAAGTTGCGCAAGGACCTGACTGCGACCACCGAGTACGCCCCGTTCTGGGTGATTCTGGCGGTCGCCCTGGCGCTGGGCATCGGCACCATGGTCGGCTGGAAACGGGTGGTTCTGACCATCGGCGAGAAAATCGGCCGTCAGGGCATGACCTATGCCCAAGGCATGTCGGCCCAGATCACGACCGCAACGGCTATTGGCCTGGCTAACATCTTCAGCCTGCCAGTCTCCACTACCCACATTCTGTCTTCGGGTGTGGCCGGTACCATGGTTGCCAACCGCAGCGGTCTGCAGTCCAGCACCGTGCGTACCATCCTGCTGGCCTGGGTCCTGACCCTGCCAGCGACCATCGCCCTTTCCGCCGGCCTGTTCTGGCTGGCGTCCAAGACGCTGGTCTGACGCACCAGGCCCCCAGGTTCTGCCTGGGGGCCTGCCTCGCTGTCAGCGGCGCTTCTTGCTGGCGCCCAGCAATGACCCCATGACCCCACGCAACAACTGACGGCCCAACTGATTGGCGGCCTGACGCATGGCGTTTTTCATTGCCCTGCCCGCCAGACCGCCGAGAAAAGCCCCGGCCTTGTCACCGAAGTCATCCGCACCTGATGATGTCTTTGGCTCAGGCGGTTCGCCAGCAGGCGCGGCCACGCTGCGCACCGCCAGCCGCTCATAGGCAGACTCGCGATCAAATGCCTGGTCATAGTGCCCGGCCAAAGGAGACTGGCGCACCCATGCCGCTCGTTCAGACTCATTAAGCGGACCGATGCGTGACTGCGGCGGGGCAATCAATACTCGCTGTACCATGGCTGGGGTGCCCTTGCTCTGCAGCGTACCGACCAGTGCTTCACCAATGCCCAGCTCCGTCAGTACCGACAGGCTGTTGAACTGCGGGTTAGGCCTGAAACCTTCAGCCACGGCGCGCAAGGCGCGTTGTTCTTTGGCGGTGAAAGCCCGCAGGCCATGCTGGATGCGCAACCCCAACTGAGCAAGAATCGCATCCGGCAAGTCACCGGGCGACTGAGTGACGAAATACACCCCGACACCTTTGGAGCGGATCAACCGCACCACCTGCTCCAGCCGCTGCTGCAGCGCCTGCGGTGTATTGCCAAACAACAGATGCGCCTCGTCAAAGAACAACGCCAGCACCGGTTTATCGGCATCACCGCGCTCGGGCAATTGCTCGAACAACTCGGCCAACAGCCAGAGCAGAAAGGTCGCATAGACCTTCGGTGCCTCGTGCACCAGGCGGCTGGCGTCGAGCAAATGAATACGCCCGCGACCATCACTGGCCGGTTGCAGAAGGTCCTGCAACTGTAACGCAGGTTCACCAAACAGCGCCTCGGCGCCCTGCTGCTCAAGCCCTGCCAGACGGCGCTGTAATGCCTGGCTGGAGGGCGCGGTCAGTAATGCCGCGTCTTCGCCCAGCAGGTTCGGGTGCTCGCGCAGATGATTGAGCAACGCCTTGAGGTCCTTGAGATCCAGCAACAACAAACCTTCCCGGTCGGCGACTTTGAAAGCCGCATACAGCGCCGACTGCTGACTGTCGGTCAACGCCAGCAGGTTGCCGAGCAACAACGGTCCCATTTCGCTGAGGGTGGTACGCAGTGGATGGCCAGACTTGCCATCGATATCCCAAAGTACCAAAGGATAGCCTTGCGGCCGATGCCCCAGCCAGGGCATGCCGGCAATGCGCTCAGCCACTTTGCCCTGCGCATTGCCAGCAGCGCCCAGGCCGCACAGATCGCCCTTGATATCAGCGGCGAACACCGCCACCCCGGCATCACTGAAGGCTTCGCTCAGACGCTGCAAAGTGACGGTCTTGCCAGTGCCGGTCGCGCCAGCGATCAGCCCGTGTCGATTGGCCAGACGCAGATCCTGGCCTACCGGTTGTCCGTATGGGTCTGCGCCCAGCACCAGTTGCGCAGTATCGGGCATGACTTCACCCCTCTTGTTCAGGATCTGCTCAAGTATTGACCCGTTTCGTCATCTCTTCGAGGCTGATGGCTGCCATCCGGCGGGCGGTAGCCGGTCGTCACGAACAACCGCAGTTGCCGGTGGTCAGCAGGAGAGGCCCACTCACCTGAGGAGTCCCTCACGTGCATATCGCCGACATGACGATGTTCTACGCACCGGCCAGCGGTGGCGTGCGCACTTATCTGGATGCCAAACACCGGCGTTTGCAACACTATCCAGGCGTGCAACACAGCCTGTTGATTCCTGGCGCGCGCTCCAGCCACAACGACGGCGTGCATCAGGTTCCGGCCACCCCATTACCGTTTGGCAACGGTTATCGCTTTCCACTGCGGGTCAGCCCTTGGCGAACCATGCTGCACAATCTCAAACCGGATCTGATTGAGGTCGGCGATCCTTACCTGACCGCCTGGGCCGCGCTGGATGCACGGCGTCAGCTCGATGTGCCGGTGATCGGTTTTTACCACTCTGATCTGCCTCTGCTGATCAGCAACCGGATGGGCCAGTGGATCAACAGCAGCGCCCAGGCTTACATCAGCAAGCTGTATGGCAATTTCGACCGCATTCTGGCGCCCAGCCAGGTCATGGCCAGCAAACTGATCGGCATGGGCCTTGAACAGGTCCATGTGCAACCGCTGGGTGTCGATCTACAGATCTTCGCCCCCACCCGGCGTGACCCTGATCTGAGGCAACGCCTGGGCTTGCGCCCGGATACCCGGCTACTGGTGTTTGCCGGCCGCGGCTCCCGGGAGAAGAACATCAATGTTCTATTGCACTGCATGAAACACCTCGGGCCGCGCTACCACTTGCTGCTGATAGGCTCGCACATGCCGACTCAGGTGCCGGACAACGTCTCGGTGATCGGCCGCTTCTGCAAGGCAACCGAGGTCGCACAATGGCTGGCCAGTGCCGACGTGCTGTTGCATGCCGGTGATCAGGAAACCTTCGGCCTGGTGATACTCGAAGCCATGGCCAGTGGCATTGCGGTGGTCGCCGTCGACGCCGGGGCGTTCAGCGAGATCGTCCCTGCTGAATGCGGCCTGCTGTGCACAGCCAATCAGCCCAAGGCCATGGCCAGTGCGGTACGCGAGCTGTTCGAACACGATGTCAGGGTTGTGGGGCAGATTGCCCGGCGGCATGTCGAAGCACATTACAACTGGGACAGGGTAGTTGCCGGGTTGCTTGCGCACTACCAGGCCGTGCTGGGCAGCCACCTGCCAGTGACCGCCAATGGCTGAGCAATCAGCCCTGCTGCTGGTGCTGCACGATGTTGCGCCGTGCACCTGGCGCAGCTACTTGCCTTTCGTGGCGGCGGTGGATGCACTGAGCAGCATTGCGATGACCTGGCTGGTGGTGCCGGACTTTCACCAGCGTAATCCTCTGGACAACGATCCGGCACTGCTTGATTTTCTCGACACGCGACTGGCGCGCGGGGATGAATTGGTTTTGCATGGTTATCAGCATTGCGATACCGGCCCGCCACCACGCCATGCGGCTGATTTCCTGATGCGACAGGTTTACACCCGCGAGGGCGAGTTCTACTCGTTATCGCACGATCAGGCACTGATGCGCCTGGATGCCGGGATTGGCGTTTTTCAGCGCCATGCATGGCCGCTGCACGGATTCGTCGCACCGGCCTGGCTGATGAGCGCCGGTACTCGCCTGGCATTGCGCGAGCGAGCGCTGAGCTACACCAGCAGCCCGCACCACTTATACCGCCTGCCAGACTTCACTGCGCTGCGGGCTCCGGGTCTGGTATGGAGTGCCCGCAGCGCCTGGCGACGCGGGGCTTCATGGATGTTCAATCGCTGGCAGGAAACACAGTGGCGCCAGGCTCAGGTCATTCGCCTGGGCCTGCATCCGGTGGACATGCAGCACGAACTGGCAAGGCGATATTGGCTCGCAGCGCTGCATCGGCTGCTTGAGCAAGGTCGTGTAGCGCAGACCAAATACGCCTGGCTGAGTGCTCAGATATCGGCTTCGGTATCGCAATGAGGCTCGTTGCCAGCGACGTTGGAAACCTCATGCAACTGACGCCACAATTGGGCGGCTGCCGAAAAATCAGCGCCATCCTCGGGGCTCAGGGCATCAGGATCATAACGGCTCAGGCAACCTTCGCCGATCACCGGGGGCGGGCTTGCAGTGGCTTTATTCAGCGGATCGCTCATGGCCTGGCTCCGGCAGTGGAAGACAGACCTTAAACCGATCAGTCAGCACTGGCCAGAGCCTGGAGGCGTTACCGGCAATCAGTCGAAGATCACGGTCTTGTTGTCGTGCACCATCACCCGGTCTTCCAGGTGAGCACGCAAACCGCGAGCCAGCACCAGCTTCTCAACATCACGTCCCAGACGCACCAGCGTCTCGATGTTTTCACGGTGGCTGATACGCACCACGTCCTGTTCGATGATAGGGCCGGCATCCAGCTCTTCGGTTACATAGTGGCAAGTGGCACCAATCAGTTTCACGCCGCGCATCGCCGCCTGGTGGTACGGTTTGGCGCCCACGAACGATGGCAGGAAGCTGTGGTGAATGTTGATCACCTGGTTGGCGTACTCCTGACACAGCTGTGGCGGAAGGATTTGCATGTAGCGGGCCAGGACCACGACGTCAGCCTGATACTCACCGACCAGACGAGAAACCTCTGCGAAGGCCGGCTGCTTGTTGGCCGGGTCCACAGGTACGTGATGATAAGGAATGCCGTGCCACTCGACCATGCCACGCAGGTCCTGATGGTTGGAAATCACGCAGGCGATCTCGCAGTCCAGTTCATCGCTGTGCCAGCGATGCAGCAGGTCCGCCAGGCAGTGAGACTCACGGCTGGCCATCAGCACCACACGCTTTTTCTGGGCCGAGTCAGTAATTCGCCACTCCATCGAGAACTCTTCGGCAATCGGTGCAAATGCTGCACGCAAGCCTTCCAGGTCCAGCGGCAGACTGTCGGCACGAATTTCGTGGCGCATGAAGAACCAGCCACTGAGACTGTCAGAGTGGTGACTCGACTCGGTAATCCAGCCGTTGTAGGACGCCAGAAAGTTACTGACCTTGGCAACGATGCCGACCCGGTCCGGGCAAGCACTCACCAGGCGAAAAGTGCGCATGGGCAAAACTCCAGACTACGTAAAAAAGGCGGCCATTCTAGCCGCTACGCGGCAAAACTGCAGTAATGACGTCATGTAAAAACCGCCAGGGATAGCAAAAGGCCTTCGGTCGAAAATTGCACCTTGCCATCATTGCATCGAGACTCTGCCAGCACTGAAAACAACGCCATTTAACCGGTACTTTTCGTGCACTGAAGCCGTGCACTCAGGGATTCATGAAGGATTCTTAAAAGAGCCTCAGCACGGTGGGGCCGGTGCAGACTAATGCAACAAGATGCCGGGTATTTCTGCCGCCCTCAGCCGCCACAGGCTCGCGCCAATACTGCTTAAAGCAACATCTTTTCAGGTCAATTAGGCCGCCGCCTAGTTTCTCGCTTTCTGTAGGAAATCGGTATATCACCTGCTATTTCAGACAAAACAACTATTTGATGTTTACTTGCTCAAGTCCACTGACTATTATTACCTGACTGCAGCCCTGACGCCCCTCCCAACATAGGTATACCCCATGTCGCTGATCAACGAATACCGCGCTACTGAAGAAGCCATCAAAGAACTGCAAGCCCGTTTGAAAAATCTGTCCCAAGATGACAAATTGCAGGCCGAGCTGGAGTTTGAAGGCAAACTGCGCACCCTCATGGGCGAGTACCAGAAATCCCTGCGTGACATCATTTCCCTGCTTGATCCGGATGCCAAAGTTAACAAGGCACCTCGTGGCGTGGTGAAAACCACCGGCACCAAACGCGCTCGTAAAGTCAAGCAGTACAAGAACCCGCACAATGGCGAAGTGATCGAAACCAAAGGCGGCAACCACAAAACGCTGAAAGAGTGGAAAGCCAAGTGGGGCGGCGACGAAGTCGAAAGCTGGTCGACCCTGCTGGGTTAATCACCGTCTCGTAGTGCAAAACGCCAGCTCGCTGGCGTTTTTTATTACCTGCTTTTTACAAACATCATGACACGTTCAATATGCTGACAGCTTAAGGGCCGCTCTTTTGTTGATAAGCCATCAAGGCATGTACGAAAACTCACCCGCGCCCTCAACTTCACAGCGGGCTTCAGGCAAGCACCGCCTCAAGGCCGACCCGTTTCAGATCCCCAGCCGGCCTCGCAATACCTGCACATAATCCTGCCACTGACTCAATACCTTCAACTGCTCAGGCCTGGCATTGAGCGACAACTCGATCAGCGCCTTGGTAAAGCCTTGCAGCGTGTTGGGAGCGCCAAACTCCGGGCGTGTCAGGCGTGCCCGGCAAAACTCCAGCCAGCGTTGCTGCTCCTGCGCATTCAGGGTTTCGGCAAAGTTACGCGCCCGGTAGCGAAACAACAGCTCCGGCAAACGCGTGTCATCAAAAGGCCAGACCGGTTGCGCCAATTGCTGCGGCTCGGCCTCACGCACTTGCTCACACAGTCTTCGATCACGGTCACCAATAAAACCGTCATACAGCTGCTGCTCGGGATCTTGCTGAGCCGTGAACTCTTCACGCCCATAGAGGTTTTGCAAACGCGGCTGCCAAAGTTCCTGCTCCTGCACCAATGCTGTGGCCCGTTCACGAATCAGCGTCATGTCCAGTTGCAAACGTTGCTGGTCTTCTTCACGCAACACACTTAGCGGCGCGAGCACCGGGCAGCGATTTATATGCACAAGTTTCAGCGGAACCGGTAGTTCTCCCTGCGCCAACTCTTCACGACGCTTGTACAGCCGCTCGCGCAGCGTATCGGCATCGAGTGCCAGCAGTGGCGAATGATCCAGGTGCAGGTCGCAGACAATCAGCGCATTGCGATTGTGCGGATGCCAGGCAAGAGGCAGCACCACCCCCAGATAGTGTCGGGCTGCCGAAAAACGCCCGGATATATGCACAACAGGTTGCAGCAAGCGAATCTGCTCTTGAACCTTTTGCTTACTGCGCAGTGTAAACAGATAGTCATAAAGTTTTGGCTGACGCTCACGGATCAGCCGCGCAAGCGCAATAGTGGCGCGCACATCGGACAACGCATCGTGAGCCTGACCATGCTCAATACCATTGGCAGCGGTCAAGCGTTCGAGTTTGAGCGTGATGCGCCCCTCTTCTTCAGGCCAGACAATGCCTTGCGGGCGCAATGCACAGGCAGCGCGTACAACATCAATCAAATCCCAACGGCTGTTACCGCTCTGCCATTCCCGGCCATAAGGATCAAAGAAATTGCGATACAAGCTGTAACGGGTAACTTCATCATCGAAACGCAACGTGTTGTAACCCGCACCACAAGTACCTGGCTGCGCCAGTTCGGCATGCACACGAGTCATGAAGTCGGCTTCGCACAAGCCCTTCTCTGCCAGACGTTGCGGAGTGATCCCTGTGACCAGGCAGGCCGCAGGATGCGGCAGGATATCGTCGCTCGGCTGGCAGTACAGATTGACCGGAGCGCCGATTTCGTTGAGTTCGGCATCGGTACGGATCCCGGCCATCTGCAACGGTCGGTCACTGCGCGGGTTGATGCCGGTGGTTTCGTAGTCGTGCCAGAAGATGCTGGGATTCACGGGTTATTCCTGAACGGTAGACCGATAAAGTGTAGGGCTATCAACACATAAATGGCTAATTTGCCAACTACAACAATGAACACGGACATATCCTGCATTGTCTATCGACGTATTCCCATTGCCTCGATAAGCCAGTCAGGATAGGTTCACTGCATGTGGGAATCGCCCGGTTTTTTAGAGGCTCCCTCGCCAGGCAGCAGCATAATCACCCCTCTCCTTTTACTCTCAAGTACCGCACATCATGTTTCCAGTTTCGCCAAGGCAGGCAACACCTCTGGACACCCGGCTCGGGATTGAAACGCCAGAAGGCATCGACTTGCTGTTACGTCCGGCCGGCCTGACAGGACGCGCCCTGGCGTTCAGCATCGACCTGTTGCTGCGTGGTCTGCTGCTGCTGGCCGGCTATGGTGCCCTGAGTCTGTTCGGTGATTTGGGCATGGGGCTGTCGGCCATTGGCTTGTTCCTGATCAACTGGTGGTATCCGGTGTTGTTCGAAGTGCTCAATCAGGGTCGCACGCCGGGCAAGCAAATGATGGCCTTGCGAGTCATTCACGATGATGGCACACCGGTCGGCTGGACCTCATCGCTGATCCGTAATCTGTTGCGCGTGGTCGACATGCTGCCTTTCGGGTATGCCGCAGGCGCCCTCGCATGCCTCAATCACCCGCACTTCAAACGCCTGGGCGACCTGGCAGCAGCCACACTGGTGGTCTATAACGAACCACTGCGCCAACCTCCGGTGCTGCCCGATGCACCGGCTGCGATTGCACCGTTCGCTCTGCAACTGGCCGAACAACGTGCCATCCTCGATTTTGCCGAGCGCCAGGGCGAGCTGTCAGACTCGCGAACCCGAGAGCTGGCCGGCTTGCTGGCCGAGCCGCTGCAGGTTGCGCCCGGGCAGGCCGCGAGCCGGATCAACGGCATAGCCCGTGGCCTGCTGGGGGCGCCATGAAACAAAGCCTGTTTGAAAACCTTCATCAGGCCGACTGGCAGCGTTTCGCCACGCGTCTGACCCTGCTCGAAAAAAACGCTCGCACCATCACGGCCAGCGAGACCTTCAGCCTGGATTACCGACGCATCTGCCAGCATCTCGCGTTGGCCAGAGAGCGTGGCTACAGCAGTTATCTGGTCGACTCGCTGCAGCAATTGGCACTGCGTGGCCATCAACAGCTGTACCGGCATCGCAGTCATCAGCTGATGACGATGCTGACCTTCGTACTGGCAGGTTTCCCCCGCAGGGTCAGGGCCGAGTGGCAGTTTGTGGCGGTCTCGGCCGTGCTGTTTTTTGCCTGCCTGCTGGGCATGGGCCTGCTCGTGCATGCCGTTCCTGCAATGGTCTACAGCGTGCTCGCCCCGGAGCAGGTGCAACAGATGCAGGGCATGTACGACCCGGACTCAAGGCGCATCGGCGTGCCGGCAGAACGCGGCTCCGGCGAAGACTGGGTGATGTTCGGCTACTACATCATGAACAATATCGGCATCGCGTTTCAGACCTACGCCAGCGGCTTGCTGCTTGGCCTGGGCAGCCTGTTCTTCCTGGTCTATAACGGGTTGCTGATCGGCGCAGTGGCCGGTCACCTGACCCAGATCGGCTACGGTCAGACCTTCTGGCCATTCGTCGCGGGCCATGGCGCCTTCGAACTAACCGCCATTGTCATCGCTGGCGCAGCAGGCCTCAAACTCGGCTGGGCGCTGCTGGCACCGGGACGCATGACCCGCGCCTTGGCATTGCGTAACGCAGCCCGGCAAAGCGTGCAAATGATGGGCGGGGTCATGTTCATGCTGCTGATCGCGGCCTTCATCGAAGCCTACTGGTCATCGATGAGCTGGCCTGCGCCATGGATCAAGTACCTGGCGGGCGCGATCTTGTGGAGCCTGGTGGCCGCCTGGCTGCTACTTGCCGGAAAAAACGCCCATGCGCCTGACTGACGCCAGTATCGCCATCCGCCCGCGCCCGGCCTGGGAAGCCCTGGATCTGGGTGTCCTGCTGGCCGGCCGGCATCGGAGCCTGCTGATGCTGTCCTGGGCATTGGTCACCCTGCCGATTCTTGGCGTATTGAGCCTTGTGCTATGGGATTACCCCAGCGTGGTCATCGCGCTGTTCTGGTGGTTCAAGCCGCTTTACGAACGCCTGCCGCTATGGATCCTGTCGCGCGCCCTGTTTGGCGCAACGCCGACCCTCAAGCAAGCGCTCAAGGCCTGGCCCGGCCTGCTCAAGCGCGAGCTGCTGCCAAGCCTGCTCTGGCGCCGCCTGAGCCTGCTGCGCAGCTTCACCTTGCCGGTCCAGCAACTCGAAGGGCTGAGCGGCCAAGCACGTCGCCTGCGTCTGGCGGTGCTGTGCCAGGCAGACACTCGTGCTGCGCGCTGCCTGACGCTGGCAGGCGCGCATCTGGAACTGGTCCTGTACACCGCAGCGATCATGCTGGTCTACGCCTTCGTGCCTCGGCAGATGGATGTCGACTGGAGCTGGTTGCTGATATTGGGCAGCGATGACCAGCTACTGTGGGTCGATCATCTGCTCAACCTCCTGTACGCAGTGGCGCTGATCGCCTGGGGGCCGGTCTACGTGTCTTGTGGTTTCATGCTCTACCTCAATCGCCGTACCCGGCTGGAAGCCTGGGATATCGAACTGGTGTTCAAACGCCTGCGCCAGCGTCTGGCCGGTAGCGCTGCAACCCTGATGGTCGGCGCATTATTGCTGCTGGGCGCGCTACCGCACAGCGGTCGGGCCTACGCCTCGCCTGCCCCGGAATCCGTACAGCCCTCGCCCCAGAGCACGCGCCTGACGCACCAGCCGCTTAACAGCCAGCAATCACATGCCGCGATCACTGAGCTGCTGGAGAAGCCGCCCTTCAAGAACCCAGAAACCGTAACCGGCTGGCGGCTTCCAGAGGCGCAGGAACAACCGCCCACCGCGGGACAAGCACCATCAACATGGTTCGACTGGCTAAACCACCTGCTCAAAGGCGCCAACGTACTCGCCCATCTGTTCGAGATCCTGCTGTGGAGCCTGGCCATCGGCCTGCTGGGCCTGGTGATCTGGCGCTACCGTCAGTGGCTGCGGTTGTTCATCGCCTCACCCGGCAGAGCCAAACCAGTCACTGCCCATCCCCCGGCGCAGCTGTTCGGTCTGCAAGTCAGCGCCCAGAGTTTACCCGACGACATCGCAGGCACTGTCCTGGCGCTCTGGCCAGACCAGCCTCGTGAGGCCCTGAGCCTGCTTTACCGGGCCTTGCTCAGTCGTTTGATCACTGACTACCAACTGCCATTGAAAAGCGCCGATACCGAACAACAGGCGCTGCAGCGCATCGCCAGCCTCAACAAACCGGCCCTGAACGACTTCAGTCATGAACTGACCGGGCACTGGCAAAATCTTGCCTATGGTCATCGGCTGCCCGCCGCGCATGTACTGCCCGCGCTGTGTGAACGCTGGCGCCGCCTGTTCGAGACCGGAGCACGCCCATGAAGCGCGGCTATCTGCTGCCGGGCTTGCTGGTCTCGGTTGTGCTGGCAGTGGTGATCGTACTGCTCATCAGGCAGCTGGAACCTTACGAGGAAACCATCGATCGCGGCCCGTCGCCAGAAGCCAGGGCCAACCCCTATCTGGCCGCCGAACAGTTCTTGCTCCAGCGCTCGATAACGGTTCGCTCAGCCGATACCTGGACCGAGCTGCCCGAGCCCACAACGCAGCGCCAGACCCTGTTGATTCTCGATGATCGCTCGCGCATGACGCCCGAGCAGGTCGACCCGTTGCTGGCCTGGGCCGATGCAGGTGGTCATCTGGTAGTGGTCGCCGAACAACTGTGGGACGAGCAGCAACAACGCAGCGGCGACCTGCTGCTTGACCGTCTGCAGATTCGCCAGTCATTGACCCGCGACCTGCCCAAGACACAAGCGGAGGACTCAGGCAGCGCACCGGCCGTTCCGATGGCGCGCCCCACACCGGCCAAGACGCCCTGGCCACACCTGACCCGGCTGTATCTTGAAAACGAAGATGCCCCGGCCTACATGAGCTTCGACCCGGCCTATCATCTGGAAGACCCGCAAGACCTGGCCGCCTACTGGGCCAACAGTGCCAATGCCACCCATATGCTGCAACTCGAGCATGGCGCCGGCCTGGTCACAGTACTCACCGATTCACAACTGTGGACCAACCACAGCATCGGTGAATACGACAACGCCTGGCTACTCTGGTACCTGACCCAGGACAGCAGCGTGACGCTGATCGCCCAGGCCCGGCACGACACGTTGCTGAGCTTGCTGCTGCGTCACTTTCCACTGGCGATAGTGACCCTGGCCTTGCTGCTGGCGCTCGCCATATGGCGGGTGGCAATGCGTGAGGGGCCGCTGCAATGGCCGGCACCTGCCGGTCGTCGGCAACTGGTCGAACACCTGCGTGCCAGCGCCGACTTCCTGCTGAGGCATCGCGGCCAACAGGCGCTGCTGAAAAACCTGCAACAAGACATCCTGCGTCGTGCCCGTCAACGTCACCCCGGCTTCGAGACGCTGGTTGTCACCGAACAGTGGCAGGTTCTCGCCAGGCTCAGCCGCCAGTCAACCAGTGCCATAAGCCTGGCGATGCGCCCGCGTCCGGCGCAACGCCTGTCCAGCGCCGACTTCACCCGTCAGGTAGCCCATCTGCAAACTCTCAGGAATGCCCTATGAGCGAGTCCAACAGCGCACCGTCTGATCCCGTTGAAAACCTTGACAAGCTACCGCTGCAAGCCTCTTCCCAAGCGGCTGAACGCCAACAGGCGAGCCAGCGGGCGCAGACCTTGCGTCGTGAACTGCAAAAAGCCCTGATTGGCCAGAACAGCATGATCGACGACGTACTCACCGCCCTGATCGGTGGTGGCCACGTCCTGATCGAGGGCGTTCCCGGACTGGGCAAGACCCTGCTGGTACGGGCGCTGGCGCGCTGTCTTGGCGGCGAGTTCGCCCGGATCCAGTTCACCCCGGACCTGATGCCCAGTGACGTCACCGGGCACGCGGTGTACGACCTGCAGAGCGAACAGTTCAAACTGCGCAAGGGTCCGCTGTTCACCCATATGCTGCTGGCCGACGAAATCAACCGTGCACCGGCCAAGACCCAGGCGGCGCTGCTTGAGGCCATGCAGGAGGGGCAAGTCACCCTGGAAGGCAAGACCCTGCCCATCCCGCAGCCTTTCATGGTGCTGGCCACCCAGAATCCGATCGAACAGGAAGGCACCTACCCGTTGCCGGAAGCCGAGCTGGATCGCTTCATGCTCAAGTTGCACATGGACTACCCGCAGGCCCATGAAGAGGTCGAGATGGTTCGTCAGGTGACCCGCTCAAGCCGCGCCGACATGCTCGACGTACAACCTCTGCTGGTGGTGATGCAACCCCACGAAGTGCAGACGCTGCAACAGGTTGCCAGCGACCTGCCAATCGATGAGCAAGTGCTCGAATACGCCGTTCGGCTGGCCCGGGCAACCCGTAACTGGGCAGGCCTGACGCTGGGCGCCGGCCCGCGTGCTTCCATCGCCCTGGTACGCGGTGGACGCGCCAGAGCCTTGCTGCGCGGCGGTGAGTTTGTGACCCCCGATGACATCAAGAGCTGCGCCATGGCAGTGCTGCGCCACCGGGTACGCCTGGCTCCGGAACTGGACATGGAAGGCTTGTCGGTGGATCAGGTTCTGCGCCAGATATTCGATCAGGTCCCGGCTCCGCGCCTATGACCCAGCGACTGCGACCTGCGCTGCGCCTGTTGGGCGCGCTTGCCCTGCTGGCAAGCCTGGCTCTGGTGCCGGGCATACTGTCTGCGCTGGCGATCAGGGTTCCCGAACTCGCCATCACCCTCTACTGGGCGACCTTGCTGGCGCTGCTTGGCATCGCCTTGCTCGACGCCGTACGGGTTGCGCGCCTGCCCTCCCCGCGGCTGCAGCGGCACATGCCCGCCAGCCTGGCGCTGGGGCGCTGGAGCGACGTGCAACTGGAGGTGCAACACGACGCCGCCGCAGTCATGCAACTGCGCATCTTCGACCATGTACCGGACGGGCTGGAATTTGAACACCTGCCACAAAACCTGAACCTGCCCCCTCAGCAGACGGCACGCCTGAACTGGCGTTTGCGTCCGCTGCAACGCGGGCGCTTCAACTTCGAACGCTGCGAGGTGATCCTGCACAGCCCGCTGCGGCTCTGGGAAAGCCGCCGTTACCTGGCCCTGCCTGACCCCGTCAAGGTCTATCCCGACTTTGCCCGTCTTTATGACGGACCGCTGCAGGGTATCGAAAACTGGTTGAGTCAGATCGGTGTGCGCCAATTGCAGCGCCGTGGCCTGGGCCAGGAATTTCATCAGTTACGGGAGTTTCGTGAAGGCGACAGTCTGCGGCAGATCGACTGGAAAGCCACTGCCCGGCATCGCACACCGATAGCCCGTGAATATCAGGACGAGCGCGATCAGCAGATCATGCTGATGCTCGATTGCGGACGGCGCATGCGCAGTCAGGACGATGCGCTGGCGCACTTCGATCACGGCCTCAATGCCTGCCTGCTCCTCAGCCACATCGCCCTGCGCCATGGCGACGCAGTCGGCCTGTCGACCTTTGCCGGCGAACAGCAACGCCACCTGCCGCCCGGCAAGGGCCAGCGCCAGTTGAACCTGTTGCTCAACGCGCTGTTCGACCTGCAGAGTACCCGGCGCCCCGCTGACTACAACGCCGCTGTGCAGCAGCTATTGAGCAGGCAGAAACGCCGCGCCCTGGTGATTCTGGTCACCAACCTGCGCGATGAAGATGATGAGCAACTGCTGTGCGCCGTACGGCAACTGGGCCAACGTCACCGGGTGCTGATCGCCAGCCTGCGCGAAAGTGTGCTGGACCGCCTGCGTGAGGAACAGGTCGAGCGCTACGATCAGGCGCTGGCCTACTGTGGTGCGGTCGACTTTCTCAACGCTCGCAATAGCCTGCACGAGCGTCTCGAAGCGCTAGGGATACCCGTGATCGATGTACGCCCCGAAGAACTCGGCGCGCATTTTATAAACCGCTATCTGGGATTGAAGAAAGGCGGCGTTCTATAACGCCGCACTCCCATGCCTGCTGTCGATCAGGCTGAAGCTTCCAGAGGATAGAAGCTGAAATAATGCTGCAGGCTGTGCATCAGATCGAAGTACTCCTGCGGCGCTTCCTGGATATGAAACCCCGAGTCATAACAACCCGGCGTCACGTCCTCGTGACACCACTGGCACGTCGCACTGACATCGACCATTCGAAAGCCGTCGTTGCCCGACGGCACTTTCAGACGCAGGTCGAAGCGCCCGCCCACCAGCATCGGCAAATCGCTGATGAGCATCAATCCATCTTCGGAGACGTTGCCCAGACACCCCATGGGTCGATCGGTATACCGATTGAACACCTGGAGAAAATACTGCAGCTCGTGCCGTTCTATTCTTCTGTCCTTAAGCATGGCAGCCCCTTCAATGACCACGGGTGGCATTCATGATGACGTTGCTAAACGCTGCACGAGTGCCCCGGCCCGCTGCATGAAAATCCCTGGATGCAGGGCTTTTCAGCCCTTTCATTCCGTTAACACACAGACTAGCGCAATTTATATTTAGATCCACCCGATTACAGTACCAATCATCCAATCGGGTGTAACTAGCGTGAAGCAGGAAAAGTTTTCGCCGCCTCACGTTGCGGGTAGTGGCCCAGTTGCGCCAGCGTATCGAGCCGCGCCCTGGCACGGAACGCATATTCGTTGCCCGGATACTGGTTGATGATGAACAGATAGGTCTGCGCGGCATCGACATACAGTTTTTGTTTTTCCAGACACTGGCCACGCAGCATCGACACCTCAGGCTGCACATAACGGCGCGCCCGGCTTTGTCGATCCACCTTGGACAAGGACAACAGCGCACTGTCGCAGTCGCCACGGTCATAGGCGCGGTAAGCACTGTTGAGGTTGGAGTTCATCGCCCAACGGGTACAACCACTGACGGCGGCCAGCAACACGATAATCATCAAGATACGCATGGGTCATCTCCTGTTCTGTGCCTGATATCGGCGGCAATGCAAATTTCTTCAGCCCGCCTGATCAACCAGCTGTCAGACGATTGCCCTGTCTGATGACAGCAAGGTAGTGCAAAGGAACAATGACTACAGGTCCAGAGAGGAGTAGCCTCTCGCTGCGCTTCAATCAAGGAGTTTGTGCATGACCGTTCGCCGTACCAAAATCGTCGCCACACTGGGCCCTGCGAGTAACTCGCCGGAAGTCATCGAGCAACTGATCCTCTCGGGTCTGGATGTTGCCCGCCTCAACTTCTCCCATGGCACCCCGGACGAGCACAAGGCTCGCGCCAAGCTGATCCGCGAGATCGCTGCCAGACACGGCCGCTTCGTCGCACTGCTGGGCGACCTGCAAGGTCCGAAGATTCGTATCGCCAAATTTACCGACAAGCGTATCGAGCTCAAGGTCGGTGACAAGTTCACTTTCTCCACCGCTCACCCGCTGACCGATGGCAACCAGGAAATCGTCGGTATCGACTACCCGGACCTAGTCAAAGACTGTGGTGTGGGTGACGTACTGCTGCTGGACGACGGCCGCGTGGTCATGCGTGTCGATACCCAGACCGCCACTGATCTGCACTGCACCGTACAGGTCGGCGGCCCGCTTTCGGACCATAAAGGCATCAACCGCCTCGGTGGCGGCCTGACTGCGCCGGCCCTGACCGACAAAGACAAGCGTGACATCAAGCTGGCCGCCGAGATGGACCTGGACTACCTGGCCGTGTCGTTCCCGCGTGACGCCTCAGACATGGAATACGCTCGTCAGCTGCGCGATGAAGCCGGCGGCACTGCCTGGCTGGTGGCCAAGATCGAGCGCGCCGAAGCCGTTGCCAACGATGAAACCCTCGATGCACTGATTCGCGCCAGCGATGCAGTCATGGTTGCCCGTGGCGACCTGGGCGTTGAAATCGGCGACGCCGAGCTGGTTGGCGTGCAGAAGAAAATCATTGCCCATGCGCGCACCCACAACAAGGCTGTGATCGTCGCCACGCAAATGATGGAGTCGATGATCACCAGCCCGATGCCGACCCGCGCTGAAGTCTCCGACGTGGCCAACGCCGTGCTCGACTACACCGACGCGGTAATGCTCTCGGCAGAAAGTGCCGCCGGCTCCTATCCGGTCGAAGCCGTCCAGGCCATGGCACGTATCTGCCTGGGTGCTGAACGTCACCCAACCGGCAAGAGCTCCAAGCACCGTATCGGCGAAAGCTTCACCCGTTGCGACGAGAGCATCGCGCTGGCCGCGATGTACACCGCCAACCATTTCCCTGGCGTAAAAGCGATCATCGCCCTGACCGAAAGCGGCTACACCCCGCTGATCATGTCGCGGATTCGCTCGTCGGTACCGATCTTCGCCTTCTCTCCGCACCGCGATACTCAGGCCCGTGCGGCCATGTTCCGCGGCGTGTACACCATCCCGTTCGATCCGGCTTCGCTGCCGCCAGGCCAGGTCAGCCAGGCTGCGGTAGACGAGCTGCTCAAGCGCGGGCTGGTCGAGC
The DNA here is from genome assembly GCF_024129905.1 of Pseudomonas sp. 21LCFQ010. Classification (NCBI taxonomy): domain Bacteria; kingdom Pseudomonadati; phylum Pseudomonadota; class Gammaproteobacteria; order Pseudomonadales; family Pseudomonadaceae; genus Pseudomonas; species Pseudomonas sp. 21LCFQ010. The sequence goes on along the minus strand of NZ_JAMYDZ010000005.1, from coordinate 97,120 downwards.
AAGGCGACTGGGTCATCCTGACCAAGGGCGACAGCTACCACACCATCGGTGGCACCAACGGCATGAAGATCCTGCACGTTGGCGACCCGCTGGTCTGAGACGGCTGCAGGTTGTAGAAAAAAGCCCCGGCGCGTAAGCGACCGGGGCTTTTTCATGTGCTCAGCTCAGCGCACCGTATCGCCCGCCCCCAGAAACACATCCGTCAGTACCCGGTTACGTGCGACCCCGGCCAGGTAAAGACTCTTGGCAAAGGTCTCGGCACTGACGGCGCTGCCACAGACCAACGCCACGGCCTGACGCGCCAACAAACGCAGCTCAGCCAACGCCGCCTGCAACTCGACCGCAGTGACCAGCCGCACCTGCAGCTGCGGATGCTGCTGCTCAAGCTGGCGCAAATCGCCGGCCAGATAGTGCTCGGTGCTGTCATGCGCCAGATGGATAAGCCGAATGCTGCCTTGATGCTGCTGACGCAAGGCCTCGCGCAACACGCCCCACAACGGCCCAAGGCCACTGCCACCCGCCAGCAACAACAGTGGTCGCTCCTGCCAGTCCAGGTCATAGTGCAAAGCGCCGCCGCGCAACTCACCCAGGCGCAGATGATCGCCAGGCTGCAACTGGCGCGCAGCCGAACAAAAAGCCCCGCGATGGCGGCAATCGATATGAAATTCGAGAAAGGGGTCTTCGCCGGGCAGGCTGGCCAGTGAGTACGGCCGAGCGATGCCGTTGGCACTCCACAGCACTTGATGCTGCCCCGCGCGATAGCGCTGCATACGCTGCGGTTCCAGACGCAGACGCAACAGGTTGGCGCTGAGCCAGTCACAGCCGATGACCTGCGCCGGTATGCCGTCTTTCAAGGGGTCGAAGACTTCCACGGCAAGGTCGGCAACCACCCGACACTGACAAGCCAGGCGCCAGCCCTGCTCTCGTTTGGCGGCGGCCAGCGCCTCGGGGCGCGCATCCAGCGGCTCGCCTTCAAGGCAGCGCACCAGGCAGGCATGGCAACTGCCTGCCCGGCAACTATAAGGAATGGCAATCCCGGCCTGATGCAGTGCATCGAGCAGGTTACTGGCAACATCGACCGGCCAGCGCCGCTCACCAACTCGCAGATTGGGCATCGAGAATTCCTGACACCACCGGTAAAAATATCGGCGATTGTACAGGTTGGCTGGCCGGGCGGGTTATACTGCCGCGCCTTTTGCGCCCGCTACGACGTGAGACCGAACGCGCTGGACCGGCCCTAACCTGCCGCCAGAGCCACGCCGATTAGCGTAATCAATGTTCCCGACCCTGAAGAGGAGCGCGCTGCATGACCGTGATCAAGCAAGACGACCTGATACAGAGCGTTGCCGACGCCCTGCAGTTCATTTCCTACTACCATCCCGTGGACTTCATCCAGGCGATGCATGAAGCCTATCTGCGTGAAGAGTCTCCGGCAGCGCGCGACTCCATTGCCCAGATCCTGATCAACTCGCGCATGTGCGCCACCGGCCACCGGCCGATCTGCCAGGACACCGGTATCGTGACCGTGTTTGTGCGCGTGGGCATGGACGTGCGCTGGGATGGCGCGACGCTGAGCGTCGACGACATGATCAACGAAGGCGTACGCCGCGCCTACAACCTGCCGGAAAACGTCCTGCGCGCCTCGATCCTGGCCGACCCGGCCGGTAGCCGCAAAAATACCAAGGACAACACTCCGGCGGTCATTCATTACTCCATCGTGCCGGGTAATACCGTCGAGGTGGACGTTGCAGCCAAAGGCGGCGGCTCGGAAAACAAGTCGAAGATGGCCATGCTCAACCCGTCCGACTCGATCGTTGACTGGGTCCTGAAAACCGTACCCACCATGGGTGCTGGCTGGTGCCCACCGGGCATGCTGGGTATCGGCATCGGCGGCACCGCCGAGAAAGCGGCAGTGATGGCCAAGGAAGTGTTGATGGAATCCATCGACATCCACGAGCTCAAGGCCCGCGGCCCGCAGAACCGCATCGAAGAGATCCGCCTGGAGCTGTTCGAGAAGGTCAACCAGCTGGGCATCGGTGCCCAGGGGCTGGGCGGCCTGACCACCGTGCTCGACGTCAAGATCATGGACTACCCGACCCACGCCGCTTCCCTGCCGGTGTGCATGATCCCCAACTGCGCCGCCACCCGTCACGCGCACTTCGTGCTCGACGGTTCCGGCCCGGCCGAACTGGAAGCCCCGTCGCTGGACGCCTACCCGGAAATCGTCTGGGAAGCTGGCCCGTCGGCCCGCCGCGTGAACCTCGACACACTGACCCCGGAAGAAGTACAGAGCTGGCAGCCAGGCGAAACTGTGCTGCTCAACGGCAAGATGCTCACCGGCCGCGATGCCGCGCACAAGCGCATGGTCGAGATGCTCAACAAGGGCGAGAGCCTGCCGGTGGACCTCAAGGGTCGCTTCATTTACTACGTCGGTCCGGTCGACCCGGTTCGTGAAGAAGTGGTAGGCCCGGCTGGCCCGACCACCGCAACGCGGATGGACAAATTCACCCGTCAGATCCTTGAGCAGACCGGCCTGCTGGGCATGATCGGCAAGTCCGAGCGCGGCCCTGCTGCCATCGACGCGATCAAGGACCACAAAGCGGTTTACCTGATGGCGGTCGGCGGCGCGGCTTACCTGGTGGCCCAGGCGATCCGCAAGTCGAAAGTGGTTGCCTTCGCCGAGCTGGGCATGGAAGCGATCTACGAGTTCGAGGTCAAGGACATGCCGGTCACCGTTGCGGTGGACAGCAAGGGTGAGTCGGTGCACATCACCGGTCCCGCGATCTGGCAGAAAAAGATCAGTGACAGCCTGGCGGTAGAGGTGCAGTAAGCACTGCGTCAGAGGAGAGCCCGGCCAGAAATGGCCGGGCTTTTTTATGCCCGTTCGTCAGGGCCTGTCATTTCTGTCAGTAGACCTGCACCGTGGCAGCCCGCACACTGGCGCCGCAGTGCTGGAAAAGTGTCAGGGACGACAAGCCCTTCTCCCTTCTGGTCAGGTCCGTCAGGTTATCGGGTGTGACCGAGCAACAGGATAGTGCTGGCAACACTGGTGGTGTTGCTGCCAAAAGCGATCAGCTAGACCACTCGGGACAATGCGCATGGTCAGGCGTGTCTTGATCGGTGAACTGGTGGCCATCGGCAATGCCGAGAGGGAGAAGGCTCAATTGATTGACCTGCCAGTTGCAATGCTGTGCAGGAGCGTTCCCGCGCCACCTCTAAAAACGAGGGCGATGGCAACGGCATAGCTCATCAGGCAACTTCGGTTCAACCACGCCGGTCCAGCAAATTGACCACCAGCCGGTCCAGCCAGCCCCAGACCCGCTGCTTGACTCGCCGCCACAATGGCCGGGATTTCCAGTCAGCCAGGGTGACCTGTGTACTGTTGGCAAAGTCGGCGGTGAAGCTGGCACTGACTTGTGCGGTGAGGACCGGGTCGATGGCTTCGACGTTGGCTTCCAGGTTGAAGCGCAGGTTCCAGTGGTCGAAGTTGCACGAGCCAATGCTGGTCCAGTCGTCGATCAACACCATTTTCAGGTGCAGGAAGCACGGCTGGTACTCGAAGATTTTCACCCCGGCGCGCAGCAGTCTTGGGTAGTAACGATGACCTGCGTAGCGTACCGAAGGATGATCAGTGCGCGGCCCGGTCAGCAACAGGCGCACGTCCACGCCACGCAGCGCCGCCTTGCGCAAGGCCCGGCGTACGCGCCAGGTCGGTAGAAAATACGGCGTCGCCAGCCAGATACGGCGCTGGCCGCTGTGCAGGGCGCGGACCAGTGACTGGACAATGTCACGGTGCTGGCGGGCATCGGCATAGGCCACCCGCCCCAAGCCCTGCCCGGAGGTCGGTACCCTGGGTAAATGGGTGAGGCCGAAATTCTGCTCGGGTCGCCAGGCGGTGCGCCGTTCGTTGACGTGAAACTGCCGGTCGAACAACGCCTGCCAGTCGATCACCAGCGGCCCCTGAACCTGCACCATCACCTCATGCCACTGGCTGACCGGTTTGTGCGGCTCCCAGAACTCATCAGTGACCCCGGTCCCACCGACTACCGCCAGACGCTTGTCGACCAACAGCAATTTGCGGTGATCACGGTAGAGGTTACGCAAACCGCGCTGCCAGCGGATCGGGTTGTAAAAGCGCAGGATAACCCCGGCACTCTCCAGACGCTGGCGCAAGCCGTTACCAAACGCCTGGGCACCATAGCCATCGAACAGACAGCGGACGATAACCCCACGCTGCGCGGCAGCCGTCAGCGCCTGTACCACGGTTTCGGCACACGCGCCCGACTCGACCAGATACAACTCCAGATCGACCTGTTGCACAGCGCTGTCGATGGCGGCCAGCATGCGCGGGAAAAATACCGGACCGTCGATCAGCAGTTCGAACTGATTGTCCTTGCGCCACGGAAAAATCGCACCGCCCATGCTCAGTGCGCCGCGAACATCAGCACGGCGCCCACCGGCATCGTGAAACGCGGCGCATCGAGGCCTGCGGTAAATGACCACGGTAAGGATTGATTGTCTGGATACCCGTTGGCCTGGGCGGGCAAAAGGCAAAGGCGTTCGAGCATGCAGACTCCGCAATGAAAGGCAGTGACAGCCACCACAAGGTGGCTTGTCTGTGCCTGTCAGACCACAGGCAAACCGCCCGGTTCGCAGGACTACAGCAGACGACAGCCCTGTCGCTGCCCCAGCCACATGGCCCGACTGCTACGCCCCAGGCCGCTGGCGGTCACGGTACGGGTTGCCTGATCTTCCTGCAAGGTGGCGGGCAGGTACTGTTTCACGTAGCTGCGACAGTATTGCGCAGGGTTGCCCGTGACATAGCGGCACGAACAGTACTCCTTGGCGGTGTAGGCACTGATGATGTCGGGAAACACCTGGAGCGCGACCCGATGCTGCCATGCCCAGATCGCCAGCACGATCAGCACCGGCAGCACCATGCTCAATAACGGATGGCGGCGGATCAGGTTTTTCTGACGGCTCATGGGCGGGCCTGCGGGCCAAACGCGGCCAGTACATGGTTCAAGAGTTCAGCGTGCTGATAGCTGCCGTCCCGGTCGTCGCCATAACGCACCACTACCAGCCCGGCACTGGGGATCACATACAAGGCCTGCCCCCAATGCCCCAGCGCGGCAAAGGTATCAGCCGGTGCCTGTGGCCACGGCCCGGCGGCACCGGACGCGGTGCGGTTGAGCCACCAGTGCCCGCCAATGACTTCGCTGCCCGCCTCGGCGTTGTGACCGGCGAAGGGCGCCAGGACAAAATCGACCCAGGCCAGGGGCACCAGCTGCCGCTGCTGCCAGCGCCCGGACCGCTGCATCAGCAAGCCGATCCGGGCCAGGTCACGGGCGGTCATGTACAGGTAGGACGAACCGACAAAGGTGCCGCTGGCATCGCGCTCCCACACCGCACTGCTAATGCCCAGCGGCTCGAACAGCGCCGTCCACGGGTAGTCGGGGTAAGCCTGCTCGCCGACCACGCCCTTCAAGGCGGCCGCCAGCACATTGCTGTCACCACTGGAGTAGCGCCATGCAGTGCCTGGCGTCCAGGCCTTGGCATGGCTGGCGGTAAAACCGGCCATGTCTTGCCGGCCACGGGTGTAGAGCATCGCCACCACCGAAGAGTTGAGCGGCGCGTATTCGTAGTCTTCCTGCCAGTCGAGCCCGGATGACCAATGCAGCAGGTCGGCAATCGTGACATCCGGGTGCGCCTTGAACGGCGGATAAAACCTCGCGACAGGGTCCTGCAAGCGCAACCGGCCTTCACCGAATGCCACGCCCAGCAAGGTGGCCAGCACGCTCTTGCTCACCGACCAGGTCAGGTGTGGTGTGTTCACGCCGGTCACCCCGGCATAACGTTCGTAGACGATCTGCCCGTCACGGATGACCAGCAAGGCATCGCTGCGCACGCCTTTGCGCTCAACCTCGTCACGTGCAGGGAACGCGTAGCTCTCAAGCATCCCAAGGGCCGGCGTTGCCACCACAGGCGCGCGGCTCCACTGCGCATCTGGCCACTGCTCGGCATGGCTGAAGGCGCAGGCGACATTCAAGACAAGAAGCAGGCCGAGCCTGACCAGGCGAGCTGCCATGAGGGAATGTTCCACTGGAGGTTTGCGCGACGTTAGCAACTTTTGATGACAAAACCGATTCGTCAAGACAAGGAAATGCGCCGTAACACAAGCATCACCAAATCTTCACGGGCATGACACGGCACCTCCCTAGCCTGCAAGTACAGCAATGCGCTTGGACAAATCAGTCGACCGGCCCCTTGCATGGCTGGCTCCCGGAGAGTTCGCATGACCCAGATCGCCCGCATCCGTGACAACAGTTCCGAACGTCGTCTGCAGGCCGAACGCCTGGCCGGGCCACGCGCCCTGCTCGAAGCCCAGGCACTGCGCTTCAGCGTATTCAGCGAAGAGTTCAACGCCCGGCTCAAAGGCGCCGAACAGGGCCTGGACGTTGATGACTATGATGTCCACTGCATGCACATCGGCGTACGCGACTTGAACACCGGGCGCCTGGTGGCCACCACCCGCCTGCTGGATCACAAAGCCGCCAGCACGCTGGGACGCTTCTACAGCGAAGAAGAATTCAGCCTGCATGGCCTGGCCCATCTGCAAGGCCCGATCCTGGAACTGGGGCGCACCTGTGTCGACCCGGCCTACCGCAACGGCGGCACTATTGCCGTGCTGTGGAGCGAACTGGCCGAAGTGCTCAACGAAGGCGGCTACAGCTACCTGATGGGGTGTGCCAGCATCCCGATGCAGGACGGCGGCGTACAGGCCCACGCGATCATGCAGCGGCTGCGCGAGCGCTACCTGTGCACCGAACACCTGCGCGCCGAACCCAAGACCCCGCTGCCGAGCATGGATGTACCTGGCAACGTGATCTGCGAAATGCCGCCCTTGCTCAAGGCCTATATGCGGCTGGGCGCGAAGATCTGCGGCGAGCCATGCTGGGATCAGGATTTCCAGGTGGCCGACGTGTTCATCCTGCTCAAGCGCGATGAGCTCTGCCCGCGCTACGCCCGCCATTTCAAGGCGGCCGTGTAATGAGCCGGCTGCGCAGCCTTGCGCGCGTGGCCCGGGTGTTGCTGGTGATCGGCGCCGGCCTGCTGCTGGCAACGCTGGTGGCGACACTCGAACGCCTCAGGCTCGGCGGCTCCATGCGTCTGCGGCAGAACTGCAGCCGCTGGTTCATGGCACGTCTGAGCAACGCCCTGCCGTTTCGCGTGACGGTACACGGTGAGTTGCCCCGCGAGCCGATGCTGTGGGTCTGCAATCACGTGTCATGGACCGATATTCCACTGCTGGGCCAACTGACCCCGCTGTCGTTTCTGTCCAAGGCCGAGGTACGCACCTGGCCCATCGCCGGCTGGCTGGCGCTCAAGGCCGGCACCCTGTTCATCCGCCGCGGCGCCGGTGACAGCCGCCTGGTGCAACGCCAGATGAGCGGCTTGCTGCAACAAGGCAGCCCGCTGATGATTTTCCCGGAGGGCACCACCACCGATGGCCGCGCCTTGCGCACCTTCCATGGTCGTTTGCTGGCCAGTGCCATAGAAGCTGAAGTGGCTCTGCAGCCGGTGGCCATTGAATACCGCCGCGATGGCCAACCCGATCCGATTGCGCCGTTTATCGGTGATGATGACCTGCTGTCACACATCCGCCGCCTGTTCGCCAACCCACAGAGCGACGTGCATATTCACCTGCTCAAGCCGATTGCCAGTAGCGGCCAGGAACGTGCCGCCCTGGCCTACCAGGCGCAACAGGCGGTTCAGCACGCGCTGTTCGGTACGACCAGCGAAGACGTCACCGTCGCCGCCTCGTCGGCCAAAGCGGCCTGAGCAAATGCCTGCAAGTATGGGTAGAAGGTCTTGAAGTCGGCGCTCAAGGGCCGGTACAAGCCAGGCAACTCACGCATGGCTTCGTAAAGGCCCGCAGGCCGCGACAGGCGCCGGGCGATGCCACTCAAGGCCGCCTCAACGACCTCATAATCGCGATATGACCCCAGCCAGTCCTGCGCCGCCATGCGCGGTGCCACCAACGCCAGCCGCTCTGGCAAGTCAGGCTCGGCAGCCAACAGACCATAGACCTTGCCGGTAAAGTCATCCAGCGACTCATCGGCATACTGAGCCCAATCGCGGGCCAGGCAATGGTCGAAGAACACATCCAGCGCGATCCCGGCATAGCGCCGATTGCCTTCAGTGAACCGGGCCAATGCTGCCTTGATCAAAGGGTGCTGGTCAGTAAAGACATCGATGCGTCGATGCAGGCGAATCGAAGCCTCCAGCTCCGGAGCAAAACGCCCGGCCAGGGTTCCTTTGACGAAATCACCGTACAGGCTGCCAAGCAGTTGCGCTGGACGCTGACCGCCAACATGAAGATGTGCCAGGTAGTTCATGGCTGCAAGCCTACGCCGGTTTAGCGCCAGGGTCACCTCTATATCGTCATAACCCGATATACCGATTTATGCCGTACTTAGTCACTCTGGATATTTGTACATCGCGATACAACGATATATGGTTCTCGCTACCGAGACGCACCGCAGCACTCTCAAAATGACCCTGAACATCGACCTCGACGAAATCATCAAAGCCCTGGCCCACCCGGTCCGCCGCGACATTCTCGTGTGGCTCAAGACCCCCGAGGCGTTTTTTCCGTCCCAGCAACATTGCCATGAGCATGGCGTATGCGCCGGGCAAATCGATCAGCGCACCGGGCTTTCGCAATCGACCGTGTCTGCGCACCTTGCCACCTTGCAACGCGCCGGCCTGATCATCAGCAAAAAGGCCGGCCAGTGGCATTTCTTCAAACGCAATGAAGACACCATCCAGGCGTTCATTGCCGCGTTGGTTCAAGAGCTCGACAACCCGTGCTGAACAGCGTGTTTTGAAAAACCAACAGATTAACCATTAGAGGGTTTCGTGCATGACTACACTCTTTGACCCGATCACCGTGGGCGAGCTGCAACTGCCCAACCGCATCATCATGGCCCCATTGACCCGTTGCCGCGCCGACGAAGGCCGGGTACCCAATGCAATGATGGCCGAGTATTACGTGCAGCGGGCCTCGGCGGGCCTGATCATCAGCGAAGCCACTTCCGTAACGCCGATGGGCGTGGGCTACCCTGACACCCCCGGCATCTGGTCCAGCGACCAGGTGCGCGGCTGGAGCAATATCACCAAAGCGGTGCACGGCGCCGGTGGCCGTATCGTGGTGCAGTTGTGGCATGTCGGGCGCATCTCGCACCCCTCTTATCTGAATGGTGAAGCCCCGGTGGCGCCCAGCGCGGTTCAGCCAGCCGGCCATGTGAGCCTGTTACGCCCGCAGGCAGACTACCCGACACCGCGCGCCCTGGAACTGGCCGAAATCGGCGACATCATCGACGCCTATCGCAGTGGTGCAGAGAACGCCAAGGCCGCAGGCTTTGACGGTGTCGAACTGCATGCCGCCAACGGTTACCTGATCGACCAGTTCCTGCAAACCAGAACCAACCTGCGCACTGATCGCTACGGCGGTTCGCTGGAAAATCGTGCACGCCTGCTGCTGGAAGTCACCGATGCGCTGATCGAAGTCTGGGGCGCAGGCCGGGTCGGTGTGCATCTGGCACCGCGTGCCGATGCTCACGACATGGGCGATGACAACCTGACCGAAACCTTCAGCTATGTGGCGAAAGAACTGGGCAAGCGCGGCATCGCCTTTATCTGCTCGCGCGAGCACGAAGCTGCCGACAGCCTGGGGCCGCGCCTGAAAAAGGATTTTGGCGGGGTGTACATCGCCAATGAGAAATTCACCAAAGCCAGCGCCACCGCCTGGCTCGAAAGCGGCAAGGCGGATGCCGTGGCCTTTGGTGTGCCGTTTATCGCCAACCCGGACCTGACCGAGCGGCTGGCGCAGGATGCCCCGCTAAACCAGGCCAACCCGCAGACTTTCTACGGTAAAGGGCCGGTTGGCTATATCGACTACCCGCGCCTTTGATCACACGACAGCCTCGAACAGGGCTGCCACCTGGGTAGGGTCGATCACCCCCAGCTCATTGCCCTCGGTATCGGTCACGGTGCCGTCCGGGTACAGCCAGCGCTCCTGGCCATTGGCATCCGGGTAAAAGATCGGCCCGTCCTGCTTGCGCCAGGAACCGTCCGGATTTTCGATATCACCATTGGGGTACTGCCTGACCCCGTCGGGGTGCAGGAGGGTGCCGTCGGCATACTGCACCGCCCCATTGGGGTGGATGGCGGCCTGAGCCTGCTTGTCGATGACGACACCATCGGGTAACACCGCGGTGTCGCGGTCAGGAAAGACACTGCCAACCGGATACAACACGCCGCCCACTGTCGCTACATTGGCCAGGATACCGGTAACGTTCAGAACGTTTTCCAGCGGCGCCGGGCGGGCAGGCAATTCAGGCAGCGTCGAGGCATCCAGCCGGTTACGCGGCGTACCGCTGAGCATGGGCAGCATGCCCGGTGCGGTAACCGCGCCAGGTGATGGCTTGCGCGGGGCAGGCTCAGGGGCCTTTGCGGCAGGTTTTGGCGGGATCACAGGGCGGGTACCGGCAGTAACGGAACCTGGACCTGGCGTCTGGATACCAGGACGCTGAGTGCCTGGGGTTGGCCTGCCCCCTGGCGGCAGGGGCCTGGGCGGCTGGCCGGTCGCAGCCCCGGGTTTGGGCGGCGCAGGCGTCGGCGAAACAGACGGTTTGGGCTTGCCAGGTGGTATGCGCGGGGCGAGGCGTTTATTGAAGCTATTGATTGCACTGGGTCCTTTCATCGTGAAACTCCATCTGGTTGAGGATGGCCGCACGATAAAACACCCTGTCTGACACGGTGCGCTACATATGTAACGCACCGCCAATTACTGCAATCAATTCAACGCCTGCGGGCCCATCACTGGCTGGACCCGATGCGCTGCGACAGATTCTGCACCTGGCTGGTCAAGGCATTGATGTTACGGGTGACCTGGGTGCGGAACGCATCGAACTCGGCGTTATTCGGACCATTGCCAGCGCTCGGCGCCGGACGGTTTTCCTGCTCGCTCTTGAGCACCAGCAGTTCCTGCTCCAGACGCTCGATGGCAGCCGTGGAATTGCCCTGCTTCTTCAACGCCGCAACGTCGGCAGCCAACGCCTTGAGCTGGGTATCGAGCTTACCCTGCTCGCCCTGCGCCGCCTTGAGCTGTTCAGGCAGGGCCGTTTTGAACGCGTTGAGTTCGGCCAGCAACGTCTTGAGCTGCTCCTGCAACTGGCTCAGTTCGCTCTGCTGCTGGGTCGCTTGGCCACCTAGCTGCTCAAGGCGCTTGTCCAGGCTGCCCTGCTGGCCCTCGGTGCTTTCGCGCTGTTTTTCCTGGTCTTGCAGTTGCGCTTCCAGCAGGCCCAGACGCTGCTTGAGGACTTCGCCATCGCTGCTCAGCGCTTCGGTGGCCACCATCTTGCCGGAGATGTCCTGCAGGCGGCCTGCCGCGTCTTCGCTGATCCTGGCAAAGCTCTCCTGGGTTGCCACCAGTTGCTGCTCCATCAGCGAAATCTGCTGAAAGCTCCACCAACCCAGGCCACAAAAAGCAATCACCAGCGCGCCGATCAGCGCCCAAAGCGCACCGGTGCTGGCGGGCCTGACCTTGACCACTGGCGTGTCGCGGGAATACACCGTGGTGCGCTCACGGGCGCCTTTGGCCGTTACGAAGTCGTCATCGTCATCATCCCTGGCACTCAGGCTGGGGATGTCATCGATGTCGTCGTGTGGATCGTTACGCATACTCAATCCTTAAAGTGGTCCAGCCCGAGGCAGTATAAATGCCCGAATACGGCGCTACGGTTAATAGCCTTGATACAGATGCCCCGCCTTTGACCAGGCACAGAACTCATCGAGCGCCGACCACAGGCTGATCTGCGGGTCATAACCCAGATAATGCCGGGCACGGCTGATATCCAGGGTGAAATCCTTGCTCATCATCTGCACCCCCAGACGTGACATCGTGGGTTCCGGCTGGCCAGGCCAAAGCAGGCACACGGCCTCGTTGAGCATCGCCATACTGCTGGCAAGGCAGACAGCGCGGTAGCGCCTGACCTGCGGTAACTGCATCTGGCGCATGACGTAGTTGATCGCATCCCAGAGCGGCACCGGCTGACCGTTGCTGATGTTGTAGACCTGCCCCAGGGCCGCATTGCCGACCTCAAGGCAACGCAGCAATGCCTGGTTGAGGTTGCCGATGCTGGTGAAATCCGCCACGTTCAAACCGTTACCGACGATCGCCAGGCGGTTCTTGGCCTGCATTTTTATCAGTCGCGCAAAGATACTGTGATCGCCAGCGCCCGTCACCAGCCGGGGACGCAGGGCGATGGTCTGCAAACCAAACTCTTGGGCGCCGAAGACCTTTTGCTCCGCCAGGTACTTGGTGGCGGCATAGGCATTGGCAAACCGCCGCGGCACCTGATCTTCCTTGAGACCGCGGTGCGAGCGCCCATCAAAACAGATCGACGGCGAAGACAGATGGACCAGCCGCCGGACTTTTTCTTTCAGGCAGGCTTCGACCACATTTTCGGTCAATTGCACGTTGGCCTGCATGAACGCCTGGCGCCGCCCCCAGAAGCCCACCGCACCGGCGCAATGCACAACGCTATCGACCTCCTTGCACAGCGCCCTGACCCGCTCGGCATCAGCCAGATCAGCGGGCATGAACTCGGCCCCCAGGCTGATCAGTTGCTCAACGGCCTCACTGCGCCTGGCAGTGACCCGTACGTCGAGCCCCTGCTCCAGAGCGAACCGCGCAAAGCGCCCGCCAATGAAGCCGCCCGCGCCGGTGACCAGAATCTTCATCTACCTATCCTTTCAACCCAAACCTGGAGAGAAACCTCAAACAAGGGTGCAGTGACGCTCTATAACGCCATCACGGCACCAGCCACTGGCCAGACTGTCGGGCCAGATGCTCGGTAAGCCGGTTCAGAAACTGGCCGCCATTGCGCCAGTGATGCCAGTACAGCGGCACTTCGATACTGTGCCCGGGCAACAGATCCACCAGTTGCCCGCCGCGCAACTGTTCGACCACTTGCAGATCAGGCACCAGCCCCCACCCCAGTCCGGCCTCCAGCATACGCACGAAGCCTTCCGAGGACGGGCACAAATGATGCTCGAAACTGTCGTGCAGACCAAGTGAGGCCAGATAGCGATGCTGCAAGGTATCGTCAGGGCCGAAGACCAGCACCGGTGCCTGAATCAGCTTCGCCGCTTCGATGCCATCGGGAAAATGCCGGGCGATAAAGCGCGGGCTGGCCAACGCCAGGTAGCGCATTGAACCCAGCCGCAGGCTGCGGGCACCGGCCACCGGCCGCTCGCTGGCACACACACAGGCTGCCACTTCGCCGGCGCGCATGCGTTTGAGGCCCACCTCCTGGTCCTCGACCACCAGGTCCAGCATCAACCGATGGGCGATACAGAACTCACCAACCGCCGCCGCCCACCAGGTGGCCAGGCTATCGGCATTGAGTGCGATACGCAGCCGCTCGGGCAGGCCGTCTTCATCCAGGCTGGGAACCTGGCCTTGCAGGTCGCGCTCCAGCAAGCGCACCTGCTGGACATGGTTGAGCAGGCGCCGGCCTATATCGGTTGGCCCCGGCGGCGTAGTGCGCACCAGCACCGGCTGACCGACGCGCGCCTCCAGCAGCTTGATGCGTTGTGAAACAGCTGACTGGGATAACCCCAACACCTGCGCTGCGCGCTCGAAGCCGGCTTGTTCGACCACTGCTGCCAGCGCCGCGAGAAGCTTGTAATCGAACATCATTTTTCCTAATGAGTGATGACGATGATTGATTTTTCTTATACAGGCAATCTGCGCAGAATCGCCAGTCAAAACCCGGATCTGGACACTCTCATCATGTGGCAAAGCTATTTTAACGGCCTGCTGGTCGCCCTCGGCCTGATCATGGCGATCGGCACCCAGAATGCCTTTGTTCTGGCCCAGGGATTGCGCCGTGAGCACCATGTGCCGGTGGCATTGCTGTGCATCTTCTGCGATGCGGTGCTGGTCGCCGTCGGCGTATTCGGTCTGGCCAGCGTACTGATGCAGAACCCCACCCTGCTGACCGTCGCCCGTTGGGGCGGGGTGTTGTTTCTCACCTGGTATGGTTTGCAAGCCTTGCGCCGCGCCTGCGCCCGACAGAGCCTGGCGCACGGTGCCGGTCAGGGGACGCGCTCGCGGCGGGCAGTGCTGCTCAGCGCGCTGGCCGTGACACTGCTTAACCCCCATGTGTATCTCGATACCGTACTGTTGATCGGCTCGCTAGGGGCCCAGCAGAGTGTGCCGGGCGCTTATGTTGCCGGCGCTGCCAGCGCATCGCTGATGTGGTTTTCCGCACTGGCGATCGGGGCTGCATGGCTGGCGCCCTGGCTGGCCCGCCCAACGACCTGGCGGCTGGTCGACCTGATGGTCGCGGTGATGATGTTCAGTGTCGCCATACAACTGATACGCAATGTTTGAATCGATTAAAGGGTGCGTTGGATACGCCAGCGGAACCTCTATTCCATACAGTTGTTACGTGGTTAAGCCGCAGGCCCGGTGCTATGATCCGGGACCTGCGCCGCATAAGAGTGGAAAACTCCCGGCGCAACGTTGTTGAACGGCCGCACCGTGAGCGGCCCAGCGATTGACGCACTCGACCTGAAAGGAGATAGACCATGGCTTTTGAATTGCCGCCGCTGCCGTATGCCAAAGACGCACTGCTGCCGCACATTTCCGCTGAAACCCTGGAAATTCACCACGACAAGCACCACAACACCTACGTCGTGAACCTGAACAACCTGGTCCCTGGTACCGAGTTCGAAGGCAAGACCCTGGAAGAAATCATCAAGACTTCTTCGGGCGGTATCTTCAACAACGCGGCCCAGGTCTGGAACCATACTTTCTACTGGGAATGCCTGTCGCCAAATGGCGGCGGCGAGCCTACCGGCGCACTGGCCGATGCCATCAACAGCTCGTTCGGCTCTTTCGAAAAATTCAAGGAAGAGTTCAGCAAGGTCACCATCGGCACCTTCGGTTCCGGCTGGGGCTGGCTGGTCAAGAAAGCCGACGGCAGCCTGGCGCTGGCCAGCACCATCGGTGCCGGCAACCCGCTGACCAACGGCGACACCCCGCTGCTGACCTGCGACGTCTGGGAACACGCTTACTACATTGACTACCGCAACCTGCGTCCAAAGTACGTTGAAGCGTTCTGGAACCTGGTCAACTGGGACTTCGTGGCTCAGCAGTACGCTGCCTGATTCCCCGCTCCCCCAACAAAAAACCCGGCGCGTCCGGGTTTTTTGTTGTCCGCATTTTGGCACCCTTTTTTGCGCCTTGGCGCACACCGGTGACCGCCGGACGCTCTGGCAGGCGGGTTATGAAAAAAACGGGAAAAAGATTGAGCAGCCCGTCACAGACTAGAATAGAGGCACACTTTTTAGCTCATCAGAAAGCGATGGCGTAGTAATGTCACTTTTTGTATTTTGCTGGTTCCCGCTCAAGTTCCATACCTGTGTGTCCGACACAGTGATATGCCCGACTCCCGCAAACCGGTCGGCATACGTCGCGAGTGGGCGAGCCTGATGAGTCGCTCCTTGAACCACAGGCAGTTCGAATGGTTATCGAAGAACGCTAGGTTCCCGAAACGGATTAAGGAATGACCACTTGAAGCTGGAACTCAAACACAGCCTGTCAGTGAAGCTCTTGCGCGTCGTACTGCTTTCAGCGCTGCTGGTAGGCGTTGTGTTGAGTTGCGCCCAGATTGTCTTCGATGCCTACAAGACGCGGCAGACGGTCGCCGCCGATGCCGAACGCATCCTTGATATGTTTCGCGACCCGTCGACCCAGGCGGTGTACAGCCTGGACCGGGAAATGGGCATGCAGGTCATTGAAGGTCTGTTTCAGGACGCTTCGGTGCGCCAGGCCTCAATCGGCCACCCCAACGAGACCTTGCTGGCCGAAAAGGAACGCCCCCTCAAAAGTTCGTCCAGCCGTTGGCTGACTGACCTGATTCTTGGCCAGGAACGCAGCTTCACCACCCAACTGACCGGCCGTGCACCGTACAGTGAATACTACGGCGACCTGCGCATCACCCTTGACACCGCCCACTATGGTGAAAGCTTCCTGACCAGCGCCTTGATCATCTTCCTCTCCGGGACGTTGCGCGCACTGGCCATGGGGTTGGTGCTGTATCTGGTCTATCACTGGATGCTAACCAAACCGCTATCGAAGATTATCGAGGCACTGACCGAGATCAACCCTGACCGGCCAAGCGAACATCAGCTTCCTCAATTAAAAGGCCACGAAAGAAACGAGCTGGGCCTGTGGATCAATACCGCCAACCAGTTGCTGGCCTCCATAGAGCGCAATACTCATCTGCGCCATGAGGCGGAAAACAGCCTGCAACGCATGGCCCAGTACGACTTTCTCACCGGGCTGCCCAACCGCCTGCAATTGCAGCAGCAACTGGATCAGATTCTGGACGCCGCCGGCCGCCAGCAGCACCGCGTGGCGGTGCTCTGTGTCGGCCTGGATGACTTCAAGGGTATCAACGAGCAATTCAGCTATCAGGCTGGCGACCAGTTACTGCTGGCCCTGGCTGATCGTCTGCGGACCCACAGCGGTCGGCTGGGGGCACTGGCCAGGCTGGGCGGCGACCAGTTCGCACTGGTCCAGGCGGATATTGAACAGCCCTATGAGGCCGCCGAGCTGGCCCAGAACATTCTCGATGGCCTGGAAGCTCCCTTTGCGCTGGAACAGCAGGAAATCCGCCTGCGCGCCACCATCGGCATCACCCTCTATCCAGAGGATGGCGACAGCACTGAAAAGCTGCTGCAAAAAGCCGAACAGACCATGACCCTCGCCAAGACCCGCTCGCGCAACCGCTATCAGTTCTATATCGCCAGTGTCGACAGCGAAATGCGCCGTCGCCGCGAACTGGAAAAAGACCTGCGCGAAGCCTTGCCGCGCAACCAGCTGTATCTGGTCTATCAGCCACAGGTCAGCTATCGCGATCATTCGATCATGGGCGTTGAAGCCCTGATCCGCTGGCAGCACCCGGAACACGGCATGGTCCCGCCTGATGTGTTCATTCCGCTGGCGGAACAGAACGGCACGATCATCGCCATCGGTGAATGGGTGCTCGACCAGGCCTGCCGTCAGTTGCGTGAATGGCACGATCAAGGCTTCTGCGAACTGCGCATGGCAGTCAATCTGTCGACCGTACAGTTGCACCACAGCGAGCTGCCGCGGGTGGTCAACAACCTGCTGCAAATCTACCGCCTGCCGCCACGCAGCCTGGAGCTGGAGGTCACCGAAACCGGCCTGATGGAAGACATCAACACTGCCGCACAACACCTGCTAAGCCTGCGCCGCTCCGGCGCCCTGATTGCCATCGACGATTTCGGCACCGGTTACTCATCACTGAGTTACCTCAAGAGCCTGCCGCTGGACAAGATCAAGATCGACAAGAGCTTCGTGCAAGACCTGATCGATGACGATGATGATGCGACCATCGTGCGCGCCATCATCCAGCTGGGCAAGAGCCTGGGCATGCAGGTCATCGCCGAGGGGGTGGAAACCGCCGAGCAGGAAGCTTACGTCATCTCCGAGGGTTGCCATGAAGGCCAGGGCTACTACTACAGCAAGCCGCTGCCAAGTCGTGAGTTGCTGGCTTATCTGAAGCAGGCCAGACGCAGCAGTGCGCCAGCGTTCTGAGTCCCGCTGATAGACACCTCTGGCACACTGTATCCCGCCATCCTGTAAACATTAGTTACATCCGTTTGCGACCAACACGAATGTTTACCGGCGTTATGCCTTTACACCGAATGCAAATCTTTCGCATCATGTCGCAGTTTTCAGGGCGCCCGGCGCCCTCCCCCCCTTTCCCAGACGCAGGATTTCGTCATGATTCGTACGCCCCTGGCTTATGCCAGTCTGCTGGCCATCGCTATCTCTCTCGCCGGTTGCGGCGAAGGCAAGGACAAAGCAGCAGCGCCAGCCGCCAGCCCCGCTCCAGCCACTGCACCGGCCGCAGCGACTCCTGCTGCCGCGCCGGCAGCCGCTTCTGCCTCGCAACTGGACGAAACCGCTGCCAAAGCCGTAGTCGCCAACTACGCCGGTATCGTTTATGCGGTGTTCAGCGACGCCGAAGCCGGTGCCAAGAAGCTGCAGACGGCAATCGACGAATTCCTCGCCACCCCGAACGACAAGACCCTCAAGGCCGCTCGCGATGCGTGGCTGGCTGCGCGGGTGCCTTACATGCAGAGCGAAGTGTTCCGCTTCGGCAACACCATCATTGATGACTGGGAGGGTCAGGTTAACGCCTGGCCGCTGGACGAAGGCCTGATCGACTACGTCGCCAAGGATTACCAGCACGCGCTGGGCAACCCGGGCGCCACCGCCAACATCATCGCCAATACCGAGATTCAGGTAGGCGAAGACAAGGTAGACGTCAAGGAAATCACTGCCGAGACGCTGGCCAGCCTCAATGAACTGGGCGGTTCGGAGGCCAACGTTGCCACCGGCTACCATGCCATCGAATTCCTTCTGTGGGGTCAGGATCTGCACGGTAACGGCCCTGGTGCCGGTGAGCGTCCGGCCACTGATTACCTCGAAGGCGCTGGCGCCACCGGCGGCCACAATGAGCGTCGCCGCGCCTACCTGAAGGCGGTGACCGAGCTGCTGGTAACCGACCTCGAAGAGATGGTCAACAACTGGAAGCCGGGCGTTGCTGACAACTACCGTGCAACCCTGGAAGGCGAGTCCGGCGAAAACGGTCTGCGCAAGATCCTGTTCGGCATGGGCAGCCTGTCGCTCGGCGAACTGGCCGGCGAGCGCATGAAAGTCGCGCTGGAAGCCAACTCCAGCGAAGACGAGCACGACTGCTTCAGCGACAACACCCACAACTCGCATTACTACAATGGTCTGGGTATCCGTAACGTCTACCTGGGCGAATACACCCGTACCGACGGCACCAAGATCAGCGGCCCGAGCCTGTCGTCGCTGGTCGCCAAGGCCGATTCAGCCACCGACACCACCCTGCGCGCCGACCTGGACAGCACCCAGGCCAAACTGCAGGTCCTGGTTGACCGCGCGAACAAGGGCGAGCATTTCGACCAGTTGATCGCTGCCGGCAACACCGAAGGCAACCAAGTGGTGCGTGACGCCATCGCAGCCTTGGTCAAACAGACCGGTGCCATCGAGCAAGCCGCTGGCAAGCTGGGCATCACCGACCTGAACCCGGATAACGCCGATCACGAATTCTGATCACGTTGCAAGGTGCGTCATCCAATGCCGGTCAGTTCGCTGACCGGCATTTTTGTTTGTGAACACGCTTACTGGCCGCGTCAGGCTGCGACCTTTCTGCAAATACTGTAGGGCTATTCCTAAAGCACCTACAGCCCATTGCCCGCCTGCGCATCCCTGACGACTATCGCGCTTCTCGCATTTTTTGAAGCCGCGCCCATGTCCGAACTCGAATCCGGCCCCGCCAATCTTCCCTGGTCAAGCTGTAACGCCTTTGTGCTGTTCAACGCGGTCAACGTCCCACAACTGGCCAAAACGCTTTACCAGTGTCGGGGCGATATTGATGCGCATCCGGTGTTTCTGATGACCCGCTTCAAGGACCTGGTAGACAAGTCCCCCTACCTGGTGGCGATTACAGACAGCCATGATCCGGTCTATCAGTTGTTTCTCGAACAGGCAGACAAAGAGTGGGGCTTACTGCTGTTCAGCCAGGCAACGACAGACACCCTGCTCCAGCATCTGCGCTGGCTGCTGTTTGTCGATGAGCCTGGACGTAAGCCGACCTATCTGAATATCTCTGACCCGCTCGTCGCCAACGCCCTGTTTGGCCTGTATCCCCGGCACACGGATAACCGCCTGTTCGGCCCAATCGACCAGTTGTACGCCGTCGACGTCATCGATCAGCGCTGGATACGCCACATACGTGAGGGCTGCGCGGCATCTGATCATAACGCTGCCTTGTACTGCCTCAACCCGGCCCAGACCCAGGCCTTGGGTGACGCCGACCTGCGCATCAAGGTCGTCGAACTGGAGCAGCACATGCACCGGTTCTTTCCCGACTATTTGCCCGACGCCAGCCTGGCGCACCGCTACCAGCACTTGTACAGGCTTGCCCGGCAAGCCTGCGAAATGGGCTTCAGCACCGAGATTGATCTGTTTCATTACGCCAACGTCAGCCAGTTTCTCGACCGCCAGCCACCCGAAGCTCATGCCGATATCCGCCAACTGGTGCTCAACGTGTCGTCATTGACTCACTCCCAACGTATTCAGCAGGCCAACGCCCTGGTGGTGGAACGAGCGCGTACTGGAGCCCTCTCATGAGTCGCAAAACCACCTTGAGCCCGCTGGAAAAAGCCTACTGGGAGGCGCGGGCAAAAAGTCATCTGGAAGTGATGAACAACGTCAGTGCCTGCCCGCTGACGGGGGACAAGGTGCAACTGATCCCGCTTCGTTACGGGCGAGTGGAGCGCCTGCACAGCAAACCCGACGGCGAGCGTTATCGAAACCTCAAAAGGCCGCTGGGTCTGCGCCTGGTCCGCGACGGCTACCTGTACATCATTGAAGAAAGCAGCCGCCTGCTGCATGAATACCGCCTTGCCGACGGGCTATTGGAGGAATGTCTGTGGCGGGGTGGCGAAGTCACTCAGGATCTGCGCCAGACACCGGTTGGCGAACCCGAGCTGATTTTCGCCAAAGACGCCATGTTGCATGTGGCGTACGCCGAGCTGCAATGGAGCGCCGCCAAGTGCTCACAGGTGCTGCACAGCACAGCAGACCGCTACTACTTCATGCAACAAATCCATCTGGCCAAGGCCGACTGCCAGCATGGCGGCAAGCATCTACGGGTCGAGATGCAGGTTGCGCTGCAATTGGCAGAAGTCGCTGAACCACCTGCGGCCCAGTGCGCCGTACCCGGTACGCCTGAACAGGAGCGTGAAGACTACTGCTGGGAGCACCAGAGGCTGTTTCGTGAGGCCCATATCGGTGAGCTGAAGCAGATTCTGGTGAGCCGCTACGAGCACGACCATCTCTACCTGGTGCTCGAAGACAGCCTGGGCATTCTGCAGGACCTGGCCCAGGAGCAAGACACGATCGTCGATTGGATCAGCAATTGGCGCGAAGAGCACGACAACGAACTGCGTTACATCACCGCCAGCTACATCGACACCCTGATGACCGTGGGTGAACACACCGCGCGCAAGACCCCGGCCGACCTTCCCCTCCTGCTGCACGCCACCACCGAACAGGAGCGCACGCGGATCTATGCCTGGGTCAATGCCCGCAACAAATGGCTCTGGGAACACCGCCAGGACCTGACACCGCCCTATCGGCACGGCATTACTTACTCAAACCGGGGAGAAGTCATTCCCATGCAGACACCTGCTACGCAGTTGGCCAGACAAACCATGGACCTGCGTCAGCAAGAGATGATCAAGGCGCTGGGCAAGCAGCGTTATGAGGACCTGAAAAGTGAAATAGAGGCACTCAACGACACCAGTCAGGGCGTCTTGAATGGTGTTGGGATCGGCGCCAGAGGTATTCACGACCTTGTTCGCCATGAAGAGATGCAGAGCTATCTGCAACAGGAACGTGCCCACCTCAAGCGCTGGCAGCAGCGTCTGGATGAGGTGAGCGAAGATCGTGTCGAACTGTTTGCCAGCGGCGAATTTCATCGCAGCGCCTGGTACTTCAACCCCGCAGAACGCAAAGGGCAACTGCACCACGCGCTGAGCCTCGAACAAAACTGCATGCGCGACCTGTGCCGCACTGACGAAGGCCTGCGCAAGGTGGGCGAATTCTTTGACAACAATCCGCATTTCATCTTGCCGGCTTTTCAGACCCGGCTGGATGTCAGCTACCTGAAAACCAAGGTGGGCGACCTGACCAAGTGGCTGGACGACACGCGCAACTTCACCTCCGGCCTGGCCGACGCCAGCAGCCGGCTCGCGCAAATCGAACGGATCATGAACAACCACTGGTCCACCAGCCTGAACCTGCCACCGCAGTTGCAGGCGCTGCATCAGGGGGTTCTGGCCAGCTACATCCCCGCCATTGCCAACAGCCTGAATGACTGGCACGCGCAAACCCAGTCACTGCTCGACAGCCAGGACCTGAAAGCGCATCTGGACAAGATGGCCCAGGCCACCAACCGCGCTCAACGGCTGGGCATGCTGGTCGCGCTGCAAACCGAAGGCCTGCATCTGCAAATCGCCAACGAGTCGGATATCGCAGAGTTCAAACAGCGCTTGGTGCGCTTTCATCAGTGGACGGAGGAAGAGACGCAATTGCGCCGAACGGCCAACCGTCTGAGAAAACGCGCCCAGAGCCGAAGACTGACACCTGAAGAGCGGTATGAAATAAAACAGGAAAGGCACCTTGTTCAGCAGAAACTTTCAACTGTCCGCCATCAACGAAGGGCGTTGGGGCGTTTGATCGACAGCTCGACATCACCGACCAATACCTTACCAAGTGGGTATATAGGGGTCAGGCTGGATATGCCAGAGTCACAACGCATGGCCTTGCAGGATGAGGTTCGTCGAGTACAGGCGGGGGCGCTTGGCGGATATGGTACTTCGGGAACTTATCGGGCGGCGTTCAAGAGTGGGTTGGTGCCTTCGATACTGAGCGTTTTTCAACTGATGAACTTGAAGTCGGCCGTGGAAACAGGGCTGAAAGATTCGAAAAAAGAGGGCTTTTCTTATGAAATTTTCCTTCCTATCTTTGTCGCGCTTATCAGCTTTACCAATAGCAGCCTGACCGTCTACCAACTGGCCAAGATTGCGATGCTGGACAGAACAATGGCAAGAGTAGCGACGCTTGCCAGCCACTCAGCAGGCGCTCTGCCTGCGGTCAAGATAGGCAAACTTGGCTTGGGTCTCGGTGGCGGCGTGGCCATATTGAACGTCATGCCTTCCGCCTACATACTCGGCAAAAATATGAGCAAGTGGCGCGATGCAATATCCACAGGCACATGGGAAGAACGCACCGCTGCGTTTATCGGCTTGAGTGGCGACCTGATCGCCTCAGGAGTCGCTGTAACTCAAAGTGGCGCTGCGGTTAAAGAATTTGGGGGATTACTGAGGGAAGTCCTCAAAGCCGATCCGTCACAGCGAAAACTGGTGGCCAATCAGGCGTGGGCTACCCGAGGGACCAGATTCTTAAGCATCTCTGCTCGCTTGAATCTTTGGGGGCTGGCCGCTCTGGCTCTACAGCTGGCCGGTGAGACGCTCTATAACTTCTACCATCTGGACCACTTGCAACGCTGGCTGGTCGGCTGCGTATGGGGCACACAACCTCAGGGATGGAGCGATGCTCAATCACGGCAGAAACTGGCAGAGTCGACCCTGCGCCCAACGATCATCGACAAAGGCATCGCAGAAGACCCTGCCACGCAAGAGTCGGCCAGGGTCTTGCAGTTAATCCTGCCAGCAATGACACCCGGCATGCTGGACAGCGACTCGCTGCGCTGGAGAGTCACCTGGCTGAACGGCCCGGACAAACGAGAGTTCAGCGAGTTTTTCCGGGAAATGCTGAGCATTGCAGGCGTCATGCCACTGACTCTACAACTCAGCATTCCCACGGAGCTTCAGGGACATCAAGTAACTCTGGAGTTATGCCTGGCGGTAAAGCCTGCGCTGGCCGAAGACTTCCTTAATGCGGACACCGGCTACCTGAATTATCGCGTTACGCTCACTCAGGATATGCCCAATAAATCGATCACCCCACTGATTGTGCCGCCCAGTATTACCGCTGAACTTCCTCCTACCCAGATCACCAGAAAATTTATCAATGACAACCGATAATAAATACGACCGGCTCCCTCGCGCCGGCGATACGGAGGACGAGCCAGGCCAGAAAGTTTTTTATCTGGCCCCACTGCCATTACCGACTGGAGTCAAACCGTTCAGTGGCAGGGAACTGCAAAAGAACGCTAACCAAACCTACATGGACTTTATGCTAGGCAAAGCTTCTTTTGAGCTTTCTATCAGATTTTTCATAGGCAGCATTTTAGGAATAAGCCTGCTCTATTTCTTGACTGCACTCGTCTTGGACTTATACATCTCTTTAGCATGGGATCGAACTTTCTCTGAGGTCATCATTATCGCGTTTACTGGAGGGAATTTCCTTCCAATTATTTTGGCACTTATAGCGTCAATCACCGGTCTCCCCATCCTCCACGCCATCTGGGTTCTGTCCCGTATCCCGCCCATCCGCTTCAACCGTCAGCGTCGCGAAGTGGCCTATGTGGCCAAGCGCGGTGACAAACCCTGCATCATCCCTTGGGAAAGTGTGATTGCCTGTCTCAGCAGCCGTCTCGTGCCAACCAAATATGGCACTCAGCAAAGCCACGAACTGCTGCTTTGCCTGCGCAATAGCGAAGCGACCCAGCAAATGTGGGTAAACATTGCCTGCTACAGCCCAGCCTTTGCCATCGCCGAGTGGGAGGCGATTCGGGTCTATATGGAAGAAGGCCCCGAAGCCTTGCCGGGACGCTTTATCGACCCCAAGTACGAAGAAGGGACGGTGGAATACTTTAAGCTGTGCCGCCATGTCTACCGCAGAGACCACAACTACCTCGTTTACCTGCTCGGCTTCGTGCTGATCCAGGGTGTCAGCGGCTGGCACCTGCCCTGCCGCCTGGCAGCCTGGATCAACGGCCTGCCGAGGAAAAGCCTGCCGCGTGAGGTTGCGCAATGGTCAAAGCCGTTGCCGCCCGAGCAATGGCAACAGCCCAGTGCTGAGCTGCTTGAACAGAGCAAAGAGGTGCACAAGGTGCTGCATCGGGGCAAGACCTTGGTTGATTACTTTAAAGAACTGTCCGCACCGCCCGAGACCAAGAGCAAAAAATCTTCGTCAAAGAAGTCACGCAAAAAGCAAATAACGATCGTCCTCGCCCCTGATTATCTCCCCCAAGATAGCCGCGAAAAGCCCATCAATGACAACCGATAATAAATACGACCGCCTCCCGCGTGCCGGTGATACTGAGCACGAGCCAGACCAGCAAGTTTTTTATCTGGCGCCACTGCCATTACCGACTGGAGTCAAACCTTTCAGTGGCAGGGAACTGCAAAAGAACGCTAACCAAACCTACATGGACTTTATTCTAGGCAAAGCTTCTTTTGAGCTTTCCATCAGATTTTTCATAGGCAGCGTTTTAGGAGTAAGCCTTCTCTATTTCTTGACTGCGCTGGGTTTAGATTTGGTCGGCGTTATAGCATTGGATCGTCCCTTTTTTGAAGTCATTGTAGTTATGTTCACCGGAGGCAATTTCCTTCCGATTATTTTGACACTTATAGCATCAATCACCGGCCTCCCCATCCTCCACGCCATCTGGGTCCTGTCCCGTATCCCGCCTATCCGCTTCAACCGTCAGCGTCGCGAAGTGGCCTATGTGGCCAAGCGCGGCGAAAAACCCTGCATCATCCCTTGGGAAAGTGTGATTGCCTGTCTCAGCAGCCGTCTCGTGCCGAGCAAATATGGCACTCAGCAAAACCACGAACTGCTGCTTTGCCTGCGCAATAGCGAAGCGACCCAGCAGAAGTGGATCAACATTGCCTGCTACAGCCCCGCCTTTGCCATCGCCGAGTGGGAGGCGATTCGGGTCTATATGGAAGAAGGCCCCGAAGCCTTGCCGGGACGCTTTATCGACCCCAAGTACGAAGAAGGGACGGTGGAATACTTTGAGCTGTGCCGCTATGTCTACCGCAGAGACCACAATTACCTCGTTTACCTGCTCGGCTTCGTGCTGATCCAGGGCGTCAGCGGCTGGCACCTGCCCTGCCGCCTGGCAGCCTGGATCAACGGCCTGCCGAGGAAAAGCCTGCCGCGTGAGGTCGCGCAATGGTCCAGGCCGTTGCCGCCGGAGCAATGGCAACAGCCCAGTGCTGAACTGCTGGAGCAGAGTCAGGAGGTTCAAAAAGTGCTGCGCTGGGGCAAGACATTGGTTGATTACTTTGAAGGCTTGTCCGCGCCAGCACCGACGAAGCGCAAACAACATTCGGCAAAGAATTCGTAACAGCAAATTGCACCAGCCCTCGTTAACGATAACTCCTCTTATTCCTGCCCCACAGGACTGTTAAGCTTGCTCGCCTTGAATTTCGGCTGTTTAAAGATTTCACATGACTGCGCCACTGCGTACATCTCTGGCTCTGCTGTTGACCCTGACTCTGAGCGGGTGCGATGAGGCGCCGCGTTTCACTCAGGCGGAGCCCGGCGAGGCGTTGTCGGGGGGGGCGGCGACGGTGCATCGCAGCGACCAGAATGCCTTTTCCCTGCCGTCGGCCAACCTGCCACCGGTACGCCGGCTGGATTTCAGCGTTGGCAACAGTTTCTTCCGCAACCCTTGGGTAATCGCACCGTCGACCACCACCGCCCGCGATGGACTCGGGCCGTTATTCAATACCAATGGTTGCCAGAACTGCCATATTCGCGATGGTCGCGGTCATCCGCCCGAGCCTGGTGACAGCAATGCGGTGTCAATGCTGGTCAGGCTGTCGATCCCCAACAGCGCAGGCTCTGCAGAGCAGCTGCAGCGTGGTGGGGTAGTGCCGGAGCCGGTGTATGGCACCCAGTTGCAAGATATGGCGGTGCCCGGTGTACCGCCGGAAGGTAAAGTCCGGGTCAAGTACGAGCCGCTGGTAGTCAGGTTTCGTGACGGCACCGAGGTCGAGCTGCGCCAGCCGACCCTGAGCATCACCCATCTGGGCTACGGCCCGTTGCATCCGGACACGCATGTTTCCGCACGCATAGCGCCGCCCATGATCGGCCTGGGTCTGCTCGAAGCCATCCCCGAGGCGGCGATCCTGGCTGGTGCCGACCCTGACGACAAAAATGGCGACGGCATTTCCGGGCGCCCCAACTGGGTCTGGGACGATGCCCGTCAGCAAGTCGCGCTGGGCCGTTTCGGCTGGAAAGCCGGCCAGCCCAACCTGAACCAACAGAATGTGCATGCGTTTTCCGGTGACCTGGGGCTGACCACAAACCTGCGTCCCATGGATGACTGTACAACGGCGCAAACTGCCTGCAAGGAGGCGCCAAATGGCAATGGCCCGAACGGCGAGCCGGAAGTCAGCGACAACATACTGCGTCTGGTGGAGTTCTATACCCGCAACCTCGGCGTACCGGCCCGGCGTGACGTCGAAGATGCGCAGGTGCTGGCTGGCAAGAACCTGTTCTTCAAGGCCGGCTGCGACCAATGCCACACCCCGCAATTCACCACCCGTGCCGATGCCGCCGAGCCGGAGTTGGCCAACCAGGTCATTCGCCCGTACAGCGACCTGTTGCTGCATGACATGGGCGAAGGCCTGGCCGATAACCGTACCGAGTTCCAGGCCACCGGTCGCGAATGGCGCACCCCACCATTGTGGGGGCTGGGCCTGACTCAGGCGGTCAGTGGCCATACCCAATTGCTGCATGATGGCCGTGCCCGCAATGTGCTGGAGGCGATTCTCTGGCACGGTGGCGAGGCTCAGGCAGCCCAGCGTCAGGTGCTGGCTTTCGACGCAGAACAACGTGCGGCCTTGCTGGCGTTCCTTAATTCATTATGATTGTGTCAATTTAATTCAAGGAGCCGGAGATGTTCCGTCCCAAGTTGTTGTTCACCAGCCTCGCCGCCCTGGCACTGGGCGCCTGTACACCTGCCGATCCACAGGCGGTGACTTCGGCTGCGATCGCCAAACAGGTGATCCTGCCGACCTACAGTCGCTGGGTAGACGCCGACCGCCAACTGGCGAGCAGCGCTTTGGCGTTCTGCGAAGGCAAGACCGATTTGCAGACTGCCCGTGCTGACTTCCTCAAAGCGCAGAAAACCTGGGCCGAACTGCAACCGTTGTTGATCGGCCCGCTGGCTGAAGGCAACCGCTCCTGGCAGGTTCAATTCTGGCCTGACAAGAAAAACCTGGTCGGCCGGCAGGTTGAACAACTGGTCACTGCGCAGCCGTCGGTCAGCGTTGAAGAGCTGACCAAGGCCAGCGTTGTGGTTCAGGGTCTGTCTGCCTATGAATACATTTTGTTCGATGCAGGCATCGACATGGCCAGCGCCGAACACAAAGCCCGTTATTGCCCGCTGCTGACCGCCATTGGTGCCCGGCAGAAACTGCTCGCCGAAGAAATCCTCAACGGCTGGAACAGCAACGACGGCATGCTCGCGCAGTTGAGCAAGTTCCCCAACAACCGCTATGCCGACTCCCACGAGGCGATCGCCGAGCTACTGCGCGTGCAGGTCACAGCCCTCGATACCCTGAAGAAGAAACTCGGTACGCCGCTGGGCCGTCAGTCCAAGGGCGTGCCGCAGCCATTCCAGGCCGACTCGTGGCGCAGCAAGGCCTCGTTAAGCAGCCTGGAAGCCAGCCTGCTGAGCGCTGAAAGCGTCTGGACCGGGGTGGACAACAAAGGCTTGCGTGGCCTGCTGCCCGCCAACCAGAAACCGCTGGCCGACAAGATCGACGCTGCCTATGCGAACAGCCGCAAACTGCTCTCGGCACTCACTCCGCCACTGGCTGACCTGCTCGACAGTGAGGCCGGGCGCCAGCAGCTCAATGCGTTCTACGACAGCTTGAATGTCGTGCATCGTCTGCATGAAGGTGAGCTGGCCAAGGCTTTAGGCATTCAGTTGGGCTTCAACGCCAACGACGGCGACTGACGCAGAGGGGATAGATGATGTTGCGACGCCAGGCTCTGGCGCTAGGCAGCCTGCTGCTCAGTGCATTCACACTCGGTGGCTGGAGTCTGTTCCGGCAAAACGGCAGCAGCCCCTTGCTGCTGTCCGCCCGCGATGACGCCGACGGCAAGCACTACGCCGTGGGCTATCGGCTTGATGGCAAGCAGGTGTTCGCCACTGAAGTCGCCCAGCGCTGCCACGACATCATCAATCATCCCGAGCTGCCGCTGGCAGTGTTCATTGCCCGCCGCCCCGGCACGCAGAGCTACCTGATTGACCTGCGTGACGGCAAATTGCTGCAAACCATCACCGCACAGCCGAACCGGCACTTCTATGGCCATGCGGTGATCCACAGCAGCGGTGAATGGCTGTACGCCACGGAAAACGACACGCGTGATCCTGGTCGGGGTGTGCTGGGGGTCTATCGTTTCGTCAATCAGCGCCTGGAACACAGTGGCGAAATTTCCACTCATGGTATTGGTCCGCATCAGGTTTCGTGGATGCCGGATGGCGAAACCCTGATCGTCGCCAATGGTGGTATCCGCACCGAAGCCGAAAGCCGGGTCGAGATGAACCTCGATGCCATGCAACCGAGCCTGGTGCTGATGCAGCGTGACGGCACCCTGCTGAGCAAGGAAACCCTGAGCCAGCAGATGAACAGCGTACGGCACCTGGCCGTAGCCAGCGATGGCACCATCGTTGCCGGCCAGCAGTTCATGGGGGACTCTCAGGAGTTGGCCGAGTTGCTGGCGATCAAGCGGCCCGGACAGCCGTTCGAACCCTTTGCCGTGGCCGAACAGCAATTGCGCGCCATGAACCACTACACCGCCAGTGTCGCGATTCATAACGAACTGCGGCTGGTCGCCCTGACCGCGCCGCGGGCCAACCGGCTGTTTATCTGGGACCTGGACAGCGCCGCCCTGAAGCTGGATGCCTCAATGCCGGACTGTGCTGGCGTGGGCGCCGTACAGGACGGCTTTGTGGTGACCTCTGGCCAGGGGCGTTGCCGTTTCTATGATTGCCGTCAGGCAACCTTGCAGCCCAAGCCACTGGAGCTGCCTGGCGCGTTCTGGGATAACCACCTGCACCTGGCTTGATAGCAGCGTCGTACCGCCCCGAAACATCCAGGCTGCTGTCAGGACACCTGAAAACCGGCACCCGCCTTGATGCGCTCAAGCACTGCGCTGGCACTGCTACGGTCGTAAATTACCGAAGCGTCGCGCAGGCGGCGCTCCAGATCCTGATCGCGCAAACACAGCATCTCTTCTGCCTGAAGCTGGGCTGCGGTTTCCTGCTGCTGCTGACGGATGGAATCGAGGGTATCAGCCACGACCTGAAGGCGTGCTGCCGGTTCACGACGTGATGTGGACAGGCTGGTCTGGGCCTGCTGGACAAAGTCGGTGTCGCGCAAGAGTTCGATCTGTTTTTTCAGCGCCCGAAGTTTGCTTTCATTCATTTCAAGTGCCTGACGCAGATTATCAACGCTTCTGGCATATTCGTTGGCAATCCGGGTGTCTTCAATCAGCAACAGTTCAAGCCGGCCGACCTGCCCGGCAACATCCATGGCCAGATTCTTATCGCCGGTTGCCAGCGCGTTGCCGACCACCCTGGTGCGTTCGTTCAGTTGCTCACGGGTCTGTTCGGCTTCCCTGGCGGCCAGTATCTGTTTGGTCATCAGATTGGCAAAGTTCGAGCGCCCGACCCCGACTTGCTCTTCTGCTGCGCAGATTTCCTGATCGAGGATACGCAATGCCTGACGAGCCATAACGGCTTCGGCAGTATCATTGGCGCCGCCGCGCAACGCGATCAGCAGTTTCGTCCAGATCCGGCCCATGAGAGTTTCCTTGTGCTCTGACACAATAGATAAGAAAGGAATCAGCAACTAACCCGGACAAGACGATGGCATATTTAAATTTATTAATATGCAAGAAACAGTATTTATATTTGTAGGAATATTCCACAGAGTAAAAAGTTATTTACTCGACACTGGAAACTTGACACGTTCTATCAGCGTATCAATGAGGGTTTTCAAGAAAACTCGGAGAATGAGGGGCAGGCAGGCAAGGCAAACACCGGAGTCAGCACCACCCCGGTGAAATACTCAGTAGAAAGCACTTTTAAAAACCAGGGCGAGACCGCCAGCGTAATACCGATTACGGTCCCGCAAAACAGGCTCGGAGGGCCCCTATAAAAACCACCTGCATTGGCATCGCTACGATGGCGCGCGTAGCGCCGCAGAGCCCAGGTGTTTAGAGCTGCGCGTTCAGCTTTTCGTACCAGTCCCTTGCAGCAAGCTGTACAGCAACAGCAGAAAGTCATGATCGGGCTGCGCCGTTTGCAGCGGCTTGGCGGCCCGTGGCAACGGGCAATAGCCTTCACCATGAGGCGTACTGAGTATCCTGGTTGAGGGTTGCTCCCATGCAGCGACCGCCATGGTGGTAGTCGCCAAGGCTGCAACCAGAAACAAACCTCTAGCCATTTCTAGTTTCATTAACCTAACCCCTTGAGAGCGCTGCCAAACGCTGTCTGGTAAAAGTAGATCAACTTATCCCAGTCGCAGAGGCTAAATGACGAATGGCGTCGTAATTGCCGCAGATCATGCCGCGCCGCCCGGCCAGCCGTCAGGCGCTTGCGGGCTTTTTCCAGATCAAGCAAGGCCACCTGGACCTCGGCCTGCTCGCCTTCGCCGGTGACCTTCACGAAAACATGCTTGCTGTACAGGCAACTATGTTGCCAACGCCCGCGGTGCATCCGCGCCAGGCTTTCAGCCAGTACCTGGAGCAGGCGGTCGTGCACTTGTTCACCGTGTCGCTCACGACCACCTGAGGCGTACCAGTGATCGATTTCTTCGAATCCGTTCAAGGCCTCGGTGACCAGCAGCGCCCGCCACTGCCCCTGTTGGTCGCGTTCGGCGCCACAAAAGACAATGTTCGGCACACTGACGCCCAGGCTACGCAACCCTTCCAGAGCATCCTGCTCGCGCAGGACTGTAGGCCGGCCCAGAGGGTAGCGCCAACTGCGATAGACATGCCCGGCCTGACGTTTGACATACAACAGCTGACCGTTATCGGCCCATACCCGCTGCACCCCGCTTTCGCCACCGCGGCGCACGTTGGGCTGCTCAACCCATTCGCCATGCAGCCCCCAAAAGCGTCCGAAGCTGCTGTCAGCTACTTCCAGTGTCATCTGTCCGGCCATTACCTGCCCATCCTTTTATTGTTTGCGTAGTAGATAGACTCGCCACATCGCATACATCGGCAGGAAGTCCAGACGCTTCTGGATGTTGAAACCTGCCTGTTCAAATTCTTTCTCGACCGTTGCTGCCGGTAACACAAAACGGTTCTGGTAACCGTCGGCCCCACTTTGCGGGGTACCGGAACCATTGCGCTTGCGCTCAAGACGCTTGCGTTTCCAGGCCTTGAAATTGCCGTCGACCCACAGCGAGACGATGACACTGTCTCGCGAGACCCGGTGAAACTCCCGTAATAGAGCAGCCCGATGCTGCGCCTGACCAACATGGTGCAACAAGCGCATGCAAAAGATGCTGTCTACTGCATTGTCCGGCAGGTCGATGGCAAAGGCTGATGTCTGCAAAGGTTGTACCCGTTGTACGACATCTTCCGGCTGAGCATGACGCGCGGTTCTGAGCATATCGGCCGAATTGTCCGCACCGATGATCAAACGCTCTGGTTTTTCGGCCAGCAATGGCCAGAAGCGCCCTGCGCCACAAGGCAAATCCAGAACCAGACCAGGGTCACCGGCAAGGCGCAATGCCTTGCGGGCCAACTGCTCGTCGCGCTGATGGGACAAGCGACGCCACAAACCGTTCCGATGTTTTTCCAGATATTGGCGGGCGTGGCTGTCGTCGTATTTGTTGGAAAACTCCAGTTCGATGCGCTTGTTCATAAACGTCTCCGATTCAGATGGCGCCACGATAGGTGCCCGTCCGTCTGCATCAGGTCATGTTTATGTGAAAAAAAAGTCGCGCAAGCCCATGGAATGTTTCTATAGATTACAGGTAGTTACGAGCCTCTGAAGAACACTGCCAGTCCCTCAGGGCCTGGCAGTCTCCAGGCTGACCTTGAACCGGCAGCCGTTGGGCTCCATCGGGCTCAGGCTGACGGTCCAGCCCTGGTTCGCGCAAATGCGCTGAACCAGCGACAACCCCAGCCCCAGGCCTTCACCGCGCTGCTCATTGCCCCGTACGAACGGCTCGAACATGGCCTCACGCTTCTCTTCCGGAATGCCCACGCCGCTGTCTTCGACCATAAAGCCTTCACCCTGCAGGGTCAAAGCGATGAACCCCTGATCGGTGTAGTGCAGCGCATTACGCAACAGGTTGCCCATCACCGCCAACAGAAAGGTCGCGTTGTAGCTGATATCAGAAACCTGGTCGGGCTCGGGCGGGTTGTAGATCAGTTGCAGCCCTTTGCTTTCGATTGGCCCGCGCCACTGGGCAATCAGCTGCTCGGCGGTGCCGGTCAACGTGGCCCTTGGCGTCATGGTCGGATCTTCACGCTGGGTACGCGCCAGCATCAGGAACGTCTGCACCAGGTCGCGCATTTCTTCACAGGCCCGTGCGATACGCTCAACCTGACGCCGGGCACGCTGGTCCAGCGCCGGATTCTCCAGTAACAATTCGCAGGAGCTGGCCAGGACCATCAGTGGCGTGCGCAATTCATGGCTGACATCACTGGTGAACATCCGCTCGCGGGTCAGAGCCTGACGCAAACGCCCCAGTGTGGCGTCGAACGCACCCGCCAGCTCACCCACTTCATCGGCGGCATAATCGGGTGCCAACGGCGGAGCCAGGCCCAGCAACTGGTCGCGGTGGCGCACCTGACGCGCCAGGCGCACCACCGGTGCCATTACCCGACGGGCCAGCACCCAGCCAAGGAATACCGCCAGGGCCAGGGCCAGCACGAAGCCCACCAGCACCACGGCAAACAGCACGCGCTCGCGCTCTTCAAAATCGCTCTGGTCCTGCAGCAGCGCATAATGCCGACCGTCGACCACTTCGATCATCGCGTGATAGGAAGACGGTCCGCGAAACACTTCGTGAAAGCCTGGCTCCAGATGACGAATGTCCTGTGGCAGGTCGAAATCGCCCGGACCATTGCTGAAATAGAACAGTTGGTCCTGTTTCGGACGATGGCTCCAGTCGCTGACGCTGTCGGCCAGCAACAGCCGATTGAGATCACCGCCCAGGCCGGCGGAAATGAGTTTTTCTTCGACCAGGTGAACCGTGGAGATAATGCCCACGGCGAAGGATCCGGCCACCAGTGCACTCATCAGCGCAAAGGCGATGATGATCCGTTGGGCAAGACTTTGCTTAAACTCCATCCCGGCCCTCGGCCAACCGATAGCCTACACCGTGCACAGTCTGCAACAAGGCTTTAGGAAAGGGTTTGTCGATCACCTGGCGTAACTGGTGAACATGGCTGCGCAGGCTGTCGCTGTCCGGGCAGTCGTCGCCCCACAGTGCCTCTTCAAGAATTTCCCGACGTAACACGTGCGGGCTCTTTTGCATCAACACCGCCAGCAGCTTGAGGCCCACCGGGTTGAGCTTGAGCATCCGCCCGTCGCGGGTGACTTCCAGGGTATCAAGGTCGTAGACCAGGTCAGCGACCTGGAGGGTACGCCGACCGCCCCCCTGGGCACGACGCAGCACCGCTTCGATACGGGCTGCCAGTTCAGACAAGGCAAAAGGTTTGAGCAGATAATCGTCGGCCCCCGAACGGAAACCTTGCAGACGGTCATCCAGTTGATCGCGAGCGGTGAGCATGATCACCGGAGTATCACGGCGGGCATCTTCACGCAGGCGCTTGCACAGCGTGTAGCCATCAATGCCCGGAAGCATGATGTCCAGCACGATCAGGTCATAGTGTTCGGTCGCCGCCAGATGCAGTCCCGAGAGGCCGTCCTGGGCACAATCGACTGTGTATCCCTTCATACTCAGGTAGTCGGCCAGGTTCGCCAGAATATCGCGGTTGTCCTCGACCAGAAGAATTCGCATAGGGCTCTCCGCATGCAATTAAGGCTGGCGCAGCTTAGGCAGATACCCCAACGCGGTGCAAGCCGCCACCGGGTATCGATTAATCTGCTGAAACGCTTTCGGCTCAGCCAGCAGAAATGAAGAACCCCGCACAAGGCGGGGTTCTGCGGTGACGCAAAGGGGTAAGGCTGGCTTACATCATGCCGCCCATGCCACCCATGCCGCCCATGTCAGGCATACCGCCTGCAGCAGGCTTGTCTTCAGCGATATCGGCAATCATCGCTTCAGTGGTGATCATCAGGCTGGCAATCGACGAAGCCGCTTGCAGAGCCGAACGAGTCACTTTGGCCGGGTCCAGGATACCCAGGTCGATCATGTCGCCGTATTCACCGGTCGCAGCGTTGTAACCGAAGTTACCCGAACCTTGCTTGACCTTGTCGACCACCACGCTTGGCTCGTCGCCGGAGTTGGCAACGATCTGACGCAGAGGCGCTTCAACGGCACGACGCAGCAGAGCGATACCGACGTTCTGGTCGGCGTTGTCGCCTTGCAGACCTTCGATAGCCTGCAGGGAGCGGACCAGTGCCACGCCACCGCCAGGAACCACGCCTTCTTCAACGGCTGCACGGGTAGCGTGCAGGGCGTCTTCAACGCGGGCTTTCTTCTCTTTCATTTCGACTTCGGAACCGGCGCCGACCTTGATCACCGCAACACCGCCGGACAGCTTGGCCAGACGCTCTTGCAGTTTCTCTTTGTCGTAGTCGGAGCTGGTGTCGCCGATCTGCTGACGGATCTGGGCGATACGCGCATCGATGTCGGTCTTGTTGCCCGAGCCGTCGATGATGGTGGTATTTTCTTTGTTCAGTACAACGCGCTTGGCGTTACCCAGGTGCTCCAGAGTGGTGCTTTCCAGGCTCAGGCCGATCTCTTCGGAGATCACGGTGCCACCGGTCAGGACCGCGATGTCCTGCAGCATGGCCTTGCGGCGATCGCCGAAGCCTGGGGCCTTGACCGCAGCAACCTTGACGATACCGCGCATGTTGTTGACAACCAGAGTCGCCAGGGCTTCGCCTTCGACGTCTTCAGCAACGATCAGCAGCGGACGGCCGGCTTTGGCAACGGCTTCCAGCACTGGCAGCATTTCGCGGATGTTGGAGATCTTCTTGTCAACCAGCAGCAGCAGCGGGCTGTCGAGCTCGGCAACCATGGTGTCGGGCTTGTTGATGAAGTACGGCGACAGGTAGCCACGGTCGAACTGCATGCCTTCCACGACGGACAGTTCGTTTTCCAGGCCCGAGCCTTCCTCGACGGTGATAACGCCGTCTTTGGTCACTTTTTCCATGGCTTCAGCAATGATGTCGCCGATGGAAGTGTCGGAGTTGGCCGAGATGGTACCCACCTGGGCAATTGCCTTGGTGTCAGTGCAAGGCTTGGACAGCGCCTTGAGCTGAACAACGATGGCCGCAGTGGCCTTGTCGATGCCGCGCTTGAGGTCCATCGGGTTCATGCCGGCAGCGACGGCTTTCAGGCCTTCGTTGACGATGGCCTGGGCCAGTACGGTAGCGGTGGTGGTACCGTCACCGGCGTCGTCGTTGGCGCGGGACGCTACGTCCTTGACCAGTTGCGCGCCCATGTTTTCGAAGCGGTCTTTCAGTTCGATTTCTTTGGCGACCGATACGCCGTCCTTGGTGATCAGAGGAGCACCGAAGCTCTTCTCGATGATCACGTTACGGCCTTTCGGGCCCAGGGTAGCTTTTACTGCGTCAGCCAGGACGTTAACGCCTGCGAGCATTTTTTTACGGCCGGCATCGCCGAATTTAACTTCTTTAGCAGCCATGATCGTTATTCCTTGAATACTGTGTAGTAGCGGGAAATTGAGCGGGGAAGACTCAGCCTTCGATAACCGCGAGAATCTCGTTCTCGCTCATTACCAGCAGGTCTTCGCCGTCTACTTTCACGGTGTTGCTGCCGGAGTAAGGGCCAAATACGACTTTGTCACCCACTTTCACGGCCAGCGCACGGACTTCACCGTTGTCCAGAACACGGCCGGTACCTGCAGCGACGATTTCGCCACGGTTTGGCTTCTCGGCAGCCGAACCTGGCAGCACGATGCCACCGGCAGTTTTCGTTTCTTCTTCGCTGCGACGGATTACGACGCGGTCATGCAGAGGACGAAGCTTCATTGTCGATCTCCTGATTGTGTTTGTAAGTCCGGTGAAGGCACCGGCGAGTTAAAAATCCGGCCTTGCCGGTTACGGTTCGATAGGCGAACCGCAGAAAACGGTCTGGCGTCTGAGCCAGAAACCTTGCGGTGACACATAGATAAGGGCGCCGCAGGTGATTACAAGTGCAGCCCGAAAAAAATTTTACAACGGCCTCAAACGCATACGGCACCCGAAGGTGCCGTATCGAGCGAACACGGGGGATTACTTGTCGCGATGCTCGAACTCACCTTCGATGACATCGGGCTCACGGGTTGGCTGATGAATAGCCCCATGCTGGCCGGCGCCGGGATGCTGGTGATGACGCAGGTCGTCAGCAAACGCACGCTGGCGCATGGCCTGGTCTTCGGCCCGCTTGCGCAGCTTGCCGATCAGCAGGCGACGGGTGAACGGCAACAGACACAGCACGCCCAGCACGTCACTGATGAACCCCGGCAGCAGCAACAGACCACCGCCGACCGCGACAGTCAGCCCCTCCAGCATCTGCTGTGCGGGCAATTCACCGCGAGCCAGGCTCTCACGCGCACTCAGGGCGGTGGCCAGACCGGCGACACGCATCACAAAGAACCCAAGTGCCGAGGTCGCCAGCACCAGCAGGAATGTCCACAGAAAACCAATGGACATGCCGACTTTTACCAGAACGAACAGCTCAAGCACCGGGAACAATAAAAACAGCAGCAGAAAAGCACGCATCGAATAGTTTCCTCTACGCAAGAACGTCTTGCTGTAGACCTTAAGTGATGTCGGAAAGTCGTTAAATCAAGCCACAGGCGACTCGGGAACCGGCCATTCTGCCGCGCGGGCCAGATAAACCAAGGCTTCGCGAACCTGTGTCGGTGTGTTGCAAACCTGTGCAAAGGGCAACCAGTACAGCGCCTGACCGATGCGCAAGTGCATGCCCTCACTGTCCAGGCCGACCATCTGCGCCGGCTCGGTCTGCGGCAGGCCGGCCAGTTGCACATAATGGGCAATGGCCTGCGCATGGTCCTGATTCATGTGCTCGACCATACCGGTCTCGCTAGCCCCGGCGAACGGGTTGGCCAGCGCGACCTCATCGAGCCAGTGGATGGCACCGAAACCACCAATATAGCGATAGCGGACCGGCGTCAGCAGCCAGAAATCGAAATCGTGGGCGCTATGGTAATTCTGCGACTCCGGGAAGTAACGGTAGTAGCGCTGCGCGGCCGCCTCGATAGCGGCCGGGTCGGTCAGCTTGTGTCCTTCAGCCATCAAGGTAATGCGCCCCACGGCCTGAACGTTGGCCGCCTCACGCTCGCCCACCAGCAACGAACACTTGGGGTCCTGAAGCAGGTTGTGAGTGTGCTGAGCGATGCGGCTGATCAGGATCAGCGGCCTGCCCTGCTCGTCCAGGCAATACGGGACGACCGAGCCGAACGGAAAACCGGGCATCGACTTCGAATGCGTGGACAACACGCCGCGGTACTCGCGCAACAACAGCTCACGCGCCGACCTGGATGCTTTGCCGCTCATCATGACTCCTCTATCAGTTATTACGGGTCCGGTAGTCAGCAGTGCCGAAGGGCTGCTATACCTGTCACGAGCCCCGGCATGGCCGACATGCCATCACTATGATTTGCTAGTGAGCACGTTTATGGAACTGAAAGGCAAGTTAATCATTATTACCGGTGGATGCCAGGGTCTGGGACTGGCCATGGCCCGCGACCTGGCCGGGCGCGGCGCGAATCTGGCGCTGCTGGATCTGGATCAGGCCAAACTCGATCAGGCAGTCACCAGCCTCACGACCCAAGGCGTGCAGGTCCGCGCTTACCTGTGTAACGTCGCCAACGAGGCGCAGGTCATCGACACCGTCGCGCGGATTGCAGAAGACTTCGGCCCGATTCATGGCCTGGTGAACAACGCCGGGATTTTGCGCGACGGCATGCTACTCAAGGTCAAGGACGGACAGATCAGCACCATGAGCCTGGCCCAGTGGCAATCGGTGATCGACGTCAACCTGACCGGTGTATTCCTGTGCACCCGCGAGGTGGCGGCAAAAATGGTCGAACAGCAGAGCCAGGGCGCGATCGTGAATATTTCTTCAATCTCGCGTGCCGGCAACATTGGCCAGACCAATTATGCCGCCTCCAAAGCCGGCGTGGTGGCCGCCACCGTGACCTGGGCCAGGGAACTGGCGCGTTTCGGTATTCGCGTTGCCGCAGTGGCGCCGGGCTTTATCGAGACTGAAATGACTGCCAGCATGAAACCCGAGGCCCTGGAGAAGATGACCTCGGCCATCCCGCTCAAGCGGATGGGCAAGCCCGAAGAGATCGCCCGCTCAGTGGCGTTCATTCTGGAAAATGACTATTTCAGCGGGCGGGTGCTGGAGGTGGATGGGGCAATGCGGATCTGACACCGGCATCGCCCGAATGATGTATTACCAGGTCACCCCAAAACCTGCGGTGTAGCGGGTCTTGTTGATATCACCGTCGTTGGATCCGCTGATGATGTCGCGCCCGGCCTTGACGTTCAGCGATGCCCAGTCGGTGACCTTGTAGCGCAGGCCGACCTCGACATCCAGCGAGTAATCGGCCACGCCACTGAGCGGCTTGCCCAGCTCGCCGTTGGTGAAGAACTCGAATTTCTTGCCGACCAGGTAGCGGTTGTAATCCCAGGTCCCGGCCAGCGCATAGAAGTTTTCTTTCTGGCCGTTAGAGAACTCGTAGTCGGTGCGGTTGAGCAGCCCGCCGACCTTGAACGCACCCAGCTCGTCATCCCAGAACTGATAACCCGGACCGGTACCGACGGTACGCTCGCGGCTCAGGTCTTCGATCTTGTCGCGCTTGTAGTTGACCCGGCCGTCCCAGTAAAACTTGTCGGTCAGGAAGTAATCGAGCGAGTAGTCAGCGCTCCAGTTATCGGTGCTGACCACATCGTCCTGAGTCTCGCGGTTGTACTCGCCCTTGGCGTTGTGCCGCCAGCGGTCGTGACGCGCCGTGGTCTTGAACGACACCGCGTAGTCATCGGTGTTCTTTTCCGCACGCTGGAAATCGATTGCCGCGTCAATGTTGCCCTTCCACACCAGATCGGTGATGACCGGTTTTGGCTTGACGATTTGCTGGATGCTGGCCAGCTCGACAGTCTTGGGCGCATCGCCGTTGGCCAGTACCACCTGACCGTCTTCACCGGCCTGCAGCGACTTGGCCACCTCGCCGGTGTACTGGTTCTGCTTGACCAGCAGCGGCTCCTTGCTTTCCAGGGTCTTGATCTTGCTCCAGTCCAGCGGGATCGCTCCACCGTAGTCAGTCTGCAGCAGCAGCTTGCCGCCGTCGAAGAGCTTGATGGTACCGGTCAGCCGGTCACCGTTTTTCAACCAGACAGTATCGGCGAGCAATGGCGTGGAGGCGGTAGTGATGGCGAGGCACAACAGGGTTCTGGACAACATAAGCAACGACTAGGCTCTGTTTGGCGGAGAATTCAGGCATTATCCGTCGGATCGCTCCAGTAGACCGAATACCGCGGGCGCGAGTACCAATGACCGCACGAACGGTCTGTAGTTCAAACACTCGAATCTCTGTGCTGCCTGCACGTGTGGACAAGATAGCGCCGTGACCATGCCCCCTGCATCCTCTGAATCCGAACCGTCGCCGGCCCAGTTGCGCCGTGATGCCCTGTACCTGACGCTCGCCCAGATTCCGGCCGGCTGCGTCACCAGTTACGGGGAACTGGCGCAACTGGCCGGGCTGGGCCGGGCAGCGCGCTGGGTCGGCCGGACCCTGAGCCAGTTGCCGGAAGGCTCCAGCCTGCCATGGCACCGGGTGATTGGGGCCGGTGGCCGGTTGAGCCTGCCAGCCGGCACCGCCTCAGGTGACGAGCAGCGTGCCCGGTTACGCGCCGAAGGCATTACCATCCGCAACAATCGGGTCGATATGCAACGCCATCGCTGGCGTCCCATGTAGCAGTGAGGTTAGAGTGCGCCCTTTGTTTTTCAGTTACCTGAGGCAGTCCCTAGCTCATGCCCCGTAAAACCTGGCGCGCCGCGCTCGCCGCTTATGCCAGCCCATCGACGCTCGTGCTGCTACTGCTCGGCTTTGCCGCCGGTCTGCCTTATATGCTGGTGTTCTCGACCCTGTCGGTATGGCTGCGTGAAGCCGGGGTTGCTCGGGAAACCATTGGTTACGCCAGCCTGATCGGGCTGGCCTATGCCTTCAAATGGGTCTGGTCACCGCTGCTCGACCAGTGGCGCCTGCCAATGCTCGGCAAACTCGGCAGGCGCCGCTCCTGGCTGGTGCTTTCGCAGATTCTGGTGATCCTCGGGCTGATTGGCATGGGTTTTTGCGACCCGCAACAGCATCTGTCCTGGCTGATCGCGATTGCCGTGGTGGTCGCCTTCGCCTCTGCGACCCAGGATATCGCCATTGATGCCTATCGCCTGGAAATCGCCGACGACACCCGGCAGGCCGCGCTGGCAGCCAGCTACATGTCCGGTTATCGGGTCGCCGCACTGCTGTCGACCGCTGGCGCGCTGTATTTCGCCGAGGGCTTTGGCTCTACCGGCTTTGCCTACAAGCACTCGGCCTGGACCGGCGTCTATGTGTTATTCGGCCTGTTGATGCTGCCGGCGCTGATCACCACGTTCATCATGCGCGAGCCACCGGTGGCGCTGCGTACCCAGTTGTCGGCGGCGCGCTACGGTTTCATTCATCAGCTGGCCTCGGTTTTCGTCTTGATCGTGCTGCTGGTCTCGGTTCCGGCGCTGTTTACCCAGCTGTACAACACCGACTTTGCCAGCGTGCTGTTCGGCAATGTCGGCTGGGTGGATCTGCTGCTGGAAGACCGCGCCTTTCTGCGCGCCATCCTCTACGCGCTGCTCAGCGGCGCGTGCCTGTCGGCGATGGGCCGTCGCGGCCTGGCGCCGGTACTGACCCCGATCAACGACTTCATCCTGCGTTATCGATGGCAAGCGCTGCTGCTGTTGGGGCTGATCGCAACCTACCGGATGTCCGATACGGTGATGGGGGTCATGGCCAATGTGTTTTATATCGACCAGGGCTTTACCAAGGAGCAGATCGCCAGTGTCAGCAAGATCTTCGGTCTGATCATGACCCTGATCGGCGCCGGTGCGGGCGGGCTGCTGATTGTGCGGTTCGGCATCATGCCGATTCTCTTCATTGGTGGCCTGGCCTCGGCGGCGACCAATATCCTGTTTCTGATGCTCGCGGACATGGGCCCGAATGTGCAGATGCTGGTGGTGACCATTTCGCTGGACAACTTCAGTTCAGGACTGGCGACTTCGGCGTTCGTGGCGTATCTGTCGAGCCTGACCAACCTGAGTTTCTCGGCGACCCAATATGCGTTGCTCAGTTCGATCATGCTGTTGCTGCCGCGCCTGATTGGCGGCTATTCAGGGGTGATGGTAGAGAAGTTCGGCTACCACAATTTCTTCCTGATCACGGCACTTCTGGGGGTGCCGACGCTGATCATGATTATCTTGCAGTGGAGCCGCGAGCTGCGGCAAAAGCCTGCCGTGACGCTTGAGAAGACTGAGGTTTAACGCGGCAGGAGCAGCTTCAGCCCCGAAGACTATTCTTTTTGTACAAGGGTCTTTGCCGCGGTTGTCTGAACTGCGGGTTTCGCCCCGACGGGCGACCCTATTTTGTGCTTGGCAAAATAGGGGAAAACCGCTTGCTCCTGGTTTGGGTCCGCCCTGCGGGCGGACTTCCCTCCGTGGCGCCGATTCGCGGCGTCTGTGCCATCTCGGCTTGAAGATCAAAAGCAACATCAACGGCAGCGGCTACAGCAAGAGCAGCTAGCGGTGGCCCGTTACCGATCTCAACCCTTGCTCAACTGCACCACTTGTTGCTGGTACTGGATTTCAATGCCAGCCGCTTTGAGGCGGTCGCGGGCTTCGAGGTTGAACTTTGACAGCACATCACCGAGGTCGCCGGTTTTGGCCCATACCCGCAGTTGCAGGGCGATGGCGTTGTCGCCCAAGGCATTGACCACCGCCTGGGGCGCCGGGTCTTTGAGCACACGTGGGTCGTCGGCCATTTCCAGCAACACTTGCAGGGCGGCTTTGAGGTCGCTGTCGTAACCAACCTTGACGTCGAACACGCCTTTGCGGGTCGGCTGGCGGTTGGTATTGGTGATGATGCCATTGGATAACACGCCATTGGGTACGATGACGGTACGGTTGTCGCCGGTGCGCAGGATGGTGTGGAAGATCTGAATGTTATCAACCGTACCAGCCATGTTCTGGAACTCGATCCAGTCACCAATACGGAACGGCCGGAACAGCAGAATCAATACGCCACCGGCGAAGTTCGACAGGCTGCCTTGCAGCGCCAGGCCAATGGCCAGACCGGCAGCACCGATGGCCGCGACGAAGGAGGTGGTTTCGACACCGATCATCGATGCCACGCTGATGACCAGCATTACTTTGAGCGCAATATTGGCCAGACTGCTGACAAAGCCCTGCAACGCCCGATCAGCATTACGCAGCGCCAGCAAGGCGCCAATCCGGTCGGTCAGACGGTTAATCAGCCACCAGCCGATGGTCAGGGTCACCAGTGCCAGCAACAGTTTGCTGCCGTATTGCATGACCATCGGGATCCAGGCCTGGGAAATCTTCCACAGCTGGTCCACTTCGGCATTCAAATCCATACATCTACTCCTTAAAACCTGTTTTTCGCCAACGCCAAAACCCTCCCGCACCAGAGCAAAGGAGTCATTTCAGGGCTGATACGCTGCGTGGGACGCGCTCAGGCCGCCAGGGTTCCCTGGCCGGCCAGTATCAAGCGCTGAGCCGGCCGGCCTGGCAGGCCAGCCGGACGGAACACTCAATCGCGGAAGTTGTTGTATTGCAGCGGCAGTTCAGCGTCGTAGGCACGCAACAGGGCGATGGCGTCCTGCAGGTCGTCTCGCTTCTTGCCGGTGATGCGCAGTTGCTCGCCTTGAATGGCGGCCTGGACCTTGAGTTTGGAGTCTTTGATGTGGGCAACGATCTTCTTGGCCTGCTCTTTGTCGATGCCTTCGCGCAAGGTCGCTTCCTGTTTGCTGACCTTACCGGAAGCGTAGGGGTCTTTGACTTCCAGGCATTTGACGTCAATCTTGCGCTTGACCAGCGACAGTTTGAGAATCTCGATCATCGCTTCGAGCTGAAACTCTGCCTCGGCGGTCAGGGTCACGACCAGGTCTTTATCGTTGAATTCGAAAGAACCCTTGCCCTTGAGGTCATAACGGCGGTCCAGCTCCTTGATCGCGTTGTCGACGGCATTGGTGACTTCGTGTTTATCCAATTCGGACACTACGTCGAACGAAGGCATGTATTTTCTCCAGATGAACGGCGTGTTCGGTAATTCACCCACACGCGTGACTTGACGGTACGAAAGAGCGCTCATTATAACGGGACTTTTCCAGCCTTTACTGCGAGCCTTCATCTGCATGCGTGCATCTTGTACCCCATTTTCGGTTGCGAACGGCTGATGAAGACCTGGCACATCCTCGGCGCCGGCAGCCTCGGTACACTGTGGGCCACTCGGTTGGCCCGTGCCGGCTTGCCGGTCTGCCTGATACTGCGCGATCAAGCTCGCCTGGCGCAGTATCGCAACCACGGCAGTCATCTGACTCTGGTGACTCAAGAGGGTTGCGAGCGATTGTCCATCGACGCCCGGACGCTCGATGACCATGCACCGATCGAACGCCTGCTGGTGGCCTGCAAGGCTTACGATGCCGAGCAGGCCGT
This sequence comes from Pseudomonas sp. 21LCFQ010, assembly GCF_024129905.1. NCBI lineage: Bacteria > Pseudomonadati > Pseudomonadota > Gammaproteobacteria > Pseudomonadales > Pseudomonadaceae > Pseudomonas > Pseudomonas sp. 21LCFQ010. Next base: position 52,528 of record NZ_JAMYDZ010000005.1, on the reverse strand, counting down.
TGCTCAACTGGCAAGCCACCTGGTCCCCGGCGCGCAGGTCATCCTGCTGCAGAATGGCCTGGGCAGCCAGGAGGCAGTAGCGGCCCGTATTCCCGAAGCACGCTGTATCTTCGCCTCCAGCACCGAAGGCGCGTTCCGCGAAGCCGACTGGCAGGTGCGCTTTGCCGGGCACGGCTTCACCTGGCTGGGCGATGCCGCCGACCCTGCCCCGCCGTCGGCGCTGCTCGAAGAGCTGCACTGCGCTGGCATCCCCCATCAATGGACCCCGGATATCCTGACCCGCCTGTGGCGCAAGCTGGCACTCAATTGCGCGATCAATCCGCTGACCGTGCTGCACAGCTGCCGTAACGGCGATCTGTTGCAACACCCCTGCGAGGTCGCGACCCTGTGCGATGAACTGACCGGCCTGCTGCAGTGTTGCGGCCAACCGGCAGCCGCGAGCGATCTGCATGAAGAAGTGCTGCGGGTGATCCGGGCCACAGCGGCGAACTTCTCGTCGATGTACCAGGATGTCGCGCACGGCCGCCGCACCGAAATCAGTTACCTGCTCGGTTACGCCTGTGCGGCGGCGCAGCGCCATCAATATGCGCTGCCTCATTTGCAGCAATTGCACCGGCGTCTGGCACAACATCTGGCCAGCAAGGGTTTGCGTAGCGACTAGCCCGCGCTACCCTGCGCTTTCCAATCCTCGCTCCGTGACGTGCCTATGCAACTGCGCCAGCGCCTAGACAACCTGCCGGTAGGCCAGAAGCTGCTGGCCGCGCTGCTGGTCCTGCTGACCACCGTATTACTGGTCGCCAACCTGACCTTCATCAGTGCGGCCTATTACATCTCTCAGGAAGCCATGGCGCCGCAAGCGCTGCAAACCATCGGCCGTTTGATCAGCAGTGCTTACCTCAACGAGCGGGCGCTGAACTCCCCCGCCGACGCCCAGGCCTTGCTCCACGAACTGAAAAGTTACGGCCCGCTGCGCGCAGCGGCGGTCTACGACAATGACGGCACTCGCCTGGCACAACACCAGCAGGGCGATCCACTGGAGCTGCCGCTGCGCTATGACGAGATCCAGAACTGGCGCCTGACCGAATTTCGCAGCACCCAGCTGATCCCGGTGCCCAAGGGCGACCAGGCGCCTGGCCATCTGTTGCTGGTGGCCAGCAGCGAGTTGCCCGGCGCGTTCTACAGCGGCACGCTGACCGCCAGTGTCGGCATCCTGATCTTCAGTATCCTGCTGTGGATCGTGGTGGCCCGGCAGATTCGCCGCTTGATCACCGAGCCCATTTACCAGCTTGAACAACTGTCACGTCAGGTGACCCGTGAAGAAAACTACGCACTGCGGGTGCGCACGGGCAACAAAGATGAAATCGGCAGCCTGGCCTCGGCGTTCAACACCATGCTGGCGCGCATTGAAGCCCGGGAGCAGCAGCTCAAACGCGCCCGCGATGATGCTCAGGAGGCATTCGACCAGGCCCATGGGCTGGCTGAAGAAACCCGCCGCACCAACCGCAAGCTGGAGCTGGAAGTCCAGGTGCGCAGCAAGATCGAGAAGAAACTCACCGGATTTCAGAATTACCTGAACAGCATCATCGACTCGATGCCCTCAGCGATGATTGCCCTGGATGAACAGCTCTACGTCACCCAGTGGAATCAGCAAGCCACGCTTCTATCGGAGACGCCGCTGGACGAAGCGCTTAACCAGCCGATTTTCATCGCCTTCGAACCGATGCGGGCGTTCATGCCACAACTCAAACACACCGTAGAACAACACAAGGTCACCCTGATCGAGCGGGTGACCTGGATCAAACACGATGTCCCGCGCCATTACGCAGTGACCTTCTACCCGCTCAGTGGCGATGCGGGCCGCGGCGTGGTGATCCGTATCGATGACATCACCCAGCGCATCTCGCTGGAAGAGATGATGGTGCAGTCCGAGAAAATGCTCTCGGTCGGCGGCCTGGCAGCCGGCATGGCCCATGAGATCAACAATCCGCTGGGCGCGATCCTGCACAATGTGCAGAACATCCGCCGTCGGTTGTCTGCGGACCTGCCGAAGAATCTTGAACAAGCCCAGAGCGACGGCATCGACCTGCAACTGGTCAATCAATACCTGATTGGCCGCGAGGTCCCGCAGTTGCTCGACGGCATCCAGCAGGCCGGTGCACGGGCGGCGAAGATCGTCAGCCACATGCTCAACTTCAGCCGCCTGAGCAATCGGCAACTGGCGCCATGCGATCTGCCAGCGCTGATCGACCAGGCGCTGGAGATCGCCAGCAACGACTTTGATCTGACCGTGGGCTTTGATTTCAAGGGCCAGCACATCATTCGGCAGTTTGATCCGCAACTGGGGCCGGTGCCCTGCACCGCCAATGAGCTGGAGCAGGTGCTGCTCAACCTGTTGAAGAACGCAGCCCAGGCCATCCACCAGCGCCCGGAAAACAGCGAACCGGGTCGCATCACCCTCAGAACCCGGCTCAACCCGCCGTGGGCCGAAATCCAGGTCGAAGACAACGGCATAGGAATGACAGAAAACGTGCGCAAACGCACCTTTGAGCCGTTCTTTACCACCAAGGAGATTGGCCAGGGCACCGGGCTGGGCCTGTCGGTGTCGTACTTCATCATCACCAATAACCACAAGGGCCAGATGGAGGTGCAGTCGACTATCGGTCAGGGCACCTGCTTCACCCTGCGCCTGCCGCTGGACGCCAATCAGGTCATGGTGCCGGCGCACATCATCAGCAAGCTTTGATCAGGAGCGACGTACATGGGCTTTCGTCTGTCGAAAATCTACACACGCCAGGGTGACCGTGGTGAAACCGGGCTGGGCGACGGACGCCGGGTGCCCAAGGATCATCCGCGTATCGAGGCCATTGGCGAGGTCGACACCCTCAATAGTCAGTTGGGCTTGCTGCTGGCGGGGTTAACGCAACAGAGCGAGAAGTACCCGGCGCTGGCCGAACTGATCCAGGTTCTGGCGCCCTGCCAGCACCGGCTGTTCGATCTGGGCGGTGAATTGGCGATGCCGGCCTATCAGGCGCTGGACACTAACGAAATTGAACGCCTGGAGGCCGCGATCGACCTGTGGAATGAAGAACTGGGGCCGCTGGAGAATTTCATTCTGCCCGGTGGCTCGGCACTCATTGCTCAGGCCCATGTGTGCCGCAGCGCCGCGCGCACCGCCGAACGCCGCTGCCAGCAGCTCAACAGTAGCGAGCCGTTGCAGGGCGTGGGGCTGGCCTATATCAACCGGCTGTCAGACCTGTTGTTCGTCGCCGCCCGGCTGATCGCCCGCCGCCAGGGCGTGGCAGAGATTCTCTGGCAGGCGGCGCCCAAACCGTAGGAGTTGCCGGGCGGCGATCCGCTTTAGCAACGAAAGCTTCCCGGCTAAAGCCAATACTGTTCAGTTAAGTACTGCATGCCTTTGTAGGAGCGACCTTGGTCGCGAAGAGGGCGGCACATTCGCAGCAGATGCTGTGACTTTCCTGGCCCTTTCGCGACCAAGGTCGCTCCCACAGAGATCTGTGGTGCTTAACAGAACAGTATTGCGGCTAAAGCCGGTCCTACAGGCTAATGCCGGTCTCAATGATCCGCTGGCCAGAACGCGCGGATACCGGCCACGCCCTGAGCACCGCTGTCCCAGGCGCGCTGAACCTGTTGTGGGCCAACCCCGCCCAGCAGGAACACAGGCTTGCCAAAACCGGCAATCAGTTGCGTCGCCTGCTCCCAGCCCAGTGGTTGCGCCTCAGGGTGGGTCTGGGTCGGCTGCACCGGCGACAGGGTGACGAAGTCCACCCCCATCTGCGTCGCCAAGCTCAGTTCTTCAGCGTTATGGCACGAGGCGGCCAGCCAGCGCTCGACCGGGAACGGGCGGCCACGGCTGGCGTATTTACGCAGTTGTTCGGCGGTCAGGTGCCAGCCGGCAGACGGGAAGTCGCCCAGCCACTCTAACGGACCCTTGAGCATCAATTGCGCCTTGCCGGCGCACAAGCCAACGGCATCCACCGCCAGGTCGCGATAGGCCGGATCATAGCCACGCGGCGCCCGCAACTGGAGCAGCTTGGCGCCCTGGGCAATGGCCTTTTGCATGCCGCGCAACAACTCGCCGTTCTCCAGCCCCTCTGGAGTAATCAGGTACTCGCTGGGCAAGCGGGCCGCCGCGACGATCGGTGCATTGGCGGCTGGAAACTCGTAATCGGCCAACTGCCGCGGCGCGACCCAGGCCAGCGGCTGGCCTTCGGCGCCGTGGGGTTCACCGCTGAACGCCGATACATCCCAGACATCCAGTAACACATGCTTGTCCGGATAATCGTGGGCAATCCGGATCAACGGCCGCGCCGTCTCGACCTGAATGCCCAGCTCTTCCTGCAACTCGCGGCCAAGGGCGGCACGCGGTGCCTCACCCTGCTCGACCTTGCCACCGGGAAACTCCCACAGGCCACCCTGATGCTGGGTATCGGCGCGTCGGGCAATGAGGATTCGGCCATCGTGACCGCGAATCACGGCCGCCACTACGTGGACTCGTTTCACAACTCGGGTTCCTCCTGGCCTGCCTGCAACCAGCGCTGGAAAGCAGGCCATTGGTAAATGGTGTCGGTGTATACCTGAAAGGTCATCATCAGTGCCGCTCGCAGGATGTGAGGCGCGCAGTAACCAGCAGAAGTCGCACCGATGACCAACGATCAGGTGCCGCGACATGTTACATGGCTCACAGGGTTGAGCCGGATGGGCGATGTGCCGCTCCTGTACAGCAGACAGGAGCGGCTACCAATCAGGTGCGGTATTCGGCGTTGATCTTCACGTACTCGTGAGACAGGTCGGTGGTCCAGATGGTCTCGCTGCAATCACCACGGCCCAGCTCGATGCGGATGGTGATTTCTTCGCGTGCCATGACCTCGGAGCCCTGGGCTTCGGTGTAGGTCGCGGCGCGGCCACCCTTGCTGGCGATGCACACTTCGCCGAGGAACACGTCGATCTTGCTGACATCCAGGTCCGGCACGCCAGCACGGCCAACGGCAGCCAGGATCCGGCCCCAGTTCGGGTCCGAGGCAAACAGTGCGGTCTTGATCAACGGCGAATGCGCTACGGCGTAGCCGACATCCAGACACTCTTGGTGGTTGCCGCCACCGTTGACTTCGACAGTCACGAACTTGGTAGCGCCTTCACCATCACGGACGATGGCCTGGGCCACTTCCATGCAGACGTCGAAAACGGCTTTTTTCAGTGCCTCGAACAACGGGCCTTTGGCTTCACTGATTTCTGGTACATCAGCCTGCCCCGTGGCAATCAGCATGCAGCAGTCGTTGGTCGAGGTATCGCCGTCGATGGTGATGCGGTTGAACGACTTGTTCGACCCGTCGAGGATCAAGTCCTTCAGCACGCTCTGCGCAACTTTGGCGTCGGTGGCGATGTAGCCGAGCATGGTGGCCATATTCGGGCGGATCATGCCCGCGCCCTTGCTGATGCCGGTCACAGTGACCGTCACGCCTTCGTGCTGGAACTGACGGCTGGCACCCTTGGGCAGAGTATCAGTGGTCATGATGCCAGTGGCAGCAGCAGCCCAGTTGTCGACCGACAGATCGTCCAGGGCGGCCTGCAGAGCGCCTTCGATCTTTTCGACCGGCAGCGGCTCACCGATTACACCGGTAGAGAATGGCAATACGGCCTCAGCAGGCACGCCGGTCAGCTGTGCGAGCTTGTCGCAGGTACGCTTGGCCGCGATCAGACCTGGCTCGCCAGTGCCGGCGTTGGCGTTGCCGGTGTTGGTCAGCAGGTAGCGAACGCTGCCCTGAACGCGCTGTTTGGCAATGATCACCGGCGCCGCGCAAAAGGCGTTGAGGGTGAAGACACCGGCAACGCTGGAGCCTTCGGCACAGCGCATCACCACTACATCCTTGCGCCCCGGACGCTTGATACCGGCCGAGGCGATACCCAGTTCAAAACCGGGAACCGGGTGCAATGTAGGCAAAGGACCAAGACCAACAGCCATGCGTGCGCTCCTTGAGCTTTATCTGCGCCGTCCGCTCATCGGTACGGCGATCAATGGTAAAACGCCGCGACGGCAAGACCGGTCGCGGCGTGGGTGTAAACGCTCAGAACTTAACTGATCTGACCGTGGCAGTGTTTGAATTTCTTGCCCGAACCACACCAGCACACTTCGTTACGACCCAGCTTCTGGTCGTTACGCACCGGCGCGCTGGCCACAGCAACCTCGGCGCCCTCCTCAACCTCGCCAGCGGCTACCTGTTCAAGACCTGGCGCTTCGGCATGCTGAAACTGCATGCGCTGAGCCAGCTCTTCGGCGTCGCGGCGCAGACGGGCTTCTTCTTCCTCGGGGTCTTCGCGGCGGACCTGAACGTGCGACAGCACACGGATGGTGTCGCGCTTGATCGAGTCGAGCAGTTCCTGGAACAGGTTGAACGACTCGCGCTTGTACTCCTGCTTCGGGTTCTTCTGCGCATAACCGCGCAGGTGGATGCCGTGGCGCAGGTGATCCATGGTCGACAGGTGGTCTTTCCACAGGTCGTCGAGCACGCGCAGCAGAATCTGCTTCTCGAAGGTGCGCAGCGCGTCGGCACTGGCCTGTTCTTCTTTCTCGTTGTAAGCAGTCAGCAGTTCGGCCAGCAGTTTTTCACGCAGCGTCTCTTCGTGCAGGTGGTCGTCTTCGTCCAGCCACTGCTGCACAGGCAGCTTGACGGCAAAGTCCGACACCAGCGCAGATTCCAGGCCAGCCACGTCCCACTGCTCGGGCAGCGACTGCGGTGGAATGTGCTGGCTGATCAGGTTGTTCAGCACTTCTTCGCGGAACTCGGCAATGGTGTCGCCAATGTTGGTGGCCGACAGCAGGCTGTTACGCATGTGGTAGATCACTTTACGCTGCTCGTTGGCAACGTCGTCGAACTCCAGCAGTTGCTTGCGGATGTCGAAGTTACGGCCTTCGACCTTGCGCTGAGCCTTCTCGATGGCGTTGGTCACCATGCGGTGCTCAATGGCCTCACCAGACTGCATGCCCAGCGCCTTCATGAAGTTCTTCACCCGGTCAGAGGCAAAGATGCGCATCAGGCTGTCTTCCAGCGACAGGTAGAACCGGCTGGAACCGGTATCGCCCTGACGGCCGGCACGACCGCGCAACTGGTTGTCGATACGACGAGATTCGTGACGTTCGGAGGCGATCACATGCAGACCACCGGCCTCGATCACTTGCTGGTGACGCTTCTGCCAGTCAGCCTTGATCTGGGCGATCTGCTCAGGCGTCGGGTTCTCCAGGTTGGCGACTTCGACTTCCCAGTTACCGCCGAGCAGAATGTCGGTACCACGACCGGCCATGTTGGTGGCGATGGTCAGCGCGCCCGGACGGCCCGCCTGGGCGATGATCTCGGCTTCTTTTTCGTGGAACTTGGCGTTGAGAACCTTGTGATCGATGCCTTCCTTGCGCAGCAGGGCCGACATGTGCTCCGAGGTCTCGATGGTCGCGGTACCGACCAGGATCGGCCGGTTCTCGGCCACACAGGCCTTGATGTCGGCGATGATCGCGGCGTACTTCTCTTCGGCGGTCAGGTACACCAGGTCATTGAAATCCTTGCGCGCCAACGGCTTGTTGGGCGGAATGACCATCACTTCCAGGTTGTAGATCTGCTGGAATTCGAACGCTTCGGTGTCTGCCGTACCGGTCATGCCCGAAAGTTTGGTGTACAGGCGGAAATAGTTCTGGAAGGTGGTCGATGCCAGGGTCTGGCTCTCGGCCTGGATGTTCAGGTTTTCCTTGGCCTCGATGGCCTGATGCAGGCCTTCGGACAGGCGACGGCCGGGCATGGTCCGACCGGTGTGCTCGTCAACCAGCAGCACCTGACCGTCCTGGACGATGTACTCGACGTTGCGGTTGAACAGCTTGTGCGCGCGCAGGCCAGCATAGACGTGGGTCAGCAGGCCCAGGTTGTGCGCCGAATACAGGCTCTCGCCTTCGGCCAGCAGACCGGCCTCGGTGAGCATCTCTTCGATGAACTGGTGACCGGCCTCGTTGAGTTCAACCTGGCGGCTTTTCTCGTCGATGCTGAAGTGGCCCTCCTGGGTCACCTGGCCTTCGACTTCCTCGATGTGCTGGCGCAGTTTTGGAATCAGGCGGTTGATTTCGGTGTACAGGCGCGAGCTGTCTTCGGCCTGGCCGGAGATGATCAGCGGCGTACGGGCTTCGTCGATCAGGATCGAGTCGACTTCGTCGATCACGGCGAAGTTGAGTTCACGCTGGAATTTGTCTTCGACACTGAACGCCATGTTGTCGCGCAGGTAGTCGAAGCCGAATTCGTTGTTGGTGCCGTAGGTGATGTCGGCGGCATAGGCTGCGCGCTTCTCTTCCGGCGGCTGGAATGGCGTGACGATGCCTACGGTCAGGCCGAGGAATTCGTACAACGGACGCATCCAGTTGGCGTCACGCCGGGCCAGGTAGTCGTTGACCGTGACCACGTGCACGCCCTTGCCGGACAGCGCGTTCAGGTAGACACCCAGAGTACCGACCAGGGTCTTGCCCTCACCGGTACGCATCTCAGCGATCTTGCCCTCGTGCAGGGTCATGCCGCCAATCAGCTGGACGTCGAAGTGGCGCATGCCCATCACCCGCTTGCCGGCTTCACGCGCAACGGCAAAGGCTTCAGGAAGCAGTTGATCGAGGGTTTCGCCTTTCGCTATGCGGGCCTTGAACTCTTCGGTCTTGGCGCGCAGTTGCTCGTCCGAAAGAGCTACCATTTTCTCTTCGAAGGCATTGACGATCTGTACCGTCTTGAGCATGCGCTTTACTTCACGCTCGTTCTTGCTTCCAAAAAGTTTTTTTAACAAAGGCGCAAACATATCGACAGGATCTTCCACACATAGGAATGGAGGGCGGCCCCGTGAGTCGCCCGTGCGACCCTCATGGTCGCATGCGAACGAGCATTCTACCCGGAAACGATGGTGAGGAAAGTGGCGTTATTCCACGATGCTGGCACAGCGCTGTTAGGGGGCAGTGTTTCAATGGGGGCTTTTTATCCGACTTCAAGGCTCGACGTTGATGAAACTTGTCACCCGCCTCGTTCGCAGCCCGGCACAGCAGCAGCCCGCCGGGCAAGCACGTCACTTTCTGTTAATATTGCAGCCTCGCTTTCCCAAGGCAACGCATCAATGGCCTTCCGCCCCCTCGACGCCCGCTCCCCTGCCGTACTGCTACGTGACGCCAAGCCGCTACGGGCGATCTTCCGCCAGGCCGAGCGCCTGACCCATCTGCAGCGCCTGCTTGAAAGCCAGTTGCAACCGGCAGCCCGCGAACACTGCCGGGTGGCCTCCTGGCGCGAAGGTTGTCTGCTGCTGGTAGTGACCGACGGCCACTGGGCCACGCGCTTGCGTTACCAGCAACGGCGGCTGCAGCGCCAACTGGTGATGTTCGACGAATTCGCCAGCCTGATGCGCATCCAGTTCAAGGTCCAGCCACCCTCGCCGCCCCAGGGCGCAGCGACCCATACCATCGATTTGTCGATCAGCGCTGCCGAAAACATCCAGGCCACGGCCGAGGGTATCAGCGACCCCAAACTGCGCGCCGCCCTCGAACGGCTGGCCAGCCACGCCACCCCCAAGCCATAGCACTGGTCATTAGCCACTGGCAGGGGCCTTGAGTGCCACACGGCAAGAGTCCAGCAATAGCTGTTCCATAGCCCGACGGTTGACTGCTGCATCAAAGTGCTCGCGTACATAGGCCTGGCCACGTCGGCCCATCAACAAACATTTTTCCGGATCATGGCGCAGTTGCTCGATCAGCTCGGCAAGGTGCTGGCCGTCGTTGGCGGAAAAGTTCAGGCCGGCGCCAGCTGCCTTGACGATTTGTCCGGCCTCCCCGGCCACGCCGCACAGCACTGGCCGCGCACAGGCCATGTAATCGAGCAGTTTGGTGGGGATTGCCCCCCGAAACAGCGGAATATCCAGCAACGTGACAACACACAGGTCGGCAGCGTTAATGTAGGCCCGCGCCTGATCCTTGGGTATGGGCGGCAAAATCAGCACGTTATCGAGCCCCAGCGCCTGTGCGCGCGCCTGTATGCAGGGCTTGCGCATGCCATCACCAATCAGCAGGTAACGCACCGGCTTGCCGTGGCTTTGGCGTGCGGAATCGAGGACCACATCCAGATTATTGGCCTCGCCCATCGCCCCCAGGTACAGAACGATATGGCAGTCTTGCCAGCCCAGTTGACGGCGTATCCGCTGCCCGGCCGGCAGGTCGGTAAACAACATGTCGCGGTCAACGCCGCAGGTCACTACCTGCAGTTTTTCGGCGGGCCAGCCACGGGCGACGATGTCATCGCGTATTCCCGTGGTCAGCGCGACAATTCGCACCGCCTGGTTATAGAGCAGCCGCTCCATCCATGACATCACTGAAATCAGCAGCCGGTTGCGCAGGATCCCCATCTGCACGGCAGACTCCGGCCACAGGTCGCGCACCTCCAGGACCAGCGGGATACCGCGTAGTTTGCATACCAGCCAGGTCGAAAACATCGGGAAGATCGGCGGCGAGGAAGCCAGTACGACGTCCGGCCGGCGCATGCCCAGCAAGCCCAGCGGAGCGCTCAGGGAAAACGAGATAAAACTGAGCAGGCGACCTGAATAGCTACGGTGCAGTTGGGTATAGGTGAAGGTGCGAATAACCTTGACTGCCCCATCGCGCTCACGGCGCAACAGACGCCGGTACCAGGGCAGCACAGCCGGATCGGCCTGCATATAGCCGGTCTCACCGGATACTACCGTCACTTCATGCCCTTGCCCGGCCAGATGCTGGGTCAACTCGAAGACCAGCGAATGCCCTGGCGCCTGATGGCCTTGGTAATACTGATAAACCACTGCGACTTTCATCGGAGTTCCTCATAGATCTGCTTGAGCTTCTCGCCTTCACACTGCCAGCTCTGAGTCTGGCGTACCTGTTCCACGGTATTGCGCCAGGCCTGCAAGCGGGGTCGATCAGCGAACAGATCATCGATTGCAGCCGCCAGACGGGCCACACTGCTCAGGTCCTCGACCTTGCCAATCTGCTGGTCATGGACCAGGCGGCGCAGTTCAGGAAGATCACTGGCCAGGATTGGCAAGCCGGCCGCAATGAACTCGAACAGCTTGTTAGGGGTGCAGTAATAGTTGTTCAGGCAAATGGGCTGATAAGGGATGATTCCGGCATCGGCCGCGCTGCTAATCGACAGCAACCGGGCCTGGGGCACTGCCCGATGCAGATGCACCCGATCCTGTAGCCGCAGGCGGACCACCGTGCGCTGCAGGGCCTCGGCCAGTTGGCCATCACCCAGCAGAACCAGGTGCACATCGCTGCTCTTGAGCAAGGCCATGGCCTGCACCAGTTGCCCCAGATGGCGACCGGCTGACAAGCCGCCCTGAAACAGCAGAATTCGCTGGCCGGCCGCAATGCCAAAATGCTCATGCAAGTAGTTGGAACGCGGCGGCAACGGGCCGATACGCTCAGCGTTATGGATGACCGACACCCTGGCCAACCCATAGCGCCTTTGCAACTCACCGGCAATCGACGGGTTGACGGTGATCACCCGGTCGCAGGCTGATATATGTCGTTGCTCTATCTGTGCCCAGGTTGCCCGCTGCCAGCGCGCAAACTCCTGCTCGCAATACAGTTCATGGCTGTCGTAGACCAGCCGGGCGCCAAACTCGGCGGCCAAGGCACGCCCGACGGCCAGCATCGGCAGATCGTGGGCAACCACCACCTCGGCCAAATGCCTACGGCCAGTTGCCAGAAACAGGTTCAGATAGAAGCGCTCCTGATCGACTACAAAGCGCCAGGCCGCCGATTTCAGCAGCCGCATGAACCAGCCATTCATCGGCAGGTAACGGCGCACCAGGCGGTAGAATTCCAGAACGCGGTTTTCACGGCGTGCTGCCGCCTCACTGGCAGAACCAATGCGCAAGACTCGCGAGTCGTCAGGGGCACCCGCTTCATCGAGCGGCATGGCCAGAATCGTCACCTGCCAACCAGCCTCTTGCAGGCTGTCGGCCTGCAATATGATCCGTCGATCAATCTGCCGATCGTTGCAGAGCATCAACACCCGGCGCATTTCAATCACCTCCAGGCTACGCATCTGCATCGATGAAGTTGCGGTGCCACAGTTCAAGACACAGCAGCCCCCACACCACCCGGCCGAACTCTCGCTCGCAACCCAGGGCTTTTTCGACCGCGGCCACGTTATAAAGGCCGCGCTGGCGGGCCCGCTGGCCAAGCAGGGTGTCGCGGACAAAATCCCGGGCCACACCTTTGGTCCACTGGGTCAAGGGAGTCGGAAACCCCATCTTGTCCTTGCGCTCGAAAATACTCGTCGGCACGGCGCTGCGCACCGACTCCTTGAACAGGTGTTTCATCCGCCCATTGGCAAACTTGACGTTGGGAGGGATGGTCGCCATGAACTCGACAATCCGGTGATCGAGCAACGGCACCCGCGACTCGATGGACGCCGCCATACTGGTGCGGTCCTCGACATGCAGCAGCGCTGGCAACGAACCCTTCAGGTCGAAGTAGGTCATCTGGTTGACCAGCGAGTGCAGCCCATCGCGGTTGAAGATGCGCTGGAACGACGCCAAGGGCGAGTAATCACCATTACCGCGCAACACGTCCTGATTGAACAGCTGGCTCATGCCCTCGCTGCGATCCAGCAAACGGAAGTAACGCAGGTCATGGGCGCCAAACAGGCCATCCTTCCACAACCCCTGGAGCATCGGCTGATAGCTGGCCAGCAGCGGCAGGTTAGGCACGATTGACTCCAGCGATACCGCATAACGCCGCTGGCTGGCAGTCTGGTAAATGGCCCCGGACAGGCACTTTTCCAGGTAGGCCGCCATGTAACGGGCGTAACCGACAAACAGCTCATCACCGCCCTGCCCGCCCATGACGACCTTCACATGCTGGCTGGCCAGTTGCGCAACGTAATACTGTGGAATCACCCCTGGACCGGCCACCGGCTCGTCCATGAAATGCATCAGACGCGGCAGTAGATCAGCCAATTCATCACCGGCCGGAATGTAGACTTCGTTGTAGGCCGTGCCGGCAAATGCCGAAACCTCCTTGGCATAGCGTGTCTCATCGAACTGCGGACCTTCGTGAAACGCCCCGGTAAAGGTGTTTATCGACTCACTGCCGAGCATGCGCGAGGCCAGGCAAACGATGGCACTTGAATCCAGACCACCAGACAGGTGAGCCCCCAATGACACATCCGAACGCAGGTGCAGGCGAATCGAATCGTCGATCAGGCCTGACAGCGTATCGATGAAATAGCGCTCGTCATGTTCTTCGTCGATGTTGTACTGCACATCCCAATACTGGCGGCAGCGGATCCTGAGGGCATCGCCTTGATACCAGGCCGTCAGGCAATGACCGGGTTCGAGCTTTTCAATACCTTTGAACAGGGTTTTCTGATCGAGACAGAACTGGAAGGTCAGGTAATCCTGCAAACCTTGGTGGTTAGCCTGGGCGGGCACCGAGCCATCAGCCAGAATCGCCTTGATCTCGGAGGCGAACAGCAGGCGCTTGCCATCAAAATGGTAGTAAAACGGCTTGATGCCAATCCGGTCCCTGGCGCAGAACAGTTTATGTTCATGGCGGTCCCAGATGGCGAAAGCGAACATGCCCACCAGGTGATCCACCACCGACTCGCCCCATTCGCGATAGGCGTGCAGCAAGACCTCAGTGTCCGAATAGCTGTGAAGCGGGTGGCCCTTGCCGATCAGTTCACGACGCAACTCCAGGTAGTTATAGATCGCCCCGTTGAACACGATGATAAAGCGCCCGTCTGCGGTGAGCATGGGTTGCTTGCCGTGCTCGGGGTCGATGATGGCCAGGCGCACATGACCCAGCCCGACCGGCCGCTGCTCGTCGAGCCACACACCCTCACCATCAGGGCCTCGATGGCGGATAGCGTTCATCATGTTTTTCAAGGACTGGGTAATGTCGCCACTATTACCAAGGGTCGCCAGTGAGCCTGCAATTCCACACATCAGTGATTCCCCTCGACACAGCCTATAGTGCCGGGTGCTGGCGTAACGCCCTCCAATGAAGCAAAGACTCTGACAACCCAGAGTTCTCGAAGAAAGATGACGTTCTTTGCTTCGCTATTACTGAGAAACTTAAGAGAAGATTGAATGGTTAGGTAAAAGGGCGAAAATCCCAGCGCACTAGAATGAACTTGACCAAAAAAAACAGCCACCCTAATCACACTATAGAGCATCTTCATAAAATGCTTACTTCCTGGGTAACAGATCATAGCGCCAATACTTGCGAACAGGTGTAAACAGCCCTGTATAGGCAAGGTCTTCATACGCTTCAATATAGTTAATGTTTTCAAAGAAAAAACGTTCTTTATAAACCTCATGGCCCTTTCGTCCTGGAAAAGTGGCATTGAGGGGAGCGGTTGGATTGTTTCTCATTTCAAGGAGACCTATAGGGTATAACCATCCATTCAACGGATCGGTCAGTTGCCATTTTCCGTCGACCTTTACTTCCGTCATGGCATGGTAAAGTGGCTGCCCATCCTGAAACGTGGACTCAATCGCAAGCACTCGGAATGGAATCCCCAAATCGTGCATTTTCATGGCCATCCAGAGGGCCGTATGCGAGCAGTTACCCTCGGTCCCCTCACGCGCATCGGCAACTGACATCTGATTGAATAGAGGCCCTTCGGAGTAACTCTTTAACCGCGCAGATATCTCTTTCTCTAATATCGAACTGAGTTCAGTCTGTGACAATCGTCCAGATCCACCGGCCGAGCGCAGAGAAAATACGTTGATGCCGCGCATCAGCACACGGGGCTGCCCCTGAAGGTCACTGAACTCAAGTTTCAGCGTTGTCGCCTGCTGCAAGCCGTGAATACTGATGGAACTCTGCTCGCCAGCACTGACGCGCTGGCGGCTGACTTCCCGCCAGCCGCCGTTGTTAGTGAGCGGCACTAGAACCCGCACGGCACCTGCATAGTTGTCCTTGGACTCCCAGTTCAACTTGATAAGGGCATCATCCACAGGCCTGGAGAGTTTCAAGGTTACATAGGCACTGCTATCGCCCTCCACGCCGGCTGTATAGTCATCGTTCAAATCGCCATCCAAGGCATTGTCGAAACCAAAGCCCTCATAGGTCGGTGAGGCATCGAGCAACGAAATATCAACCGACTCTAAGGGAGCCTTGTACACCGGCTGCGCAATCACCGGATGCCCCTGGGCCTTGGCGGCCAGAAAATAGGCCTGACGCTCGGCGTACTGTTCGAAAAACCAATCCCCAGTGAGCTGTGCAATACGTTTTAGCTGTTCAACTTCGTAGACCTGATAATCCGCCCCTTTGTACCACCCCATGTCCTGGGGACGCACTTCGACGACGGACTCTTTCCACTGCTGGTCGCCGGTCGTGGTAATGACCGCATTACGCAGCGGTACGAAATCCAGCACGCCGCCCTCATGAATGGATTGAATCCTGACGACAAACGTGCCAGCGGCAACATCTTTGTATCGCACGACAAAGCGGTGGGGACGCACCTCGAAATAGTCAGAAAATTTTCGCTCTGGCAGTTGCAACAGCGCGTACACATTCTGCCGGGTACCACCGCTTACCGCTTGTTGATGGACCCGGTAGCCGTTGGTAAAGGCGCGAACCTGACGTCCTTCTACCCGTTGTTCGGGCAACCACTCAAGCCCGGTGATTCGCGAAGCACCTTCAAATGCTCGTTTACTGCCCACCGCCAACTTGACTTGCTTGGCATACTGCGGCGCTTGCAGCCCAATGCTTTCAATCAGCGGGGACGCATCGCCGTTTATCCAGTCAAGCTGAAACAACAGTTCTTTCTTTGGATTAAGGTCATATCGCATCCAGTAACCGGTATCGAACTGTGACAGTTTTTCCCGTAAGGTCGCGATTGAAGACGCTAACAATGCCTTGATCGTGGAATCATTCAGACGTCGATCGGCCTCGGCCAATTCGGGAATGCTAATCAGGTGGGCGTTCAATACATGCGTCGAATTGGGCACTTCTTCGAAATAGCGCTGCCCGGACTTGCTCAGGCTGGAAATACCGCCCTCACTGACCATCGAGGCATAACCATGCGCCGCTTTCTTGAGCAACTCAGTGACTTTTTCCTTTACCCCCAAGTTGTTATCCAGGGCAAAGCCCAAGGCCGCGAGGATATAGGCTTGCGAAAATGCGGAAGCCCAGTCGCGTTCGGTGACAATATCGTTATACGTGTTGGCAAAATCGAAGCGGTAGGTCACCGCTTGATCGGCCAAGTGGAACATATTCTTTTCCGAAAGAAACCAGTTCAAGGCAGCGGCACTGTTGACCTGGGTCTTGTCAGGACTGGTGTAGCCACCCTGCCCCACACTATCAGGGGAGAGCAGCTGCCTGGCGATAATGAACGGCGAATACACAGGCGTACCAGGGTCTGACGCAGGATCATAACTACCGTCGGCGAAGTATCGGGTTTTTTTGCCTGCTCGCCATTGCGTAACCACCCCCTCGGCGTCCAGCGTATGAACGGGAAGCATCGGTGTCTGGCTTGGCAGCTCTATGTGCTTGGGCGTGACCACTTCAAAGTCATGCCCAGACTGCACCGTGCGCAAATAAGCCAACGCAGTCTGTGCCCATGGTTCCAGGCCCCTGTCGCGCCGGGAAAGCTCACTCAGGTATTGAGCATGCTTACTGGCATAGAGCTCGCCGACCCAGTAGCCAAGGTCTCTGGGTTGAACAGGTACTTTCCAGGTTCGCCAAGTGCCAGAGCCTGAAACGAGCAGGTCAGCGTCTGGCAAGCTCTTGAACGTTTCTGTCGTGGCAGCAATAGAGCGCATCTGAACACTCAGATTACCGGGGTGCTCATCGAAGTAATCAATGCTCAGTTCCAGGCGTTCGCTGCGCAGGTTGTTCTTCCATTCACCGGGTAGCCTGAGATAGAAATAACTATAAGGAGCAGCCATCTGCCCTTCGCTACCTTGAACCTCGCGCTCACTGACCACTGGCTTGAGCCGACGTACCGTACGCCCCTCAACCGACTCGATCTGCCCCCAGTCGTTGCCGGCAATGCGCACCGCCCCTTCGGCATCGTTAGCGGCGCCAACATCCAGCACTGACTCCTGGCCAGAAACCGGATCACGCAAGACGATGCGGTCAATCGCCAGTTCAGGGTTGGCAAATCCATAAGGGTTGGCCAGACGAAAGAGCAACTCGTCCTTGCGCGGATTAAGGTCGTAGCGCAACCAGTAGCCGGCGTCATACAAGGGCAACCAACGCAGCAACGTATCGCTGCCCTTGGCCAGCCACTGTGCGTAGCGGGCATCGCCCGTGGCCTGGTGCAACTCACCCAGGGCCAGCAGCACACGCATGTGCCCGTTGAGGATATGCGAGGGGTTGTGGGCCGGCGAAGGGATTTCCTCAAACCAGATATCCTCGCCGCGGGTGAATAGAAATCCTCCCTTGTCCAACGGTACAAACAGTGACTCGGCCGCTTTTACTGCCAGTTCCAGACTGCTTTTGTCCTGCGTGCGCTTCCAGTCGGCCAGCAAGGCCTGAATGCCGACCGCCTGGGCAAATGCGCTGCTCCAGGGTGCCTTGATCGAGATATCGTTATAGGTGCTATCGAACAGGTAAGGCCAGACCCACAGGCCATGCTGATCTTCAGCCAAGTGTTTTTTCAGCCATCCAATGTTCGCGGCAAAACGTTGCGGGTCAGACTTGAGCCCCAGTTTTGGGTCGTAATCTTCCAGCCCGGCATAGGCAAGCGCATAAAGTGCTATCCAGGCCGGATGATCAACCAGCCCCACTCCCTCAATGGATAATTGAGCAACACCCTGTTCATTGACGCTGTGGCTAGCCTTATCCACATCTGTTTGCTCCATGAGGCTTTCGCCGTTCGCTGCAGGACCTGCCAGTAAAATCAATGCACCCAGGAACAGGGTCAGCAGGCGTTGAACAAGACGGCTCATTCAATACCTCCAGACACCATCTCCGGATTGGCGGTTGCAACACTGAGAAAACGGCTCATGGCGTCTGCATAGATGATGTCCTGGCTACGCCAGGCGAACGTGCTTCGTTTAAGCCTGAGGTTTTGGCGCCACATCGAAAAATTCGCAGAGGTGAAAGCGGTATCGATTGCACGGGCAATATTTCTGACGTTGTTCATCCTGGCCGAATGCCCAAACGCATTGAGGTGGACAAAGCGATTGAGCTCTGGCGAATCATTGGCCAGGATGGGTAGCCCGGCCTGTATGAACTCAAAGAGCTTGTTAGGCGTGCAGTAGTAGGAATTGAGATCGACATGCGGGTAAGGAATGATGCCAAGGTCGGCCGAGGCGCTGTGCTGCAACAGTTCGTCCTGGGGCACCGCCGGCAGGAAATGAACCCGCGTCCCCAGCAGATTCAAGCGCTCGGCCCTGCCCTTTAGCACTTCGCCAAACGGACCGAAGCCGAGCATCACCAGGTCCACATCCGCGACGGTGACATGGTCCATGGCCTGAACCAGCGCTTCCAGGTTACGGTAAGGCGCAAAACCGCCCTGGAACAACAGAATGCGGCGCTCGGCGCCCAACCCAAGTTTTTCACGCAACAGGTCGTAATGCTGCTCAGGATCGAACGCTGTGCAGGGATCGATTGCGTTGAGCAAGGTTATCGGTTTGTCGATCTGGTAACGGCGCGCCATTTCCGCGCCAATGGACTCGTTGACCGCGAACACCAGATCGGCCTTTGTGATTTGCTCAGCTTCTGCACGTGAGCAAATGCGCCGCTGGACCCAGGAGAACGACTTCTGTTCTGGATAAAGTTCATGAGCGTCATAGACCAGAGGTACGCCCCAGGCCGCCGCCAATTGGGTGCCAGCCTCCAGTGCGGGCAAATCATGGACCTGCACAAGCTCGGCAGGTGCCTCAAGGCCATGACGCAGGAAGGCTTGCGTGAAAGGCAAAGGGTC
Source organism: Pseudomonas sp. 21LCFQ010 (assembly GCF_024129905.1). Lineage (NCBI taxonomy): Bacteria > Pseudomonadati > Pseudomonadota > Gammaproteobacteria > Pseudomonadales > Pseudomonadaceae > Pseudomonas > Pseudomonas sp. 21LCFQ010. The sequence continues at coordinate 33,590 of NZ_JAMYDZ010000005.1, read as the reverse complement.
ATGCAACTGAAGGTTTTGATAACGCATCAGCAACAGCGCCCGGTACCAGCCCCAGTTCAACCGGCTGCCATAAGTGAACAGACGCTGAAACATCCCCAGTTGCCGCGGATAACGATTGGCGCCCCAGTTGAGCACATCATTCAACCTGCCCTGACGCCGCATGTAGCCTTTGTAGGTCGGGTTTTGCGGAATGATATGGTTTAGCCCGATACGCGTCAGCGCGATACCCTCCGGTGTCTGCTCATGACGGGTTTGACCATCAAACGACAACGCCATCAGATGGACGCAATGCCCCCGCGAGATCAACGTGACGGCCTGCGCCACCACCCGACGATCCAGGTGCTGGTCGTGGCACAGCATCAATACATGAGTCATGCAGGTGAATTCCTATACTTCTTGTCGACGACCAGGCTCGTCAAAGCGCTGTTCAACGCCTCCAAGCGAAGCTGGTCAGCACGTAATTGGTTATCTAGTTGCTGCTTTTCGTGCAGCGCCTGACCCACCTGATGCTGTGCGTCTTGCAAAGCAACATGCAGCGCCTCGCGCTCGGCGGTCAGGTTCTGCTCGATGACCAGTAAGCGGTCGGCCTGCGCTGCACGCTTGAGCAAGGCATCACGCTCGGCGGTCAGGTTCTGGACCTGGACGCGCAGTACGTTCAGCTCAGTGGCGTAAGGGCTCGGCAAAGCCCCTGCAACCAGGCGTTCAAAGCGCGCCTGCAGGCCGGCCAGAACATCATTGGGCGAAGGCCCGCTGGTCGGTGGCCTCTGATCAAGGGTTTGCGGATCGAACCATAGTGGCTGGGCAACCTGTACGAAGACGGGACCTGCCTCAGCGGCCAATTGCAGGTATCGACACGCCTGATCCTCAGCGGCTTCAGCCCACAGCACCACAGGCGCCTGGCCCAGTTGCAACCAGGCAAAGGGTTCGTGCATGGGGCAGGACGCCAGGACCCCGTAATACCCGGCCACCGGCGGACGGGGTAACTGATGAACCCGGCGCTGCTCACCGTCTTCAAGTACGCAGCCATCGAGCAGCCAGCCCGCCTCGTCTTCCAGAACCATATGCAGATCGCCCTGACTACCGGGCAGGCGCCTGACCTCAAGGGCCGGAGCACTCTGGTAGAGCGGAAACTGAATACGCCACTGGCCGTTTTCGCTGGCCACATGCTGCGCCACCTGGCAGAAAGGCCGCAGATCGGAAAGCGCTCGCTGCCGAGCAAAATCTACGGCGCATGCCGTTTGCCTACGAGGCTTTAACAGCCTCGGCGCAGGCTCTGGGAGAGCCCCACCATCGCGCTCGAAAATCACCAGCACTTCACTGTGGCTGCGGCAATAGCGCTGCCTGGCCAACGCGGGATAAATCTGCTCGGCCAGCACCTGGGCGAACAACGACGGCAGTGCTTGCAACACCGGCGCAACTTGCCCGCCAGCACCACAGGCAGGACAGACAGCCAGCTCCCAACCCGCCCACTCATTGAATAGCTGGCGACGCAGTTGGGTTTCGGGGGCCAGCATGGGACTCCAGGGCTCGCCGGCCAGCACCGTGGCACTCACACTCCAGCCTGGCGGGCAACGTCGATGCAGATCCACAAAGTCATAACTGCGCTGGTGCCAGTTGACGTGATAGGCATGCCCGCAGGCTGGACAACGGGCGGTGGCGTCCAGCAGTTGTTCGCGAAAGGGCACCGCGACCATGACTGCTTTGCCCGCCACGCGAAACAACTCTTGCCAGGCAGCGGTTTCCTGCACATCGGGCATGTGCTCCAAGGCATCGGTACTCATGACAAGGTCGAAACTCGAGGAGGCAAACGGCAACGCCTGGGCATCGCCGAGCACGCCCTCGAACGACAAGCGCGACAAGGCCTGGGGGCTGCTATCCAGCCCCACCAGGTTCAACGGCCCCAGCGCTTGCAGGCACCTGGTCAACTTGCCATCGCCACAACCGACATCCAGTACCGAGCCGATACCGGCCGGCCAGAAGTCCATGATGGCTTGTAAAAGATTGCGCTGCCCGGCCTGCAAGGGCTGATCCCATACCTCAGCCAGCCCATACAGGCGCTTGTCCTGACTCATGAAAGAAGCTCCCACTCGGCGGGTTGATTGACCGTGCCGATCTGCACATGAATACCCGCTGGCGCGAGGACTTTCAGGGCGTGGCAACGGTCGTGCAAGTCGTAGGCTGCCGGCTCTAGCGCCGAGGCCAGGTCCAGTTCGCGAAACAGCGCAACCGACACCAGGTAATCGCCAGGCCCGAGCAACAGGGGCGAAAAGCCGACCCGTATTGCACCCGCACCTTCAATTCGGGAAAAACCAACGCCACTGAGGCGGGAAATAACCTGCATCACACAGGTGCCATCGGGACGGTAGATGGCGACCACAGGAACCGGGTCGATGATCGTCTGGCTCGCTTGAAACGCGATCACGGCAAACGCGGGCTCACCACTGATCAGGGTATGCCGACGCTTTTGCTGGGTATCGAAGAAGCCGAAACCTGTGATGTGCACCTCACCGCTGCCATAGCGGTCATTGCTGTCCAAAGCCTGCAGGTCGGCCAGCAATCTGGTGGCGGGCGACTGGAGCTGTGGCCTGTGGATCGGCAAACGCAGGACTTGCCAGTGCTGGTCATTGGCGGCGGCAATTTCGGCCAGCGCAATGTAGGTGTCCTGCTGCGGGTCATACTGCTCGAAAAGCACCGCATGGCTGGGGCTGGCGCGCAGTTCCAGCTCAACCCATGCATCGGCAGGCAAGTTGGCAGGCCAGGCGATCTGCAACGGAGCATGCTGGTAACGACCGCCAAAATCGCCAAACGCCCAGCAGGTATTTTTCGGGTTGGCAGCGCGCCAGTTCATGAACTGCGGGTCACGAATCAGGCAGGAACCGCCCGTGTGCTGGCCGGCCATGGCAATGCTGCCCAGTACCCCGTGGTTATCGCCAAAAGCGACCGCACGCAGTAACAGTGGCTCGCTGGGCGCAGCGCCATCACGCCCCACCAGACGCAGCAGGCTGGTCTGCGCCTTACCATCGAGCAGCAGGGCCGCCTGATGACGGGTCAGCGACATGCTTCGGGCCCGTACGCGGCGCTCTTCCTCTTCCCGGATACTGGCCAGATAAGCCTTGCTGACCGGCAACAAAGGGCCGTCCTGGCGAATCTGGCCTCTCTCCAGCCAGATACCCCGGTCGCACAACATCTGCACAGAGCTGATGTCGTGGGAAACGAACAAGATGGTCGCGCCCTGGCTGGTCAAGGCTTTCATGCGCTGAATGCACTTGCCCAGGAAGTAGGCATCGCCGGCCCCCAGAATTTCATCGATGATCAGCACTTGCGGGGTAATGCAGGTGGCCACAGCAAAAGCCAGACGGGCATACATGCCGGCCGAGTACTCCTTGACCGGCCTTTGCAGGAAGTCGTCAAGCTCAGTGAACTCGGCAATATCCTCGATGCAGCCCTGCATCTTCGAAGCAGCAATACCCTGGAAGGACAGCGCCGAGCGGATGTTTTCCAGCCCCGTGAAGTCAGGGTGAAAACCCGTGCCCAGGGTCATCAGCGCCTGCACCTGGCCATTGACGCGGATCTGTCCGCTGTCAGCGCGCATTTGCCGGGCGATCAGGCGTAACAGGGTACTTTTGCCGGCCCCGTTGCGGCCAATCAAGGCGACTTTTTCGCCAGGCGCAATCGTCAGGTTGATATCAGCAAGGGCCTGGAATACGTCGTAGCGCTTTTTCGAAACTGGGAAGCCAAGAGCATCGAGTGCTCGAAAGCCTGGGTGCTGAAAGCGCCGAAAGGCCTTGCTCAGGCCACTGATAGAAATGGCAAAGTCAGACATGGTCGGCAAACAACGGTTTGAGTCGAAGAACGAGCGCACCACCAAGGATGAACAGCGCACAGGAGAACAGCGCAAACATCCCAAGCCGCTCTAACGGGATGACGCCTTGCATCAGGCACGAGCGATACAGCTCCATGAGCCAGGCCAACGGATTGAACAGGACAATGCCTAGCAGCCCGGCCGGCACCATGTCGGTGGTGTATCCGATGGGCGAGACCATCATCAGAAACAGCACCAGGATCGGGATGGCCTGTTGCAGGTCACGGAAGAACACGGTCAGGGTCGAAGTGATCCATACCAGCCCAAGGACCATCATGATTTGCAGCAGATAGATCAGCGGCACCAGCAGATGGGTCCATTCAGGACCATGAACGTAGAGTACGGTGGCCCAGAGCAGGAGCATGCCGACCCCCATGGTGCTATGGCCGATCAGTACTTCCCGGGCAACCACCAGCTCGATGGGAAACAGTGTATTCATGAGCAGGTCGCGATTGGCGACGATGCTCATCGTACCGGCCCCGAAGGCCTCGGCGAACGCCAGGAACGGCACCAGGCCGCAGAACACCACCAGGATGTAGTCCGCCGTACCCAGCCCCGGGATGCGCACCTGAAGAATCTGCACGAACACCAGGCTGTACATACCCAGAAACAGCAACGGGTACAGCACCAGCCAGAGCGCTCCCAGCACATTGCCACTGGAGCGCTTGCGCAGCCCTTGCAGTACCGTGGCAAACAGAATGCGCCTGTGCTCGATCAGGCTAGACAGGGCCCTCATCACTCAGGCTCACCCAGCAGCAGCTCGACGACCCGGCGACTGGCAAAACCATCGCCATAGGGCATGCACTGGGGCCCGACAGGGTGCGTGGCCAGATTGGCGAAGGCACTCACGATTCGCTGGCAAGACGCCCCGACCAGTTGATTACAGCCAAGCTGGACCGTTTCGCCCCACTCGGTCTCCTCGCGCATGGTGATGCACGGCACCTGGTAGAAGAATGCTTCTTTCTGCACGCCGCCGGAGTCTGTGATGATGGCCATGGCCGCCTGTTCCAGAGCCACCATGTCCAGAAACGCCAGGGGTTCGACGACACGCAACGGTTCGAGCCATTGCTGCAGGCCATGCTCGCCAATCAGCTTGCGCGTGCGTGGATGCAACGCCAGGACCACGGGCAAACCCTTGGCGATATGCGCCAGAGCGCGCAGGATCTCGCCAAGGCGCACCGGGTCATCGGTATTTTCCGCACGATGACAGGTCGCCAATACGAAGCCGTTCTCGACCAGAGCCAGTGAAGCCAGAATGGCGCTGCTCTCGCGGGCCTGCTCACGGTAATGCAGGGCCACATCGAACATCACGTCGCCCACGTTGTGTACGCCCTGCTCAAGGCCTTCACGCTGCAGGTTTTCAACAGCCCCCTGGGTGGGGCAAAACAGCAGGCTCGAGACCCGATCGGCAAGAATCCGGTTGATCTCTTCGGGCATGCGCATGTTGAACGAGCGCAGGCCCGCCTCGACATGCGCTACCGGGATATGCAGCTTGGCGGCGGCCAGTGCGCCGGCCAGTGTGGAGTTGGTATCGCCGTAGATCAGCACCCAGTCCGGTTGCTCATCGACCAGGATGCGCTCGATGCCTTCGAGCATCCGGCCGGTCATCGCCCCATGGCTGCCCCCGCCGATTTCCAGGTTGTAGCGGGGCGCCGGGATTTGCAGCTCGTCGAAGAACACCTGGGACATGTTGGGATCGTAGTGCTGGCCGGTATGCACCATCACTTCTTCGATCCGCCCAGGGTGGCGGAGAATCTCTCGGGATACCGCCGCCGCCTTGATGAATTGCGGACGCGCGCCAACGATGGTGAGGACTTTGCAGGTCATGGGCAAACACTCGCTTTCAGTGCCGTGACAATGGACACCTGGACCGACTCTTCCAGATAGGGATGCATCGGCAGGCTCAGGATCTCTTTGGCCAACTGATCGCCGACCGGGAGGTGCGCCGCAGGATCGGCCACCGCAGGCTGGCGGTTCAGCGGTATCGGGTAATGCACGGCTGTCGGGATGCCAGCCTGTATGAGGGTCTGCTGGACCCTTTCACGGTCGGCGACCCGCACCGTGTATTGCGCCCAGGCGCTGGTATTGCCAGCAGCCAGCACTGGCCCGCCATCGACTCCATGGGCCTGCAATAACGCGCTGTAGCGTTCGGCGACCACCTGGCGCAACTCAAGCTCCTGATGAAATATCTCCAGCTTGGATAACAGGATCGCCGCTTGCAGGGTGTCAAGCCGGCTGTTCACGCCCACCCGGATGTGGTGGTAACGCAGCTTTTGACCATGCCGGGCAATCTGCCGCACTAGCGCAGCCAACTCGTCATCATCGGTGAACAAGGCGCCGCCATCGCCATAACAGCCCAGCGGCTTGCTCGGGAAAAAACTGGTGCAGGCGATACGGGTCAGCCCACAGGAACGGCGCCCCCTGTAGGTCGCGCCAAAGCTCTGCGCAGCATCCTCGATGACCGTGATGCCATGTTTTGCGGCGATGGCATTGATACGCTCCAAGTCTGCACATTGGCCAAACAAGGACACCGGGATAATGGCCCTGGTACGCGGCGTAATGAGCGCCTCAAGCGTTGCAGGATCGAGGTTGCAGGTGTGCGGGTCGATATCGGCATAGACCGGCCTGGCGCCCAGCAATGCAACGGTTTCAGCGGTCGCGATGTAGGTAAAGCCAGGGGTGATCACTTCATCGCCCGGGCCGACCCCGATAGCCATCAGGGCGATCTGCAGGGCGTCGGTGCCATTGGCCACACTGATGCAGTGCCTGACGCCGACAAACATGGCCAGCTTCTCTTCCAGCTCGGCCACTTCCGGGCCAAGGATGTACTGACCATGCGCCAGAACCCGCGCAATGCCTGCATCAATGCGGTCTTTGAGGCGTGCCTGCTGGGTCTTGAGGTCGATGAACTCGATCATGCGTCAGGCTCCTTGTTCAGTAGCCTGCCCTGCAGGCGGTAAGTGGCACCGCTGTGTTCACAGCGGGCCAGGCCTTGGCCCTCCAGAGGCAGCCCCAGTTGCTCGCCAAACTCGCTCATCCAGCCGATCTGCCGGCCTGGAACACCAACGATCAAGGCATAGGCCGGGACATCGCGATTGACCAGTGCACCGGCCCCGACAAAGGCAAACTCGCCGATGCTCACCCCACAGACGATGGTGCAGTTGGCCCCCAGGGTCGCGCCCTTGCCGACCTGGGTGCTGCGGTACTCGGCCTTGCGCTCGATCAGCGAGCGCGGGTTATAGACATTGGTAAAGACCATGCTCGGGCCACAGAACACGCCATCGCCCAGGGTGACGTTGTCGTAGACCGAGACGTTGTTCTGGATCTTGACCTGGTCGCCGATCAGCACCTGGTTGCCGACAAATACGTTCTGCCCAAGCGAACAGTGCTTGCCGATCCGTGCGCCCGCACACACATGTACGAAGTGCCAGATACGGGTGCCCTCTCCGATCTGTGCGCCATCGTCGATAATGGCGCTGCAATGGACCTCGATAGCCATCACGACCTCAACCCAACAGGCCGTTCAGCAAGCGATGACCCTCACCATCGCGCGCGGTTACCGGCGTTGCGCTGCGAATGACTTCGACTGTCTCGACACAGTGCCGGGCGTCTTCGATGCCATAACCCTGACCAGCAAGCACCTTCTGATAGCTGACGGTGTGCAGGTCGGTAAAGCCTTCGGAGAATTCGATTTGCTGGCCATCGACAGTGATCGAGCGCCAGGTCGGTTTACTGCCCCGCACCGCATCGGGCAGGTCATTGGCATCGATTGACAGGAACCAGCGCACCCGCGCGTGCTCGTACTCCAGGTAGCCCGCGGCTTTGGATAGGTCGGTAAAGTGCACGACATTGCGTTGCAGCTTGCCGAAAATGAAATGCAGCATGTCGTAGAAGTGCACGCCGATGTTGGTCGCCACCCCGAATGACTTGCGCGGGTCACCCTTCCAGCTCTCCATGTACCACTTGCCACGAGAGGTGACGTAGGTCAGGTCGACCTCGTGCTTGTGCGCAGCACCGCCCTGGACACGCGCCTTGAGGTCGATGATTGACGGGTGATGGCGCAGTTGCAGAATGTTCCACAGTCGGCGGCCGGTCTGCTGTTCGGTGTGCGCCAGGTCGTCGAGCAGATGCAAGCTGGGCACCAGCGGTTTTTCACAGATCACGTCACACCCCAGGCGCAGCCCGGCGTTGATATGAGCGTGGTGCAGGTGATTGGGGCTGCACACCGAGACGTAATCCAGGGCCTTGCCAGGCTGGCGCTTGAGCGACCAGGCATGATCGTAGAAGCGCTCGAACTCGGTGAAAAACTCACTGTGTGGCGACAGGCTGTCGATGACACCCACCGAGTCGTTGATGTCGCAGGCGCTGACCAGTTGATTGCCGGTCTCCTTGATGGCACGCATATGCCGAGGAGCGATGTAGCCGGCAGCACCGAGTAGAGCAAAACGTTGCATGGACAACTCCAGAGGGGTCAGGCTTTTACGATATGGGCTTCGGGCTGGCGATACTTGCCACGGCTGTCGACCAGCAGGCGTGAATGCTGACGGATCAGTTCATAGTCGAAACATGCATGATCGGTCGCCAGCAGTACTGCATCGAATGAAGCCAGGTTGGCCGCTGTCAGCGGTTCACTGTGCAGATCGAAGCAGTGTTCACGCATCTTGGGAAACACCAGCACGTGGGGATCGCTGTAGGCCACCATCCCGCCCTTGGCCTCGATCAGCTCCATGATTTCCACCGAGGGCGACTCACGCATGTCGTCTACGTTTTTTTTGTAGGCGATGCCCAGGACCAGCACCCGGCAGCCCTTTAGCGCCTTGCCACGCTCGTTCAGGCCATCCATGAGCTTGCCGACCACGTATTCGGGCATTGCCCTGTTGACCTCTCCCGACAGCTCGATGAACCGGGTATGCAGGCCGTACTCGCGGGCCTTCCAGGTCAGGTAGAAAGGGTCGATGGGAATGCAGTGCCCGCCCAGCCCCGGCCCTGGGTAATACGCCGTGAAACCGAACGGCTTGGTGGCGGCAGCGTCGACCACCTCGAAGATATCGATGCCCATGCGGTCGGCCACGATCTTCATTTCATTGACCAGCCCGATGTTGACGGCGCGGTGGATATTCTCCAGCAGCTTGGTCATTTCAGCGGCTCTGGTAGAACTGACCGGCACCACCTGGTCGATAGCCTGCTCGTACAGCGCCACGCCGACGGCCAGGCATTGGGACGTGTGCCCGCCAATGACCTTGGGAATAGTCTGTGTCCTGAAATCGGGATTGCCCGGATCTTCGCGCTCTGGCGAATAGACCAGGAAGATCTGCTCACCGACTGTCAGCCCTGCATCCTGTATGCGCGGCAGCAGTTCTTCTTCGGTGGTTCCAGGATAGGTCGTACTCTCCAGGGAGACCACCTGCCCTTCGCGCAAGTAAGGTCTGATCGAATCGATAGTGCTGACCACAAAGCTTATATCTGGCTCGCGATATTTGTTCAGGGGCGTGGGCACACAAAGAATAAGTGCATCGCATTGCGCGGCACGGGAAAAATCCAGAGTAGCCTCGAAACCTGACGCGCGCGCCTGGGTGATAGCAGAGCCCGGTATGTGCTCTATATAACTCAGACCGGCATTAAGCGCGTCCACTTTAGACGCATCTACATCTATACCCAAAACCCTGTAGCCAATCATGTTATAGCGCAACATGAGCGGAAGTCCGACATACCCGAGGCCGACAATACCGATCAATGCCTCTCTGGACTTCAATCTGACCAGGGCACTACTGCATGCATTCAAGTTGGACACCTTTCTCAAATCGAAATAAACACCCCCCTCGCAAAAACTGGATGCAGGAAGCCCGCCCGAAAAAACGCATTGAAGCGTTTTTTTGAGAGACGACCGTGACCCCTCGAAGGATGAGTAGTGCTGTATGTGGCGCCGATCATAACAGCATTACCATTTGTAAAAACCCGATCAAAGGCGAAAGGAACACCAGTCATCCTTTTCCTACAAAACATTCTGACTTTTCACACATTTACAGTGATGGCTTATTAAAATTAAACAATATTAAAAGCCATGTTAGCCGGTTTATTGATAGCCAACTAATTAAAGCGAGCATCAGCCAGTCGAAGCGGGTGAGAAACGTTACCCTCGGGCGGCGTACCGTCGGCCAGCGATCGCGCTTGCTGGCAAGGCAGCCTTTTGCCTTGTGCGGGCTGGCTCGTACACGCTCTAGGGATGGACCAACCTCACCCTGCGCCTGAAAAGAAGATAAAAAAAGGGCCGCCCGAAGGCAGCCCTTAAAGAAAGGAAAGAGAGTAAAGCTTTTAACCCGTTACCTAAGCGGCCGCTACAGGACGCATGTAGGAAATCGGAGCCGTGCTGGCATCTTCAAAGACCACGACTTCCCAAGCGTCTTTCTGGGCGATAAGCGCGCGCAGCAGACGGTTGTTCAGGGCGTGGCCCGATTTGTAGCCACGGAACTCACCCACCAGGCTGTTGCCCAGCAGGTACAGATCGCCGATGGCATCGAGAATCTTGTGTTTGACGAATTCGTCTTCGTAACGCAGACCGTCTTCGTTCAGAACGCCTTCCTTGTCGACGACAATGGCGTTTTCAACGCTGCCACCCAGACCCAGGTTGTGCTTGCGCAGGTATTCCAGGTCGCTCATGAAACCGAAAGTACGAGCCCGGCTGACTTCCTTGACGAAAGAGGTGCTGGAGAAATCGACACTGGCGGTCTGGGTACGGTCACGGAACACCGGATGATCGAAATCGATCTCGAAGCTCACCTTGAAGCCTTCAAAAGGCACGAACGTGGCACGCTTGCCGTCTTCCTCGACAGTGACCTCACGCAGAATTCGGATGAACTGCTTCGGCGCATCCTGCTCTTCCAGACCAGCGGACTGGATCAGGAACACGAAAGGACCGGCGCTACCGTCCATGATCGGCACTTCAGCCGCAGACAGCTCGACATAGGCGTTGTCGATACCCAGACCGGCCATGGCCGACAGCAGGTGCTCGACAGTGCCGACCTTGACGTCGCCCTGAACCAGGGTGGTCGACAGCGTGGTTTCACCGACGCTCTCTGCCCAGGCCTTGATCTCCACTACGGGGTCAAGGTCGGTACGGATAAAGACGATACCGGTGTTCACAGGTGCAGGCTTGAGGGTCAGGTATACCTTTTCCCCGGAATGCAGACCGACACCTGTGGCACGGATAATATTTTTCAGGGTACGTTGTTTAATCATGGTATTGGCCGCTTCAGCGCTAGTTGCGAACGGATATCAACAAAGGCTGGCGATAATAGCAGACCACGCCTTTGCTGAACACCAATCGCCCTTATAGCTCTGATAAATTCCATCAATCAATCGGCCTGACGACGCAGGAAGGCCGGGATGTCCAGATAATCGAGATCATCGTTAGGATTGAGTTTAGTCGCAGCACTGGCACCGGCGTGAGCCTGATTGCGCATGACGGTCGGACGCTCCAGATCGCGATAATTCACTGCCGCAGGTTCGCGTACAGCAGCCGCCGGTTGCTGGATCGAGGCCTGAGGAGCAGCGCTCTGCAGGGTGTTGTCGATGACCTTGACCGGCTTCTCGATACGCGCACCCAGGCCTGTGGCCACTACGGTAACGTGCAGTTCGTCGCGCATGTCCGGATCGATCACGGTGCCGACCTTGACCATCGCGTGCTCGGAAGCGAACGCTTCGATGATGCTACCCACATCGGAGTATTCACCCAGCGACAGGTCCGGACCTGCGGTGATGTTGACCAGGATGCCGCGGGCGCCCTGCAGGTTGACGTCTTCGAGCAGCGGGTTGCGAATTGCCGCCTCAGTGGCCTCGCGGGCGCGGTTCGGGCCGGTAGCAGCACCAGTACCCATCATCGCCATGCCCATCTCGCTCATCACGGTACGTACGTCAGCGAAGTCGACGTTGATCATGCCCGGACGCTTGATGATGTCGGAAATACCGCGAACGGCACCGGCCAGTACATCGTCAGCCTTGGCGAATGCCGACAGCAGGCTGGCATCTTTACCCAGGATGGTCAGCAGCTTCTCGTTGGGGATGGTGATCAACGAGTCGACGCTTTCAGCCAGCATGCGAATGCCTTCGTCGGCGATCTGCATGCGCTTGCGGCCTTCGAACGGGAACGGACGGGTCACCACCGCAACGGTGAGAATGCCCATTTCCTTCGCCACTTCAGCGATGATCGGCGCTGCACCGGTACCGGTACCGCCGCCCATGCCGGTGGTGATGAACACCATGTTGGTGCCTTGCAGGACTTCCGCAATACGCTCGCGGTCTTCCAGTGCGGCCTGGCGGCCCACTTCAGGGTTGGCACCGGCGCCCAGACCTTTGGTCACACCGGTACCGAGTTGCAGAATGGTCCGCGCACCGATGTTTTTCAGTGCCTGGGCATCAGTGTTGGCGCAGATGAACTCGACACCTTCAATGCTGCTCTTGACCATGTGGTTGACCGCGTTGCCGCCACCACCACCTACACCGATAACTTTGATTACCGGGCTCTGCGGGACATTGTCTACGAGTTCGAACATTTTCCCTCTCCTTCAGCTCTCTATTTTGTTTGCCTATCGCCTGCCGCTTACCACTTTCAAGCGCGGGACTCAGAAGTTGCCCTGAACCCAACGCTTCAAGCGCTCGAGCACGGGAGCCTTTGGTTCATCGCCATAGGTACCGTTACCAACGCCCAGGCCGGACAGCGAAATGCCGTCCGACTGTTTTTGCAGCCCGTACTGCAGCAAACCCACACCCGTGGAGTAGATCGGGTTGCGCACGACGTCGGCCAATCCCTTGACGCTATGTGGTACGCCCAGGCGCACCGGCATATGGAAGATTTCCTCGGCAAGTTCCACCGCACCTTCCATTTTCGAGGTCCCGCCGGTCAACACGATGCCGGCCGGGATCATATCTTCGTAACCACTGCGGCGCAGTTCGGCCTGGATCAGGGTGAACAGCTCGTCGTAACGAGGTTCGACCACTTCCGCCAGGGCCTGACGCGACAGCTCACGAGGTGGACGGTCGCCCACACTCGGTACCTTGATGGTTTCGCCAGCGCCGGCCAGTTTGGCCAGGGCGCAGGCATAGCGAATCTTGATTTCTTCGGCGTACTGGGTCGGCGTACGCAAGGCCATGGCGATGTCATTGGTGACCTGGTCGCCAGCAATCGGAATCACCGCCGTGTGGCGAATCGCACCTTCAGTGAAGATCGCGATGTCGGTGGTCCCGCCACCGATATCCACCAGACACACGCCCAGCTCTTTTTCATCGTCGGTCAGCACCGAGAAAGCAGAGGCCAGTTGCTCGAGGATGATGTCGTCAACTTCCAGACCACAGCGGCGTACGCATTTTTCGATGTTCTGCGCCGCGTTCACCGCACAAGTGACGACATGGACCTTGGCCTCCAGGCGCACGCCCGACATGCCCAGCGGCTCACGCACGCCTTCCTGGTTGTCGATCACGTAATCCTGCGGCAGGGTATGCAGCACCCGCTGGTCAGCCGGAATGGCAACCGCCTGGGCAGCGTCCAGCACTCGCTCAAGGTCCGCAGAGCTGACCTCCCGGTCGCGAATCGCCACGATGCCGTGGGAGTTCAGGCTGCGGATATGATTACCGGCAACGCCCACGAACGCCGAGTGAATCCGGCAGCCGGCCATGATCTGCGCCTCTTCGATCGCGCGCTGGATCGATTGCACGGTGGACTCGATATTGACCACCACACCCTTCTTCAGACCGCGGGACGGATGGGTACCGATCCCGACGATTTCCAGCGAACCATCGGCCGCGACTTCGCCTACCAGCGCCACCACCTTGGAGGTGCCGATATCCAGCCCGACGATCATTTTGCCGCTTTGCACATTTGCCATGGTTCAGCCTCTAGTCAATTCTTCGCAACGGCGGGTTTGTCCGTCGCCGGCGCGATCTGCTCACGCCATCCGACAGCAAGGCCGTTGGAATAGCGCAAGTCGACACGCGCAATATTCGTAATTTGTTCTTTCAGCGTCTTGTCATAAATCGATATGAAACGACGCATCTTTTCTACCAGGTGATCACGTCCCAACAACAACTCGATACCCGGACCGGCACTGCCGGCACCGGTGGTCAGGAACCAACTGCCACGTTCGCGCAATTCCAGCCGCACAATCGAAAAGCCCAAGGGCCGCAACATCTGACTCAACACCTGATACTGCTGCATCACCTGCTGTTGCGCCCGCTGCGGGCCGAACAACTGCGGAAGGTGTTCATAGTTGGACAACTCACGCGGCGTAAACGCTTGCCCCTGGTTGTTCAGCAATGCTTCATCACCCCAGCGCGCCACTGGCAACTGCTCTTCCAGGCGAATCACTACCTGGTCTGGCCACACCCGCCGCACTTCGGCATGGGCGATCCACGGCATCTGTTCAAGCTCGCTGCGCATCCCGGCCAGGTCGATGGTAAAAAACCTCGACGCTACATAGGGTGCGATGCGCTGCTGCACAGCCTGCTGGCTGATGTAGCTCAGATCGCCCTGCACGTTGATCCGGCTGATCGGCCGATCCACATAAGGCAACAGCCGCTGTGCCCCCTCATACGTACCAAAGCCCAGCCCCACCAGCAGCACCGGCCACATCAGGCGCTTGAAAAATCCGGCACCCGGGCGCGGCACACGGGCCGACAGCGGCTCCTTGGCAACCATGCGACTGGCACCACGCGGGGTCGGTTTGCGACCAGGGGCCGGGGGCTGATGACGTGCCGATGCGCCGTGCATGCCGTTAACCTCGTTCCTGAACGCTGTCGGCAAGAATCGCCAACACCAGTTGCCGGAAATCCAGGCCTGCCGCTGCTGCCGCCATCGGCACCAGGCTGTGGTCAGTCATGCCGGGAACGGTATTGACTTCAAGCAGCCAGAACTTGCCCTGGGCGTCCTGCATCACGTCGGTACGGGCCCAGCCACTGACACCCACGGCCGCGCAGGCGCGCGCAGTAAGGTCGCGCAGTTCATGCTCTTTAGCTTCACTGAGCCCGGACGGAATCCGGTATTGAGTATCGTCAGCCAGATACTTGGCTTCGTAATCATAGAAACTGTGCGATGTGCCCAGGCCAATTGGCGGCAGAACCTGGCCACGCAGACAAGCAACGGTGAACTCCGGACCTTCGATCCATTGCTCGACCATAACTTGTGAATCATAGGTACTGGCAACTTTCCAGGCAGCGACCAACTCTTCGACACTGCTCACTTTCGCCATACCAATACTGGAACCCTCATGGGCCGGTTTGACGATCAAAGGCAGGCCCAGTTCCGTCGCTGTAAAAATACAGTCATCTTCGCTGGCCAGTACGCGGTGCAAGGGTGTCGGCAAGCCGAGGCTTTGCCAGATCTGCTTGGTGCGCAGCTTGTCCATCGCCAGTGCCGAGGCCAGCACGCCACTGCCGGTATAAGGGATGCCCAGGCACTCCAGAAGGCCCTGCATGCTGCCGTCTTCACCGCCGCGACCATGCAGCACAATGAACGCACGATCGATCTTCTCGCTGCCCAGACGCTGCAGCAGGTCGTCGCCGACATCAATCCCGAAGGCATCCACACCAGCGCTCTGCAAGGCACCGAGCACGGCTCGCCCGGACTTGAGCGAGACCTCGCGCTCGGCGCTCTTGCCGCCGAACAGCACCGCCACCCGGCCGAACTTCTGCGGCGCCAGGCTGGAGTGCAAGTTGGATGCATTCAGGGCTGTCATTTGAGCTTCCCTTCAGTCGGCGCCACCACAGCCCCGGCGAACAGCGGGCTCTTGAGCAGTTGCGGGGCCAGCCCACCGATATCACCAGCGCCCTGGCACAGCAGGATGTCACCGGCGCGCAGCAGCGGCTTGACCAGCGGGGCGAGTTCGGCACCGCGCTCGATGTAGATCGGGTCGAGTTGACCGCGCTGGCGAATGCTGTGGCACAGGTTGCGGCTGTCGGCCCCCGGAATCGGCTCTTCACCGGCCGGGTAGACTTCCATCAACAACAACACATTGGATTCGGCCAGTACCTGGACGAAATCGTCATACAGGTCACGGGTGCGGCTGAAACGGTGCGGTTGATAGACCATCACCAGGCGCCGCTCCGGCCAGCCGCCACGCACAGCATTGATCACCGCCGCGACTTCACGCGGGTGGTGACCATAGTCGTCGACCAGCATCACATGACCGCCTTCAACCGGCAGTTCGCCATAGACCTGGAAGCGCCGACCGACTCCCTGAAAGCCCGACAGGCCCTGGATGATCGCTTCGTCACTGATGCCTTCATCGGAGGCAATGGCGATGGTTGCAAGCGAGTTGAGCACGTTGTGGTTGCCCGGCATGTTCACCGAGACATCCAGCGGTTCACGATCACGGCGCAGCACGGTGAAGAACGTACGCATACCTTCCTGACGGACATTGATCGCACGCACGTCAGCGGTCTCGCTGAAGCCATAGGTGACGGTCGGGCGTTTGACCTGCGGCAGAATCTCGCGCACCACAGGGTCGTCGACACACATCACTGCCAGACCGTAGAACGGAAGGTTGTGCAGGAACTCGACGAAGGTCTTCTTCAGCTTGTTGAAGTCACCCTCATAGGTCGCCATATGATCGGCATCGATATTGGTGACCACAGCGACCAGCGGTTGCAAGTGCAGGAAGCTGGCGTCGCTCTCATCGGCCTCTGCAATCAGATACCGGCTGGTGCCCAATTGAGCGTTGGTGCCGGCGGCGTTGAGACGGCCACCGATGACGAATGTCGGGTCCAGGCCGCCTGCTGCAAACACCGAAGCCAGCAGGCTGGTGGTGGTGGTCTTGCCATGGGTGCCTGCAACAGCAATGCCGTGCCGGTAGCGCATCAGCTCAGCCAGCATCTCGGCACGCGGCACCACAGGAATACGCCGCTCCAGGGCGGTGGCGACCTCCGGGTTGGAGGTGTTCACGGCGCTTGAGACGACCAGCACATCGGCGCCGACCGTGTTTTCTGCCTGGTGGCCAATGAAGATCTGCGCGCCGAACGCCTTCAGGCGCTCGGTCACCGCCGAGCCCTTTAGGTCGGAACCGGAAACTTCATAACCGAGGTTCAGCAGCACTTCGGCAATGCCGCACATGCCTACACCGCCGATGCCGACGAAGTGGATGCGGCGGATACGGCGCATTTCCGGTTGCGGCATGGCGCGTTGATTCTCAACCACGGGCCACCTCCACACAGCTATCGACAACGGTACGGGTGGCATCAGGCCTGGCCAGACGGCGAGCGGTGCGGGCCATGCTGTTCAATTGTTCGGGTTGCATCAGAACCTCTTTCAGGCGGCTGGCCATATCGGCGGCGCCAGTTGTCGCTTGCGGCATGACGAAGGCAGCGCCTTCGCGGGCCAGATAATCAGCGTTGCGGGACTGGTGGTCGTCGATCGCGTGGGGCAACGGAATCAGCAGCGACGGCAGCCCGGCGGCGGCCAGCTCACTGATGGTCAGCGCGCCTGCGCGGCACACCACCAGGTCGGCCCAGGCATAAGCCTGCGCCATGTCCTGGATGAACGGCGCAACCTGCGCCTCTACACCGGCGCTGCGGTAACGCTCGGTGGTGATCTGGTCGTGCTGCTTGCCGGTCTGGTGAAAGACCTCGGGGCGCAGCTCTGGCGCCAGCAGGGCCAGCGCTTCGGGCAGCAGCTTGTTCAACGGTTCAGCACCGAGGCTGCCGCCCAGCACCAGCAGGCGTGCCTTGCGCCCGGCCAGCGGCTGGCGCGGGGTTTCAAAGAACAGCTCGACCCGTACCGGGTTGCCGGTAGTGCGACGCTTGTCCGAAGCCCCGAACGTGTCCGGGAATGCTTCGCAGATCCGGCTGGCAAAGGACGCCAGACTGCGGTTGGCAGTACCGGCCACGGCGTTTTGCTCATGAATGATCAATGGCACACCGGCCATTTTCGCGGCCAGACCACCGGGCCCTGTGACATAACCGCCGAAGCCGACCACGAAGGCAGGCTTGAGCTGACGCATCACCTTGCGCGCCTGCAGCAGCGCCTTGAGCAACATCAACGGCGCCTTGAGCAGCGACAGCTTGCCCTTGCCACGCAGGCCACTGGCATCGATACGATGCAGCGTCAGACCGGCTTGCGGCACCAGTTCGTTTTCAATGCCGCGCGGGGTACCCAGCCAATGGACCTTGTAGCCACGGTTCTGGAACTCACGGGCGCAGGCCAGCGCCGGGAACACGTGCCCGCCGGTGCCGCCAGCCATGATCAGCACATTAGCGTCCACGGGGAGGCTCCTCGGCAAAATCGCTTTCGTTGAACTCGGTTTCCTCGCTGCCCATGTTGTTGCGCGACTCCCACTCGATGCGCAACAACAGGCCCAGGCTGGCACAGCAGATGACCAGCGAGCTGCCGCCGTAACTCAGAAATGGCAAGGTCAGGCCCTTGGTCGGCAACAGACCGACGTTTACCCCGATGTTGATCAGGAACTGGCCGATCCACAGGAACGACAGGCCATAAGCGGTGTAGGCACCGAAAAACTGTTTGGCACGCTCAGCCCAGAAACCGATGTACATGCCGCGGATACTGACGAACAGGAACAGCCCGACGGTCAGCAACGAGCCCACCACACCCAGCTCTTCAGCCAGTACCGAGAACACAAAATCGGTGTGCGCCTCGGGCAGGTAGAACTGCTTCTGCACGCTGTTACCCAGACCGACACCCAGCCATTCGCCGCGGCCGAAAGCAATCAGGGCCTGGGTCAGTTGGTAGCCGGAGCCGAACTGGTCGGCCCAGGGGTCAGTGAAGTTGGTCAGCCGCGCCATACGATAGGGTTGAGCCTGGACCAGCACAAAGACCGCGACGACGGCCAGCACCACCATCAGCGAATAACGGAACAGGCCGACACCGCCCAGGAACAGCATCGCGGCGGCGGCGCCCATCATCACCACCGTGGCACCGAAGTCCGGCTCCATCAGCAACAGGCCCGCCATCGGCAGCAGCACGATGAATGGCTTGAAGAAGCCCATCCAGCTTTCGCGCACTTCCTGCTGGCGGCGCACCAGGTAGCCGGCCAGGAACAGCACCACGAAGACCTTGGCGATTTCAGATGGCTGTACGTTGAACGCACCAAAGCCGATCCAGCGCATCGAGCCGTTGACCTCACGGCCGATCCCCGGCACCAGTACCAGCAGCAACAGGCCGAATGCGCCGATCAGCAACATCCAGCCCATGCGCTGCCAGGTAGCAACCGGGATCAGCATGGTTGCGCCACAGGCGCCAAGGCCGATGATCAGGTAGATGAGGTGACGCGTCATCATGTACAGGGTGTTGCCGGACTGCGCCGCAGCGACCTCCGAAGACGACGAGGTAATCATCACCAGCCCAAGCCCCAGCAACGCCAGGCAACCGGCGAGCATCGGGAAATCGACGTCGATGCCGCGCCCGCTGATCAAGGGCGACGGGTAAGGCTTGAAGATGCCGAAAATCATGCCAGCACCTCCACGGCCTTGGCGAACAGGCGTCCGCGCTCTTCATAGTTTTTGAACATGTCCAGGCTCGCACAGGCTGGCGAGAGCAGCACAGCATCACCCGCCTGCGCCAGTTCGGCGCTGCGCTGTACGGCTTCTTCCAGGCTCGCAACCCGAACCTGCACGACCTCATCACCCAGTGCCTGGGCGATAAGCCCGGCATCGCGGCCAAGCAGCACGACAGCGCGGCAATGCTGTGCGACCGGTGCCCGCAGAGCACTGAAATCGGCGCCCTTGCCATCACCGCCGGCAATCAGTACCAGCTTGCCGTCGAGGTCGGCTCCCAGACCTTCGATGGCGGCCAGCGCCGCACCGACGTTGGTCGCCTTGGAATCGTTGTAATACTGCACACCGGCGCGCTCACGCACCCACTGGCAGCGATGCTCAAGGCCGGTGAAGTTGCGCAGGCTGCTCAGCATGGCGTCCATGGGCAAACCTGCGGCGTGCCCCAGGGCCAGGGCGGCCAGCGCGTTGGCATGATTATGCGCCCCACGCACTTTCAGCTCGCTGACCGGCAGCAACAGTTCGAACTGAAACGCCAGGTATTTTTCGCCGTTTTCTTCACGAATACCGAAGGCATGGAAGTCTGGTGTGTTCAGGCCAAAGGTCCAGCGCGGCAACCCTTCACCGATCAGCGGCCGCGACAGGGCATCCTGACGGTTGACCACTACTTGCCGGGCACCCCTAAAGATCCGGTGTTTGGCCAGGTGATAGGCCGGCAGACCGCTGTAGCGGTCCATATGATCTTCACTGATGTTCAGTACCGTGGCGACTTCGGCATCCAGTTGGTCAGTGGTTTCCAGCTGGAAGCTCGACAGTTCCATCACGTACAGCTCGACGCTGTCGTCGAGCAGGTCCAGTGCCGGAGTACCGAGGTTGCCGCCCACCGCAACGCGCTTGCCAGCCGCGGCGGCCATCTCGCCAACCAGGGTGGTCACGGTGCTCTTGGCGTTGGAGCCGGTAATTGCCACGATCGGCGCCTTGGCATTGCGGGCAAACAGCTCGATATCGCCCGACAGCTTTACACCGCGTGCCTGAGCCGCCTGCAAGGCAGGTGTCGCCAGGGCCAGACCCGGGCTTACGTACAACTCGCTGGCACGGCAGAGGAACTCGACGTCCAGCTCGCCACACCGCACATCCACCTGCGGATACTCGCGACGCAGGGTCGCCAGCTCCGGTGGATTGTCCCGCGTATCAGCCACGGCAAAGGCAATGCCCCGGTTCGCCAGGTAGCGAACCAGGGACATGCCGCTCTTGCCGAGGCCGACAACGATGCGGAACTGGTCGGTAACGATCAAAGACACTCGCGTTTACCTCAGTTTCAGTGTGGCAAGGCCGATCAGCACGAGAATCACGGTGATGATCCAGAAACGGACGATCACGCGCGGCTCGGGCCAGCCCTTGAGTTCAAAGTGGTGGTGAATCGGTGCCATGCGGAACACGCGGCGACCGGTCAGCTTGAAGGATGCAACCTGAATGACCACTGACAGGGTTTCCATCACGAACACCCCGCCCATGATGAACAGCACGATTTCCTGGCGGACAATGACCGCGATGGTGCCCAGCGCCGCGCCGAGTGCCAGGGCACCGACGTCACCCATGAACACCTGAGCCGGATAGGTGTTGAACCACAGAAAGCCCAGACCGGCACCGATCAGCGCACTGCAGAACACGATCAGTTCGCCCGCGCCCGGCACATACGGGATCAGCAGGTATTCGGCGAATTTCACGTTACCCGACAGGTAGCAGAAAATACCCAACGCCCCACCGACCATCACTGTCGGCATGATCGCCAGGCCGTCCAGGCCGTCAGTCAGGTTGACCGCGTTGCTGGAGCCGACAATCACGAAGTAGGTCAGGATCACGAAACCGATGCCCATTTCCCAATGCATGTCCTTGAGCATCGGAATGATCAGCGTGGTTTCGACCGGCGATTGCGCGGTCATGTACAGAAAGATCGCCGCACACAGGCCAAACACCGACTGCCAGAAGTACTTCCAGCGGCTCGGCAGGCCACGCGAGTTCTTCTCGATCACTTTGCGGTAGTCGTCGACCCAGCCGATGGCACCGAACAGCAGGGTAACCAGCAGCACCACCCAGACGTAGCGGTTGGCCAGGTCAGCCCACAGCAGGGTGCTGACAGCAATCGACGACAGGATCAGCGCACCGCCCATGGTCGGGGTGCCGGATTTGGACAAATGCGATTGTGGACCATCGTTGCGCACGGCCTGGCCAATCTGGCGAATCTGCAGGGTGCGGATCATCCATGGGCCGAGCCACAGAGAAAGGCTCAGGGCCGTGAGCACACCGAGAATCCCGCGCAGGGTCAGGTACTGGAAGACTGCAAAGCCTTTATGGAACTGTTGTAAAAATTCGGCCAACAGCAACAGCATCAATGTTTCTCCAGGCTGGAAACGCACAAGGCCGCCACGACATTTTCCATGGCGGCGCTGCGCGATCCCTTGATCAATAAAGTGGTGTTTGAATCTTGTTCGCCGTGCAGTGCCGCGATCAGCTCGGCCTGGGTTGCAAAATGACGGGCGCCAGCACCGAAGGCATTGACCGCATGCAGCATCAACGGACCAACGGCATACAGCGCATCGACCTTGCCGACGGCATGGGCACCGACTTCACGGTGGCCCTGTTCGGCCCAGTCGCCCAGTTCGCCGATGTCACCCAGCACCAGCACCCTGCGGCCGGCGAAGCCTGCGAGCAGGTCAGTGGCAGCCTTGATCGAAGACGGGTTGGCGTTGTAGGTGTCATCGATGACCCGCTGACCATTGGCGGCCATGTGCACCACGGTGCGGCCCTTGACCGGCTGCATGGCATTGAGGCCCGCGACGATGCCGTCGAGGCTGACACCCAGCGCATGTGCGGCAGCCGCAGCGGCGAGGGCGTTGGCCACGTTGTGGATCCCCAGCAGATTAAGCTGTACCGCTGCCGACCCCTGCGGGCCATTGAGGGTAAAGCCCGGGCAGCCACGCACGTCACGGCTCAGTTCGCTGGCATGAAAATCTGCCTGAGGATTTTCCAGAGCGAAGCTCAACACCTTGCGCTCACCGGCCCGAATCAGCCAGACCGGGTAGGCGGCGTCATCAAGGTTAAGGACTGCAACGCCTTGGGCATCGAGGCCTTCAATGATCTCGCCCTTGGCCTCGACAATCTTTTGCGGCCCGCCAAACTCACCCACATGGGCAGTCCCGGCGTTGGTCAGGATGGACACGTGCGGCTTGGTCAGGCTCACGGTGTAGGCGATCTCGCCTACTCGCGATGCGCCCAGCTCAATGACCGCTGCACGATGTTCCGGGGCCAGCTCGAGCAGCGTCAGCGGTACACCCAGATCGTTATTCAGGTTGCCACGGGTCGCCAGCACCGGACCGCGGGTACGCAGGATACTGGCGAGCATTTCCTTGACTGTGGTCTTGCCGCTGGACCCGGTGACGGCGGCAACAGGGCGGTCGACGAACGCATTGCGGTTCATCGCGCCCAACTGAGCCAGTGCCTTGCGGGTATCGAGGACCACCAGTTGCGGCAGATTCACGCCCGCCACTTCACGCTCGACCAAGGCCCCCACCGCGCCCTTGGCGGCGACCTGCTGCAGATAGTCATGGCCATCGAAACGCGGACCGGTCAGGGCCACGAACAATTGGCCCGGGGCAATATTGCGGCTGTCGGTACTGACGCCGCCGAACAGGCAGTCATCACCGGTACGCTGTGCATCCAGCGGGATCAGCAGGTCACTGAAACGCAACGACTCAAGCATGCTCTGCCTCCCATCCGGCCAACGCGGCAGCGGCCTGATCAAGATCCGAGAACCGGTGGCGCTGACCATCGATCTCCTGGTAGTCCTCATGGCCTTTACCGGCCAGCAGAACCACGTCCTCGGCATGAGCGGTGGCGATGAATTCGGCAATCGCCTGGCCGCGACCGGCCACAAAGCGCACCGGGGCCGCCGCACTGAAACCCGGACGAATGTCAGCGAAGATCTGCTCGCTGGCTTCGCTGCGCGGATTGTCATCGGTGACCAGCACTACGTCGGCCAGCCGCTCGGCGACCTCGGCCATCAGCGGACGCTTGCCGCGATCACGGTCACCGCCACAGCCGAACAGGCACAGCAGACGCCCCTTGGCATGCGGCCGCAGAGCCTCAAGAACCTTTTCCAGCGCATCGGGGGTGTGGGCGTAATCGACCACTACCAGCGGCTGGTTCCCCCCCCCCAGGCGCTGCATGCGCCCGACCGGCCCGACCAGTTGTGGCAGCACCTTGAGCACTTCATCCAGGGCGTAGTCGAGGCCCAGCAAAGCACCGATTGCCGCCAGCAGATTGCTCAGGTTGAAACGCCCCAGCAGGCTGCTACGCAAGAGATGCTCGCCTTGCGGCGTGACCAGCGTCGCGCGCACGCCATCGTCGTCGAATCGCGCATCGCGGCAGTACAGCCAGGCACTCTTGTCGAGCAGGCTGTAGGTAATGAGTTTTGACAGGTGCGGCGCGTCGGCCAGTTCGCGGCCAAAGTCGTCATCCAGGTTGATCACCCGGCAGCTCAGATCTGGCCAGGCGAACAACTGGGCCTTGGCGGCGCCGTAAGCCTGCATGGTGCCGTGATAATCAAGATGGTCGCGCGACAGGTTGGTGAACACTGCCACGTCAAACTCCACCGCCTTGACCCGGCCCTGCTCCAGGCCATGGGAAGAAACCTCCATGGCCACGGCGCGCGCTTCGGCGTGCTTGAGGTCCGCCAGAGTCGCCTGTACGGCAATCGGATCAGGGGTGGTGTGCAAGCCGCTCTGCAGCGCCTCAAAGAAACCAGTGCCCAGCGTACCGACGATGCCGCAGCGCTGACCCAGCAGGTCGAGTGCCTGAGCCACCAGTTGGGTCACGCTGGTCTTGCCGTTGGTGCCCGTGACACCAATCAGATTCAGGCGCCGGCTTGGGTCGCCATAAAAACGTCCGGCAATCGCTGACAACTGCCCCGCCAGGCCCTTGACCGGGATCAGTGGCACATCAGTGATCGGCAGCACACTGGCGCCTTCGACTTCATAAGCCACCGCCGCGGCGCCACGTTGCAGGGCATCGGCGATATGGTCACGACCGTCGACCTTAAGCCCCGGCACCGCCAGAAACAGGTCTCCCGGACGCACCTTGCGGCTGTCCAGGCTCAGTTCGCGAATCAACGGGTCACGCTCGGTGCCCGGAAAGATCTTGCTCAGATTGAAAGACATCAGCCACGCCCTCCTTTGGCAACCGGTGCTTTGACGGCCTGCTCGGGTTCCAGGTTATCCGGCGGAATGTTCATCAGTCGCAGGGTTCCGGACATCACTTTGCTGAACACCGGAGCCGAGACCAGACCACCGTAGTAGCCGCCTTTGCTCGGTTCATCGATTACCACCACGATGGCGTAACGCGGGTTGCTCATCGGGCCGAAACCGGCGAACAACGAGCGGTAGGAATTCTCGGCATAGCCTTTGGTGCCGATCGAGGTCTTGCGCGCCGTACCACTCTTGCCGCCGACGTGATAGGACGGCACACGGGCGCGATAGACGCCGCGGGTGTCCTCGATCACCTCCTGCAGCATGGTGTGCAGGGTCTTGGCAGTGGCTTCGGGAATCGCCTGCACCGAGGTCGGCTCAGCGTTGGTTTTGAGAATGCTCAGCGGCACGATCCGGCCATTGTTGGCCAGCGCACCGTAGGCGTGAGCCAGTTGCAAGGCCGTGACCGACACGCCATAGCCATAAGACAGGGTCGCCGTTTCAGCCTTGCGCCACTCGCGGTAGTTGGGCAGGTTGCCGACCCGCTCACCCGGGAAACCCAGGCCGGTGTATTGGCCGAAACCCATGCGCTGCATGGTACGGAAAATCGCCTCGCCGCCGACGTCGAAGGCCACCTTGCTCATCCCCACGTTACTGGAGTTGATCAGGATGCCGGTCAGGTCGAGCACCGGTCCCTCGGTCTTGCTCACGTCACGAATGGTATAGCGACCGATCTGCAGCGTGCCGGGGTAGACCTCGACCTTGTCGGTAGGCTTCCAGCGCCCGCTTTCCAGTGCCGCGCCCATGGAGATCGGTTTCATGGTCGAGCCGGGTTCGAACACGTCGATGATTGCCCGGTTACGCATGGCGGCCGGCACCATGGTGCGGCGGTTGTTGGGGTTGTAGGTCGGGCTGTTGACCATCGCCAGGATTTCCCCGGTCTTGACGTCCATGATCACCAGACTGCCAGCCTTGGCTTCGTTCTCGATGATCGCGTTACGCAATTCGCGAGTCGCCAGGTACTGCAAACGCAGGTCGATAGACAACGCCAAGGTCTTGCCGGCCTTGGCGTTCTTGGTAACCTGGACATCCTTGATCAGACGCCCTCGTCGGTCCTTGATGACCTGACGCTTGCCAGGCACACCGGCCAGCCACTCGTCATAGGCCAGCTCGACGCCTTCGCGGCCGTGATCATCCAGGTCGGTGAAGCCGACCATATGTGCCGTTACGTCACCGGCCGGATAGAAGCGCCGGAACTCCTCGATGCCGTAAACCCCCGGCACCTTGAGATCAAGCACAGCCTGGCCGTGCTCCGGCGTCAGGCCCCGCACCAGATAGATGAATTCCTTGCCTGCCTGCGACTCCAGACGCTCAGTCAGAGCCTTGGCGTCCTGCCCCAGGGCTTGTGCCAACAGCGGCCACTTGCTGCGGTCCTGAAGCATCTCCTTGGGGTTGGCCCACAAGGTGGTGACCGGCGTACTGACCGCCAGGGGCTCGCCGTTACGGTCGGTGATCAGACCACGGTGCGCAGGAATGGGAATGTGGCGAAGGCTGCGCGCATCGCCCTGCTCTTGCAGGAAAGTATTTTCGACCACCTGCAGGTCGATGATGCGCCAGGAGATCGCTGCCACCAGCAGACACAACAAACCCACGACCAAGCGGAAACGCCACGGATACAAAGCGCCTTCAAGCTTCATCATGGCGCCACCATCCGCACTTCACCCGCATTGGGGATGCGCATTTTGAGCTGCTCGGTGGCCAGGTTTTCAATCCGGCTGTGCGCTGTCCAGGTGCTTTGTTCGAGGATCAGTCGTCCCCACTCGGCCTGCGCCTTGTCGCGAATACTGGTTTCTGTATACAGCGAGTTGAGTAGCTGACGGTTCCAGTGCGCGCTATAGGAAACGCCGATGGCTGACACCAGCACAGCAATGAACAGCAGCAGCATGAAAAAGCTGCCGGTAGGCAATGGCTTGAAGAACAGGCGGCTCACCGCAACTTCTCCGCGACACGCATGACAGCGCTGCGCGAACGCGGGTTGGCACGGGTTTCTGCTTCAGAAGCGAATTGCGCCTTGCCGACCAGCCTGATGCGCGGCTCGAAAACCTTGGCCTGCACCGGCAGATTGCGTGGCAGGTTGTCGGCCTCGCCCTTGACCAGCTTGCGCATGAACAGCTTGACGATCCGGTCTTCCAGGGAATGGAAGCTGATGACCACCAGACGACCACCCACTTCAAGGGCATCGATGGCCGCTTCAAGACCGGTTTCAAGGTCGCCCAGTTCGTTGTTGACGTGAATGCGCAACCCCTGGAAAGCGCGGGTTGCCGGATGCTTGCCCTTTTCCCAGGCCGGGTTGGCGACCTTGAGCACCTCAGCCAGGTCGGCGGTACGCTCGAAAGGACGCAGCTGGCGCCGCTCGACAACAGCGCTGGCCATCCGCCGGGCGAAGCGCTCTTCACCGTATTGCTTGAACACCCGCGCCAGTTCTTCGGCAGGTGCGCTGGCGACGAATTCGGCAGCACTGATGCCCTGCCCCGGATTCATGCGCATGTCCAACGGACCATCATGCATGAAGCTGAAACCGCGCTCCGGGTCGTCAAGCTGCGGCGACGAGACGCCCAGGTCCATCAGAATGCCGCTGACCTTGCCTTGCAAACCGCGCTCGGCCACCTCGGCCCCCAGCTCGGCAAAGCTGCGCTGCACAATGACAAAGCGGCCGTCTTCGGCCGCCAGCGTTTGCCCCGTGGCAATCGCCTGCGGGTCCTTGTCGAACCCTAACAACTGCCCCTCAGCTCCCAACTGGCTGAGCAGCAGACGACTGTGACCGCCACGACCGAACGTGCCATCCAGATAGCAGCCATCGGCGCGCACAGCCAAAGCCTCGACAGCTTCTTCGAGCAGTACGGTGATGTGGGTAAAACCGCTATTCATAGTCACAGGATCAGGTCACGTAAATCGTCGGGCATCGCGCCGGGTTGTTGAATAGCCGCCAGGTCCGCATCAGCAAGAGCGTTCCAGGCGTCCTCGTCCCACAATTGAAACTTGTTTAGCTGGCCAACTAACATCACGCGCTTATCCAACTTGGCATAGTCGCGCAGTCGTGGCGGCACCAGAAAACGTCCACTGCCGTCGAGTTCAAGATCGACCGCATTACCAATCAATAGCCGCTGCAAACGGCGGTTTTCTTCACGAAAGGTGGCGAGCTCTCGCAGCTTCGCCTCAATCAGCTCCCACTCGGACAGCGGATAAATGCACAAGCAGGGATCTATGGCATCAATGGTTACTATCAACTGGCCACCACTGCGCGAATCCAACTCGTCGCGATACCGGCTCGGCATAGCGAGACGACCTTTGGCGTCGAGATTGATCGCGTTGGCACCACGGAACACAGGCGCAGTCTCCGAATTCTATATTCTTGCGCTGGAAAAACCCACTTCGTGCCACTTTCTGCCACTTGCGCACACTATAGGAACGCGCCCACCACACCGTCAAGGCACGACCTGAAGGAAAACCCTTACATAACGGCAATTTAGGAGTGATACAGGAGGGAAACAGATAATTTCAGAGCAGCCGGACATGAACAAGGCGATGCCTGTCATGGAGATAGGAATCAAACTTAAAGTGATTTATGAAGTTTAAGATTTTTTTGAAATTTCGAACGGGTTCACTACTGCCCAAAGCAGCTGAAAAAAGAAGGAGGTGGGAGGTGGAGAGTCGATCTGTAAGCCGGGTTCTGTCGAGGACAGTCATTCCTCTACGACGGCCATCACTGGACGTCTTTAGCAACCTACCCGGTTCCAGCGCGGGCCACGCCTTGGAACCCTATTTGGTCTTGCTCCGAGTGGGGTTTACCTAGCCACGTACTGTTGCCAGACGTGCGGTGCGCTCTTACCGCACCTTTTCACCCTTACCGGCACCGAAGTGCTTAGGCGGTTATTTTCTGTGGCACTTTCCGTAGGCTCGCGCCTCCCAGGCGTTACCTGGCACTCCGCCCTATGGAGCCCGGACTTTCCTCCCCCCCTTGTTGCGGAACAACAAGAGGCAGCGACTGTCCAATCGACTCTCCGGCGCCAAGGTTAACGGCACAAGCGTTCAAGAACAAGCCTTAAAAGCTTGTAGTTGAACGTGCCTGTAATAAAAACGCCTTATTGTTTCTGTTTATCCAGCGCCAGTTGATAGAGCAGATTCTTGCGCACACCGGTAATTTCCGCTGCCAACGCGGCAGCGCGCTTGACCGGTAAATCCTGCAAAAGCAAATCAAGAACCCGACGCGCCTCGGCGCTGATCGCATCATCCTCCTGCGCCGCACTCCAGCCGGCGACCAGAACAACGCATTCACCGCGTTGCTGGTTGCTGTCAGCCTCGACAAACGACCGCAACTGCGCCAGCGGCAGACCCTTGAGGGTCTCGAAGGTCTTGGTCAACTCACGAGCCAGCACGGCTGGCCGCTCTTCGCCAAACACCGCCTCCATGTCCTGCAGACACTCCAGGATCCGGTGCGGCGCCTCATAGAAAATCAAGGTCCGCGGCTCTTCGCGCAATTGCTCAAGCCTGGATTTGCGCCCTACCGCCTTGGCTGGCAGAAAGCCTTCGAAGATGAACCGGTCCGAGGGCAAGCCGGCCGCCGATAGCGCCGCAATCAACGCGCAAGCGCCTGGTACCGGGACCACCTTGATTCCTGCTGCACGCGCCTGCCGGACCAGGTGGTAGCCCGGATCGGAAATCAACGGCGTGCCCGCATCGGAAATCAGCGCAACATCGTCGCCCGCCAGTAAGCGCTCGATAAAGCGACTACCTTCATTACGCTCGTTATGCTCATGACAGGCCGCCAGTGGTGTCGCTATGCCAAAGTGTTGCATCAAGCGCAATGAATGCCGGGTATCCTCGGCAGCGATAAGTGCGACGTCGCGCAGGACCTTCAGTGCCCGCACGCTCATGTCGTCCAGATTGCCGATAGGGGTAGCCACGACATAAAGCGAACCGGTGGCGGAATTCGAAGCGGGCGCGACAGTCAAAACGCGGACCTCATACTCATGACTCCAGACATTTTTAAAAAGAAGGCATTGTACAGATTACACAGCACCTCCTGAACCGTAGGCGAGGCAGCCAGCGCAAGGCAAAAACAGGCTCGCAACGGTCAGAGTCGCGCACGACTTTACAACGGTCAATGAGCATTGCGAGCCTGCTCTGAACGCAGTGATGGCAACGCAGGTAGTTTTTAGAGGCACCCTAAAGTCGCACCCCGGCCAGTGGTTGGGTACAATTCCCCGCTAATTTGCTTGAGTACCAGGAACATATACATGATCGCTAGTCTGCGGCTGTTCTCTGCCCTCTGCCTTGCCGCCCTGCTGGCAGCTTGCGCCGGTTCACCATCATCAAACCTTGGTGAACTCCCTCGCACCCCCGACGCCAGCATTGAGCAGTTGCTGGAACAGGCGGCCAATGCCAAGACACCGGACAAAGCGGCTACGCTGCGCTTGAGCGCCGCAGAGCTTGCCAATCGTCAGGGCAACCCGGGCCGTGCCGCACAGTTGCTGGCCCAGGTCCAGATCGACCAGTTGCCGCCCGGGCTGCAGGTTCTGGCCAGTACCCTGTCGGCAGAACTGGCGCTGGGTCGCAACCAGCCCAAGGCAGCCCTCGAAGCCCTGTCGCACCCTAGCCTGCAGCGCCTGGCAGAACTCTCGGTCGAACAGCAGATCCGCACCCACCAGGTCCATGCCCGGGCACTGGAACTCGATGGCCAAATCCTGCCAGCAGCCCGTGAGCGGGTCTTTGCAGGCCCGTTGCTGCAAGGCAATGAGGCGAGCGCCAACAACGATGCGATCTGGAAACTGGTTTCAGCCCTGCCTGCCGAGCAGTTGCAAGGCACCGGCAATGATGACCTGAGCGGCTGGCTGAACCTGGCCCGCGCGATCAAAAGCGCCGGCACTCTGGAACAGCAACAGGCGGCGATCGATAGCTGGAAAGCCCAGAACCCTCAGCACCCTGCTGCGCAGCAACTGCCAGCTGCGCTGGCACAACTGCGTTCGCTGACCAGCGTACCCCTGACCCGCATCGCCCTGCTGCTGCCGCAGGAAGGTCCGCTGGCCAACGTGGCCAAAGCACTGCGCGAAGGCTTCCTGGCGGCGCATTACCAGGCCCAGCAAGCCGGTCAGAACCCGCCAGCGATCCAGGTGTTCGACAGCTCGCGCGTCACCTCGATGGATGAGTTCTACCGTCAGGCCCAGGCCGCCGGCGTGCAACTGGTGGTCGGCCCCCTTGAGAAAGAACTGGTCAAGCAACTCAGTGCCCGCCCGCAATTGCCGATTGCCACTCTGGCCCTGAACTACAGCGACAGCGCCACTGCCGGCCCTCAAGAACTGTTCCAGTTCGGCCTGGCCGCAGAAGACGAAGCCCGTGAAGTGGCACGCCGCGCCTGGTCGGAAGGCAAGCGCACCGCCGTGGCCATGGTTCCGAAAGGTGAATGGGGCGATCGCGTCCTGGCAGCCTTCAACAACAGCTGGCGCGCCAAGGGCGGCACCCTGCTGGCAGTGGAACGCATCGACCAGCCGGTGGATCTGGCCCGCCAGATCGCCGACATGTTCCAGCTGCGCTCCAGCGAAGGCCGCGCCCAGCGCCTGCAGGCTGCGACCGGCGCCCAGGTGGCTGCACAACCGTCGCGTCGCCAGGACATCGACTTCATGTTCCTGGTCGCCACCCCGCAACAAGCCCAGCAAATCAAACCGACCATGGTTTTCCAGTACGCAGGCGACGTACCGGTCTATGCGACTTCGCAACTGTTCACCAACAGCAATGATCGCGCCCAGTACAACGATCTCAACGGGGTACGCTTCTGTGACACCCCATGGATGCTCAATGCCAATGACCCGCTGCGCCAGCAGGTCGTCACTCAATGGCCGCAAGCCGCCAGCAGCCTGGGCCGCCTGTATGCGATGGGCGTCGACGCCTATCGCCTGGCACCACGCCTGACCCAGCTCAAGGCGCTGCCCGACAGCCGCCTGGACGGCCTGTCCGGCAGCCTGAGCCTGAATGCCAACCGCCGCATCGAACGTCAACTGCCGTGGGCAGAGTTCGTCAACGGCGAAGTCCAGCGCCTGCCGGACACCGCGCCTTGAAATCAGGCAGTAGCACTGCAGGGCACGAGGCCGAAACCTTCGCCCTGCAGCACCTGCAGCAGCAGGGCCTGCAATTGATTACACGCAACTGGTCCTGCCGACGCGGCGAGCTTGATCTGGTCATGCTTGATGGCTCTACAGTAGTATTCGTCGAAGTGCGCTATCGCCGCCAACGCGGCTGGGGTAGCGCGCTGGAAAGTGTCGACGCGCGCAAGCAGGAAAAACTCGTCGCAACCGCGCAGTTGTTCCTGCAGCAAGAACCACACTGGGCCGACCATCCTTGCCGCTTTGATGTAGTGGCCGTTGATGGAGAGCCCGAGAGTGCCGCTCCACTGAACTGGCTCAAAAGCGCATTCGACAGCTGAAGCGCATGCCTGCTGTTGCTTTCGAATGCCAGTACCACCCGACACCGTTTTTTGCTCTTGTTATGCGGGCTGCACACTCGTTGTGCCGGTAGCCGGCGGAACCCTCCGCAAAGCGCCGAACAACCGCTTATGCTCTAACCAAGGTCACTCCTGATGGACATGCAATCCCGTATTCGCCGGCTCTTCCAGGCCAGCATCGACACCAAGCAGCAGGCGATGGAAGTGCTTGCCCCGCATATCGAGCTGGCCAGCCAGGTCATGGTCAATGCCCTGCTCAACGAGGGCAAGATGCTGGCGTGCGGCAACGGCGGCTCGGCGGGCGATGCCCAGCACTTTTCTTCGGAGCTGCTTAACCGCTTCGAACGGGAGCGCCCGAGCCTTCCCGCCATCGCCCTGACCACTGACGCCTCGACCATCACCTCGATTGCCAACGATTACAGCTTCAACGAGGTGTTTTCCAAACAGATCCGCGCCCTGGGTCAGCCTGGCGATGTATTGCTGGCCATTTCCACCAGTGGCAACTCGGCAAACATTATTCAGGCGATCCAGGCCGCACATGATCGCGAAATGATTGTCGTAGCATTGACTGGACGCGACGGCGGCGATGTTGCTTCGCTGCTGCTGCCCGAAGACGTGGAAATCCGCGTACCGGCGAAAGTCACCGCACGTATTCAAGAAGTCCACCTGCTGGCGATCCACTGCCTCTGCGATCTGATCGACAGCCAATTGTTCGGGAGTGAAGAATGACCCCTAATCGTCTCAGCCTGGTATTTCTGGCCCTGTGCCTGGGCCTTGGCGGCTGCAGCTCGGTGCTGACCGCCACCCGCGACGAGCCGATCAACGATGATCGGGGCACGCGCACCCTTGGCAGCAAGATCGATGACTCGCTGATCGAGACCAAAGCAGCCGTCAACATTTCCAAGGCCCACCCGGACCTGGCCGAAGGCTCGCACATTGTCGTCACCAGCTATAACGGCATCGTGCTGCTGGCTGGCCAGACGCCACGCGCCGAACTCAAGACCATCGCCGAACAGGCCGCCGCTTCGGTGCAGCGGGTCAAGAAGGTCAATAACGAGCTGCAGGTGATTGCACCGTCATCGTTTCTGGCACGCCAGAATGACACCTGGCTGACCACCAAGATCAAGAGCCAGATGCTCACCGACAACTCGATTCCCGGCTCACGTATCAAGGTCGTGACCGAGAACGGTATCGTCTACCTGCTGGGCCTTGTCACCCAACAGGAAGCCAACCGCGCCACCAATCTGGTTCAAGGTGTGGCGGGCGTGCAAAAGATCGTCAAACTCTTCGAATACATCGACTGATATCAGGGTCTGTTGCCGTTTCATCACAACCGCTGAAACGGCAACAGACCCTAGTGTGGTGTTTCACAAATACCAATGAAAATATGGTCTATGCTCATTTGAAACCCACTCGTGAGAGCTGAGCATTTATATGGGCCGACCAGCGACTGTCATTGTCTTGTCTGAAGCCGAAAAAGCCGAGCTTCTACGCCGCGTTA